>JADGBX010000314.1 GCA_015231265.1 Magnetococcales bacterium | reverse complement strand
GTAAACGGGCGACTCCTGGCCAGGAAGGATCGATTCCACACACGGTCATTCAACGGCGGAGTGAAGAGGCTTGCCAAACGCAACGATGCCTCGGGCCAGCCGGAGCCCGGAGACGACACCACTGCCGCCCCCCGACCAAACCATCACAATCAGCCACACCCAAGCGCGCCCATTTCACCCATATATTTTTGGCGACGGTGAGTGTGTGCTTTTTAGGTCCGGTGCCCATCGCTCACTTCACTGTGGCTGACGACTTTCCGTTCCTATTCGGCGCGGTTCCTCTCTGGATATAAACAACACTGGTTAACCCTGCCGTTGACGTGGCCACACCCCCCTGAAAGGAGGTGCGGAACCACAGACGTGGCTGAAAACAGCACCACACCTCTGACAACCCTTCCCAAATCCCACCTCTCTCTCCGAAAAGGAAGACGCATGAACACCCACACCGCACACCCCCTCACCACCAAAGATCAGAAGATCCTGCGAAACCTTCTGCTGGAGGGGAACCATCAGGGCTACTACCAACTGCTGATCGACAAAGGCCACCACTACGGCCAACTGGGCAAAGAGAGCGCCAGCAGCCACGGATTCTGGGGTCTGCTGACCAGAAACAGCATCGATATCGGCCTGAATGAACACGGCATCGACTGGAGCGACGAAGAGCGGGAGGCGTTCCACGATCTGTTGCAGAATACGCTGATGCTGGAGGATTACATGGCGCGCTTCGACATCGAGGACGTGGCCGATATCCACAGCCCGAAAACCGGCCACGACATCCCTCTGCAGACCGTTCTCGACTACCATGCAGACGCCTTTGGCAAGCTCGATCTTCCACCCCATCTCTCCCCCCTCCCCCTCCTGGCCGACACCGTGCTGGACCCGGATGTGATGGCGCTGCTCTCCGCTGCAAGGGATCGCAGTGGTTCGGACGGTGGTTCCTCAGGTGATCCCCTGCTTGATCTGCTCATCGACGGTGCCGGTGCGCTCAAACACGACACGGGCAATCTCCCCCTCTCCCGGAATCAGTTGGAGGCGCTGGACACCCTGCTCAGCCCCGATCTCTTCGGCAGAACACTGCTGCAACTCGCCCGCACCGCCGATACGCCCGAAGACCGCCGTAGCGCCTCGACGCAGTTGGTGAACTACACCCTGGTCGGACTACCGGGATACAGTGTCGGACGCGGTTTCTCTCGCTCGGAAGAGGAGGCCGGAGACTCTCTTAAAACACGCGCTCACTGGCTCTGGGAGGCGGCGAACACCTACCGCACACAGGATCAGAACTCTCCCGAGAGGGACCACGCCGATCCTGAACAGAAGACGGACAATCCAGAGTGGAACCACGCCGATCCTGAACAGGATTTGGACACGCCCGAGTGGAACCGCGATGATCCTGAACAGAAGACGGACGCCCCGGCTCCCCTTCCCACCTGGCGACAGAAACTCTCCCGGAGATTGCGGCACGATCCGACGCTGGAACCGTTCCCCGACATCACCTCTCTGGCCGAAGCGTATCGCGCCAAGGCCAACACACTGGACCGCGAGCAGCTGGACCTGCCACGCTCCGACGCCGAACGAGACGCCCTCGTCAACCGCCTTGGCCGTCCCGACACCCCCTCCGGCTACGAACTTCCCGACGTTTCGCACGCCGAAGATCTCGCCCCGACACCGGAGGATCTGGACGCCTTTCGCAAAACCGCCCATGAACTGGGCCTCACCCAGGCGCAGATGTCCGGGCTCTACGACTGGCATGCCAAAACCCAAAGCGACGCACTCAACGCCATGAAAACCGAGCAGGAGATCGCCCGTCACTCCGAGGAGAACGCCCTGCGCGGCGAGTGGCAGGGCCGCTTTGATCAGCAGGCCGAAACCGCCCGCCGCACCATGCATGCCCTGTGCAACGACGAGACCCGCACGTGGCTCACGGAGAGCGGTTTGGAGAGGGATCCTCGCCTGATGCGGCTCTTCTCCAAGGTGGCGCAGCGCCTGGAAACTGCCCGCCGCCCGCAGCAGAGAGACGCCGCACCCCTTGATTCCGATCAGAAAAGTCTCGTCACCACCTCTTTGAAACAGCAGATCGCCGAGATCATGGCCAAGCCCGGCTATCAGGACGCCAGCGCACCGGATCACGCCGTTCTGGTCAACAAGGCCTACCGCCTGCGTCAGCAGATGAACCGCAGTGGTTCACGAGCCTGAGCGCAGCCGCCACGAGGAGAGAGAGAGGGGCGCGTTCACGTTCCCCTTTTCCTCCTCTCCACGCCCTTCTCCCCTCCCCTTCACGGAGACACGCTTCATGAAACGACACCACGCCGAACACCGCCCCTCCTACAGCGCTGAACAGCGATCTCGCGACTACGCCATCACCTTTGGTTCTGAAGAGGGGCAGCGGGTATTGAAGGATCTCATCCGCCAAACCTCCATGATGGAACCGGTCTTCAGCGACGATCACACCTCCCTTCAGACAGCGGCGTTTCGAGACGGCATGCGCAACGTCACCCTGCTGATTCTCAACCAGCTTGGCACCGACACCGACGCCCTGCAAACCCTTATGACCGAGGCCGACAACCATGAGTGATACCCCTGTCAACGACGCCCTTCTCCCCTCCACCTCCCCCCAAGAGCCCGCCGCGCCCGAGATGAGCGATCCCGCTCCGACCTACACTCCAGAGGCTGTCACCGATGAAAGCGCGTCGCCCGCTTCGGCTGATAACTGGCGCGAACAGTTGCCCGAGGCGCTGCGGGACGATCCCAGCCTCAATAAATTCTCCAGCATCGAGTCGTTGGCCGGCTCCTACAAGAATCTGGAGCAGATGTTGGGCCGTGATAAAATCCCTCTACCGGAAAACGACGAGGAGTGGCAGGGCGTCTATGACCGCCTGGGCCGCCCCGAAGAGCCTTCTCAGTATGTGATGCCGCAGATCGATCTGCCCCCGGAACTCACCCCCGACGATGACAGCCTCGGCGCTCTTCAGGAGACCGCCCACACCTTGGGCCTCAGTCAGGATCAACTCTCCGGCCTCTACGGCTGGTACATGCAGAATCAGGCCGAACTCCACTCCACCGTCACCCAGCGCAACACCCTCGAACACGAAAGGGGCCTCAACGCTCTGCGCAACGAGTGGCAGGGGGGGTACGATGGTCGGGTTCGGGCGGCGATGCGGGCGGTGCACGAGTTCGGTGGCGACTCCATCAAACAGTGGTTCGACCAGACCGGTTTGGGCAACGATCCTCGCATGATCCGTCTCTTCGCCGCCATCGGTGAACAGTTGCATGGAGATCGCGGATTGCCTGCCGGAATGGGTAGGGATCACGGTGATGCCGCTCTTCTCAAGGAGCAGTTGGCGGAGGTGATGGCCAATCCCGGCTATTTCGATGCCTCCAAGCCCGATCATGATGCGCTGGTCAAAAAGGCGTATCAGTTGCGGCAGCAGATGGCAGGGGAGTTTTAGGAGGAAAGTTAGTGTGTTCAGGGGGTTCGAAGTGCGCGCAGGATCCCCTGAACAGGTGTTTAATCCGTGGCCGTTCACTGTGTGGCCTTTAAACATCTCGGGGTCGAGGGGACGGGTTCCCTCGCGGAGTTTGAGGCAGAGCCTCA
>JADGBX010000313.1 GCA_015231265.1 Magnetococcales bacterium | reverse complement strand
CCCCCCAACCGCTCCAGAACCTTATCCGCCACCAGTTTTTTCATCAGATTCCAGAGCAACAGAATCGGCATCCACGGCCCCTTGCCCTGTTGATGACGCATCTGGCGCCACCCGACGCACTCGGTGAGCCGGAAGAGCCACCGTGCAACGGGCGAACCGTCGGCCAACCGCTCCTCCAGACGGCCATGAATCCGCTCGTAGATGCGCGGAACGGAGATCAACAGCGTCGGTCTGGCCAGAAGAATATCCTCTGCCAGCGTTGCCACCGACCGGGCATAGGTCACCTCGGCACCGGCCATCATCGGCAGGTAGTATCCGGCAGTGCGCTCCAGAGCGTGGGAGAGCGGCAGAAACGACAGAAAACGATCACCGGGAAAGACCGTCACCTTCAACACACCGCCATAGGCGTTACTGAGCAGATTGCGATGGCTCAACATCACCCCTTTCGGACGACCGGTGGTGCCGCTGGTGTAGATGAGGGTGGCCAGATCGTCCGGGCCGGACTCCTGGTGCACCATGGGGTGATACCCCGGCGCTACCCAGTGGGAGAGATAGGTGAAGCGCCCATCATCGGGACGCTCACCGGAGCGGCGACGGCAGATGACGCGCTTCAACCGCTTGAGAGGGACCAGCGCCGAGCCGATGCGGTTCCAGATGGCGATGTCGCGGATCAGCAGCACTTTGGCGCCGCTGTCTCTGAGAATGTGCGCCACGTTGCGGGGGCGATCATCGGCATAGAGCGACACCACCACCAATCCGAGCCCCAGCGCCGCCTGATCCATCACCACCCAGCCGTGACGGTTGTTGAGCATGATCGCCACCGTATCCCCCCGCTTCAGCCCCTCCCGCTTCAGCGCCTCCTGCCAGCACCCCACCTCGCGGGCGGTCTGTTTCCAGGTGAACGACTTCCAGGTGGCGGAGAGCCGGTCGAATTGGCGATAGGCGATGGCGTTGGGCGACCGGTGCAGACGCTCCCGGAACAGTCCCGGCAGAGTCACCGCCTCCTCCGGCAGGATGATATCCTGATCCGGATGGAGTGACGCCCGCCACCCCCTGGTTGTGATGGTGGCTGTTCCGATGCCCGTATCGGGATGGCCGAAGGCGCCCTGACGATGGATCGGCGGTAACGGAATCACCGTCTGACCGGGCCTGTGGTGATGAGAAGTGGTGTCGATCTGTTTCATGGTCGTTCTCTCCTCCCTCTGGTCAGGATGTGGCGGCTGCGTGGTCCGACAACCCTTCAAGACTCTTCAGAATCGCGCCATCTCCCCAGCCGGCATCGGCGGAGAAGCGCGCCCCGCACGTCTGTTGCAGCCGCTGCATGCGCTGCTGCACATCCTCCACCCCCTCATGGGCCAGATAGCTCATGGGACCGCCTCGGAACGGTGCGAATCCCGTACCGAACACCACCCCGGCATCCAGCAGATCGGCATCGGCGACGATCCCCTCGCGCAGACAGGCCAGGGACTCGTTGATGAACGGCGTGATCAAGCGATCCCGCACCTCCGTCCGCTCCGGCAGACAGCCACCGGTGACAACCGGGGTTGGACGCTTCCTGCCGCCGTGATGGTGATAGAATCCACGGCCACTCTTCCGACCGAGATGGCCCGCCTCCACCAGCCTGCGCAGCGCCTCCGGCACCGGTTTGCCGAAGTGGTCGCCAAGCACCTCCGCCACCGACAGGCAGATATCCAGCCCCACCGTATCCGCCAGCTCCAGCGGCCCCATGGGCATGCCGAAGCGACGGGCAACGGTGTCGATATGGAGGGTGGAGATCCCCTCGCCGTTCATGGTGACCGCCTCCAGCAGATAGGGCATCAACACCCGATTGACCAGAAAGCCCGGTGCGCTCTTCACCGGCAGCGGCAGACGTCCGATGGCGTTGGCGAAGGCGAATCCTCGCGCCAGAACCTCGGAGTCGGTCGCCGGGCAGGAGACCACCTCCAGCAGCGGCATCTTCGCCACCGGATTGAAGAAGTGCAGACCGATCAACCGCTCAGGACGCTCCAGAACCGCACCGATCTCCTCAAGGGGCAGACTGGAGGTGTTGGTGGCGAGAATCGCCTCCGGTTTGACCCGGGTCTCCAGACTCTTGAAGAGGCTCTGCTTGATGGAGAGCTTTTCGGCGACCGCTTCGATCACCACATCGGCCCCGGCGACGCCGAACCCCTCGGGATCGGGCCGGAGTCGATCCATGGCCGCCTGCACCTTTCGCGGATGGCGCAGCTTCTTCCGAAACAGCCCCCGCGCCCGCTTCAGCGCCCCGGCGATGCTCTTCACCTCCAGATCCTGAAGTGTGACCGTCAACCCGCGCAGGGCGCACCAGGCGGCGATATCGCCACCCATCACCCCGGCCCCGATCACGTGCAGCCGTTTGAAACCGCCACCCCCTCGCCTGCCGAACCCCTTCAACCGCTCGCGCAGGAAGAAGAGCCGCACCAGCTGCCGCGCCGTGGGCGTGACGATGAGCCGCGCCACGGAGTCCGCCTCCAGACCCATCCAGCGATGGTGGGAGCGCACCCCTTTCTGCCAGACGTCGATCAGGGCGTGGGGGGCGGGATAGTGCTCTGCCGGGGCCTTTTTCGCCACCCGTTTGCGCATGGCGCGCCCGGTATAGGCGGCCAGGGGCCACCAGCCGGGGAGCCGCTGCATCATGCCGGGACGGCGCAGGTCGGGACGGCTGCGAATCATCATCCGGGCGGCGCGTTCGAGATGGCGCGTCGGGACGGCGTGGTCGATCACCCCCTGTTTTGCGGCCGCTTTGGCGCTGAGGGTGCGACCGGTGAGCATTAGGTTCATGGCCGGAACATGGCCGATCAGGGCGGGAAGACGGGCGCTGCCACCGAATCCGGGATGAATCCCCAACTGCACCTCCGGGAGTCCCAATCGGGTTGCGGAGGCGTCGTCGGCAACCCGGTAGTCACACGCCAACGCCAGCTCCATCCCGCCCCCGAGACAGAAGCCGTGGATCATCGCCACGGTCGGAAACGGCAACCCGGCGATGCGATCCATCACTCCCTGTCCCGTCCGGATCAGACCCAGCGCCTGCCGCTCATCCTCCAGCGCCACGAACTCCCGGATATCCGCCCCGGCAATGAAGCCGTTGCGCTTGCCGCTCCTGAACACCACCCCGCGCGGCTGCAACCCCTCAAGCGCCTCCACCAGCCGCTGCAACTCCGCAATCACCGCCCCGTTGAGGCTGTTGGCCTTGGCGTCGGCCCGGTCGAAGATCACCCAGGCGATGCCCTCGGCGTCGTGCTCTACCGAAAAGTGCTGCCACGTCGTCTCTGTCGTTGTCATGATCACTCCTCTCCCGAAAGGCGTTCGATGCGCATGGCACCCCCCTGGCCCCCGCCGATGCAGAGGGAAGCCACACCCTGATCGGCTCGGTTCCACTCCAGACGGGTGAGAAGATGCAGAACGATGCGGGCGCCGCTGGCCCCCACCGGATGGCCCAGCGAGATGCCGCCGCCATCCGGATTGAGGCGGGCGAGGGGAATCTCACCGACACGGCTGTCACGGCCCAGTTCGGTGCGGCAGAAGGTGTCCTCATCCAGGGCGCGTTGACAGGCGATCACCTGGGCGGCAAACGCCT
>JADGBX010000312.1 GCA_015231265.1 Magnetococcales bacterium | reverse complement strand
GACTATTCTTATTATGCAATAATAAGCCAACTACACTATAATGAGCGATCTTTAAGATCTTTCGGTCAAGTGTTCTCGCAAGATACTCGGCTATCTTATAAGATTTGAGCATGAACCCGTATGGGCTTCCAATAATTTTACCAGCCAAGATATGGGCGACTTTCTTAGATGCCTTATCAAATTCACCTGAAATCAAGTAATCTACAAGCTGAATTGCGTTAACGGCCTTTCCAAGAATCTTAATATTCTCAGAACCTTGCCCGACAAGTGTGATGGCGCTTTTTATGACAACTGCTTCTGGAGTATTGACAATAGATAGTGGCGAATAAATCTGTTCGTTTTGTGGTGGAAAGACAGGAGGTGATGGAATGCGTTTCTCTTCATTATCATCATCTTCAGGCGGAGTCCTAGAATCGTTTCCATCACCCGGATCTTCAATCCCCACCGACGGATCAACATCATAATACTCCTCTCCAGCCTCACTTCCACTATTACCCTTTCCGGTCGATTCTCCACCACTTGTTTCGTCTGATTCATTCGAAGAATTTTCCGTTTCTTCTGAAGATTCAGTGACATATGAAGTATAAGCTACGGTCGTTTTAGAGAAATCATCATTGACTATTAAATTCCCATTATTCCAAAGCTTTACTGATTGTATCTGGCCACCACCTTTTGTTAACAGGTGTATTCTATTATATTTATTGGCCGTACTCGCATCAATTTCCTGTATCTTTATATTGTCATAGTAAACCGACATTATTCCAGAATCAGTCTCAACAGAAAGAGTATGCCAGTCTGTAAGATCTTTAACTAAAGAGGATAGGCCTCTCATAGATGTACTGCCAGCCCAAATATTTGTGTAGCTGTCAGCCCAGCTTGCACCCATAAATCGGGCACCAAATCCTCCACTAGAAACTGTATTACGAAGGTATACATTTGTATCATACCCACTTAAGCCGCCTATTAGACTGTTATTTCTAACAACTATTTCTAATTTTGAGTTCTCAGCGCTCAACTCTTCAGGAAGGTCTAATAAAAAATTCGACCAATAATAGCTTTTTGATGATAAGCTTGGTCGAAGATATAGCATCCCATTGCTTATAACGCTTGAGATATTCTCTGGATCCTCCCGATACCCACTGGTTGAATGCACGTATGCAGACCATGATAGATATGAAACGATTTCACCTTCAGGGTCCACAATATACACACCACGCACACCATTGGGCGCTGACACATCAACACTACCCAACTGATTGATATTCACGAACCCTGATGTTTCAACAACGCCTCCATCCCCACCATCAATTCCACCTCTGGCATTGATGACACCCTCAAAATTCGTGGTGTTGTCGGCCCAAATGACGATCTTTCCTCCATTACCAAAATGGATCGCATTGGCTTCAATGATGGAACCTGCTGCAATGTTGACATCGGTTGCTCGCGGAACAGGGTAGCTCTCCATGGTCAACCCATATCCAGAGGTCAATTGCGAATCTGCAGTCCCCCCGAGGTGATCACCTCCTACCAGCACTTTTCCACCGCCGCGGTTACCTGAAACATCAATCCTTGAACGGCTTGTCAAATGAATCGTTTCGCCAGTGACCTGTACTTTTCCTCCAAATTCTCCATCGCCTTTACCAGATGCATCCAGCACACCATCCACCGTCACTTGACCAAACGTCCCACCGGAGAGAATGATCTCCCCGTCCTTCTCCATGACGCTGCGGGCTTCGATCACACCAGAGGTGTTCACCACCTTGTTGACGACCCCCCGTGCCGCCTTCGCCGTCAGCAGCACGTATCCGCCATCGGCTGTGATACGTCCCGCGTTGTCCACTTGGGCCTTCAGAGGATTGCCCTCTTCATCAATGGCCTGTTCGGCCACTTCGTCATCCACCATCAGTTGAATGAGCTGGTCGCCGTAGAGATCCAGGGTGAAGCCGTTGGCGGACGCCAGTTGTACCTTGCCCAACCGCGCTACGATCACCCCGGCATTCTGCACGCCCGGAGCGACAAAGGAGACCAATCCCTGATCGGCAACCGTGATACTGCCCCGGTTGATGACCGAGGCTTTGGCATTGCCGGGCATGGTGAAGTTCATCCGTCCGGCGAGGAAATCCTCATTGCGGATATCGTGGGTGGTCGCCACCAGCGCCGCCACATCGACGACGGCGTTCTTGCCGAAGACGACGCCATTGGGATTCACCAGGAAGATGCGTCCGTTGGCCGACAGCTTGCCGAGAATCCGGCTGGGATCGGCACTGCCGACGACCCGGTTCAGTGCGACGGAGGAGGCGGAAGGCTGTCTGAATTGGGTGTGCTCGTTCGCACCGATATTGAAGCTCTTCCAGTTGATGATTGCCTT
The DNA here is from genome assembly GCA_015231265.1 of Magnetococcales bacterium. Lineage (GTDB taxonomy): Bacteria > Pseudomonadota > Magnetococcia > Magnetococcales > JADGBX01 > JADGBX01. The sequence continues at coordinate 1,227 of JADGBX010000312.1, read as the reverse complement.
GTCGGTGTGCTGGGTAATGCCCAGTTTGGTGGCGCTCTCCCGGGTGATCGTCGCCGACCCGGCCACCACCGAGCCCCCCTCGGGATTGGCGCGTGCTGCCATTGGAACCATCAGGGCGCAGAGTGCCGCCAGCGAAAGCGCCCCTCTCCGCAGCGTGCCACGGGTTCTGTTACGGATGTTGAAATCTTTTTTCTTGCTATCCATCGTCAACCCTCAAAATGAGACGCTGATCTTACCGAACACCCGAACATCGTCATCACCCTGTTCGGAAGCGTCCCGGGTCAGCGGTTTTGCCACTTCACCAAAGGCGGTAACGTTGTGATCGAACCCAAGCCGCAGACCGATACTGGCGGAGGAGGCGCTGTTCGCCTTGGCTTGAGTGTTCAGCACGGTTCTCTGGGTAGTCTGGCCGAGATCGTAATAGCCGATCAGTTGCGCATACTTCAGCAGGCTGTCCTTGGATTCGGGCCGAAAGAGATAACGCAGTTCCAGACTGCCCATGATGCAGTTGTCGCCGGTGATCTCGGAGGAGTCGTAGGCCCGCCCGTAGGACTCACCACCGAACCCGCACTCTTCACTGGACGAAAGACCATTCAACGCCACCTGTCCCTGTATTCCGAGATAGGCGCTCCAGTTGGCCCACAGCTCCTGGGTTCTGGAGGCGGTGATGAGGAACTTCGAGAAGTCCCGTTCCGCATCCGAGCGCGACTTGAGGGGATCGTTGTCTTCGGTTGCATTGAGGATGCCGAGTCCCCGGCTGTACTCGACATTGAACTGATTGACGCCGTTCAACGCATCGGAATAGTCGTATTCAAAGCCGGTACGGATCAGACGCAATCGATCCCGACTGGTGACCGTGGAGAGCTGTTCGCTCTCTGAATCCCGCATCTCGAACTTGCCGAACAGACTCAGATTCTGCTGTCTGCTGCGAATGGCGGGATAGCGCAGCCCCGCTTTCACGGTGAGGCTCTCACTTATCAGCTCAAGCGCCCGCAACACCTCCGTTCCGGGCTCACTGATGCTGTAGGTCACGCTGACATCGGCCTTGAGCCCGCCTGACGTGAGAACCTCTTCATGGGCGAGTGATAGATAGTGGAGCTCATCCCACTCCATTGTCTGTACAGCCGTCAGGGAGGTTCGGGCATAGGGGAAGGTCAAACCATTGATGGCCCCGAACAGAGTGGCCTGATACGGCCCCACCGACTTCGTGCCGCGACTGTCCATGGA
>JADGBX010000311.1 GCA_015231265.1 Magnetococcales bacterium | reverse complement strand
CGAACTTCAGACCGCGCATGCCACTGCTCATGGCCCGAAGCCCCATACCCACCGGCGAGGAGACCGTTGCAGAGCGGCGCTGACGTGCCTGCTCCAGCGCTTTAGTCACGCTACCGCTGGTGGTGTCGTAGTCCGGCCCAGCCATGGTGAGCACGTCACTGCCGCTCTTTTCGGCAGATTTCCTCTTGTTGAGAAGGTCACGACTGCTGGTCAGGATGTGGAGGTCGGTCTCCTGAATCAGATAGCGCTCATTATGGGTGACCAGAGCATTGAACGGTGTGATGTTCAAGATTCCATCAGGTACCGTATAGACTACCGGAATTCCGGTGATGTGCTTCAGTAGAGGTGTCCAGATCCGGTCGTAGAGCGCAACACCCAACTCGAAGATCTCCTCCTCCTCAACATCCTCTTCCTGAACCAGCTCCCGATACTCCTTGATCGCCGCATGAATCTCTTTCATGGGGCTCTTGAACACCACCGCATGCACTCGGGGCGCTGCACTCCCCTTTCTGACCATGACGCCGGCGATCATGCGATCGACGCCATCACTATCCTGGTAGACCATGTAGTCTACCAGAGCCGAGTCGGGTGGCAGCTCTTTCCGTAACATCTTGACGGTACTGGGTTGAATCGCCTGACGGTAGCGGGCACTTGCGCGACCCAGACGACGCTCCAACTCATCGATTGTGTTCTCAAGGGTGTTGATGGTGTCAAGATGCTGATCGGAACTCTCCGAGGAGGGACCGGCCAGCGTGCGCGACGCCAACTGCTTGCGAGCTTCCGTCAACTCCGATGAGAGTTCAGCAAGTTTCGGATCGTGCGAAAGCGCCACCACCTGCTTGATCTCCGAGGTGACTTTCAGCAGCACTCCCTTACGCTTCAGAGCAATATCGAGCACCGTCTTGCCCGCCAGGGAGGTATCCTTCAACCCGGCGACCAGGGCGAGGAAAGCGTCCTGCTCCGGTCGATGCAGACGGACATACCCTTCTCTAGCGTTGTCACCGGCTACCCAGAGCATGCGATCGAGAAACTCGGTTCGCCTCTCGAACCCGGTCTTACGTGTGAAGAACGCCTTGAGAAGTTCCCCCTGTACCTCCTGAACCCGCGCCAGACTCTGGATGATCTCAAGGGTATAGGGGTGTTGAGGCCCAAGAGCTTTCGATGCGCGCTTCAGAACATCCTGCAACATGGTCGTCGAGCGATCGTGTCGCTTTCTGGCGTGGTGCAGCATCGCCATGTCGTGCAGGGAGCGAATGGTGTCCATATGGTGCTCGCCATGCACCTCCCGACGCCCTTTCAACGCATCGGCGAACCCCTTTTCCGCCTCCTCCAGTTTACCCAACGCCAGATGCACGCGGGCCAGATTGTTCATACCCTTGAGGGTGCGGCGATGCTTTTTGCCCAGCGTCGTCCCCCAGGCATTCACAACCGACTGAAACCGTGACTCCGCTTCGGCATACCGATTCTGCAGCATGTAGAGATAGGCCAGATTGTTCTCAACGGAGAGCGCATCGGTGTGGTTCTTGCCGAATCGTTTGACCAGATAGGTGTGGGCACTCTTGTAGAGCGGCTCCGCTTTTTCGAAGTTCCCCTGGCTCTCATGGAGAAGGGCCAGATTGTTGATGCTGCTCAATGTCGTGGTGTGCGTATCACCCAACAGAGTGCGGGTCTCACGCACCACCTCTTTGAAGAGGGGTTCTGCCAGATCATAGCGGCCCTGGTTTTCAAGGGTGAGGGCCAGATTATTTTTGACAACGAAGATCACCGGATGGTTGGAGCAGACAGTTGTCTGATAGCTTGCCAGAACCTGCCGGAACAGCTTCTCCGACTCCACCAGTTTCCCTTGATGGCGCAAAGTCTCGGCCAGTTCACTCCGGGTAGCAGTGCTGTCCGGATGATCCCGCCCCAGCGTGGCATCGAAGATTGCCAGCGCTTCGGTGATCACGGTGACCGCTTCGTTGAAACGGCCCTGCCCTGTGCGTATGCGACCCATGGTCGCCTTCAGTGAAGCCACCAAATGCGGCGAGCCGTTCCCACCATTCTGCAACTGTTTCCCCAGAGCAGTCACCTGCTGCTCGGCTGTGGCAAAGGCCCCTTTGCTTATCTGCTGGTCGATGATTCCCCGATACGCTTCGATCGCCTGTTCACTCATCGTGGCAGAGAGCGCCTCTTCGATGGCAATCACCTCTTGGTAAAGAGTGATGGCGGTCTCATGTTCACCCAGGCTCGCCTGGAGCGCCGCCTGTTGAAGGCGACACTGCGCCGTGATCGGATGCCACGCACCGTAGTTGGCGGTTGTCGTTGAACAGGTCTCTACCAGAATCTCCAACGCATCGGCACTGTTGCCACCGCTCTGAACAGCACGGACGTAGTTCCGTTTCGCCTCCAGTGTCAACGGGTGGTTGGCAGTGAGTGCATCCGCTGCGTCGTCGGCAATCTGCCAACGGCTCTGGATAGCGTCGACGGAGGCACAGCGGTCTTGATGCAACTCCGCCAGGGATTGATGGATGGAGAGAGTCTCGGGGTGACCCGCTCCCAACACCTCCGTGGCAGCAGTCAACGCGCTTTTCAGATGGGTTTCAGCCTCCTCCAGCGTACCGGCAGAGTGCTTGACCAATGCCAGATCACGCTCGGTGGAAAAGGAGAAGAGATGCTTCTCTCCCAACTGCATGCGCACCACCTCAAGCCCCTTTTGCAACGCTTCGGAGGCGGCTTGGTGCTGGTTGTTCTCATGCAGAGTACGGGCGCTGTTCTGATGGGTCTGCCACGCATTCAATACACGGGTGACACTGCGATTGTTGGGAAAGATGGAAGCGCTCTGTCTCTTCTCGGCAACCCAGGCCGGTTCACTCTGCATCAGCTCGGTGAGTTGGCCGTTATAGAGCACCAGATCTTCGCGCCGCTTCTCCTTTGCCGCCCGTTCCGACGCTTTTCGAAAGAAGTCCAGTGCCTGATCGATCTCACCGGTAGTGAGAGAGAGCACGGCAATATTGTGCAGAATATCGGGATTATCGGGCGCCAGAGCGTGCGCTTTCAGATAGAGCGCCACCGCCTTGGCAGGCTCGTTAGCGGACATCGCTTTCTTGGCATCAGCGACAAGAGAAGACGACGTTGGAGCCGCCACACCCCTGCCCGACCCTGCAAAACCAAGCAGCAGAACCAGAAAGAGAGCGACAAGAGATCTGTGAATTCGCGGTCGTCCAGCCATGTTACTACCCCGTAACATCGTGTCATCAGGCTATCGTATTAGAGAATAGAGAGGATTATTCAGTCACACTATTATCAACGAAAACCAAAATCTAAACTATCAGTGTAAAACCTCTTTTTCCTTAGACTTGATCACGACAGAGTGTCGTCATTTGCACGACATGCACGACATGCACGACATGCACGGCGTGCAGAAACAGATACTCGCCTGTGATAACTCTGCAACTGATAAAGAACTGGAAAACAGCGACTAATCCTCCGAAACAGCAGAGACTAAAAGGTATCATGCTTTCTATAAACAGTTTATCCTACTGATTTTTGCCGCTCAGCACAATTCTTCAGGGCTTTAGGGCGTGTCCTCAATGAGCCTGAATCAGCGTTTGTGACTGAA
>JADGBX010000310.1 GCA_015231265.1 Magnetococcales bacterium | reverse complement strand
TCGGAACCACCGGGAACCCCGCTGGACGACGGCGCCCGTGCCAACGCCAACAGTTGGCCAACCCCTTGGGGAAGCTGCCCGTGCCGGAGCGTCACGCCATGACCGACCACCACCGCCTCCACCTCCAGTAGCGTTGCCGGCAAGCCACTGCCCCAAGCACTGACACCCTCGGCATCGACGACCACGGTGGTGACGCCGGAATCGGACGCCGCAAGATGAGACGTGAGCGGTTCGAGACCGGGAATCTTCTCGGCCTGCCGCCAGTTTCCGGAGAGGTGCAGATGCAGAGTATCACCGCCATCCTCGACGGTGAGCGCAGGAGGATCATGAAGGGGAGAGGGTCTGTTTTCAGAGGTCATGCAGCGTCTCACTCTTCATCAATGCGAACGGTTCCAAAAAGGCCATCGTAACCACCGGAACGCGCGACCTGCCCCCGACGCATGCGCCCGATCATCTCCGCCAACGCCGGTTCGCCACGACGGCTGATTTCTTCGATGGGCAGCGTATCCAGAAGCGGCAGCTCCGGCCCCAGCGTCGAGAGAATCTGCCGACAACGGGCCTGAACCCGTTTGCCGCCGGTGGTTTTCATGCCCAACATCTGGGCGACCACGGTCCTCAGAGGGATCAAAGCGCGAAACGGGGCATCCAGGGGGATCTTTGCAGGCTGCCGCCGGTCGGCCAGCGCCTCGATGCGGTTGAGAACCCCCACGGTGACCGGTTTGCCGCACTGCGGGCAGCGCCCTTCATGCTTTCGGGTCTCAACCGGCTGCCAACACACATCACACTTTCGATGGCCGTCCAGATAGTACTTTCCGTGCTCCGGAAACAGCTCCACCGTTCCCTCGAACCCTTGCTCCACTCCCTGCACCGCTCGGAACAGGGTGTCATAGTTCATGGTGCAGGAGAAACGCGTCGCCTCCCGCCCCACCACCTCCGGGGAGTGGGCGTCGGAGAAGGAGAGCATGCGGAAACGGTCCAGCGAGGAGAGCCGCCGATTCATGGCCGGATCGGACGAGAGCCCGGTCTCGGCACAGAAGATGTGCTCAACCAGATCGCCGTAACACGCCTGTAGAGAGTCGAAGCCCGATTTCGACCCCAAAGCAGCATACCACGGCGTCCAGATGTGCGCAGGAAAGAGCACCGTGCGCACGCCCCGCCGGGCTCCGCACTCCAGCACAATCTCCAACAGATTGCGACAGGAGAGCCCCAGCATGGGGCGACCATCGGCGTTCAAATTGCCGATCTCCCCAAGTTCTCTGTTGAGCGCCTCCGCCGTGTCGAGATCCGGCACGCACACCACATGGTGCACCCGCCGCACTCGCCCACCCTGACTGTGAATAGTCGCGATCTCCACCGTCAGCATGAAGCGCACCGGCATCGGATTCGGAACCCCCGGCGCCTCCCCGTCGGCCTTCCGCCCCGCCAGGCGGAACAGCCCCGGTTCGGCGGGCTCCAGGGTGTCCCGAATCGTCGCCATCCAGCCGGGGTGGGTAAAATCCCCCGTCCCAAGAAGAGCGATACCCTTACGTTGCGCCGCAGCGGCAAGATGTTTCAACGTGCAGAGAGGGCTGGTGGCGCGGGAGTAGCGGGAGTGGATGTGGAGATCGGCATACCAGAGGGGCGCTTGCTGGGGGAGGTCGCGGGAATCACCCCCCTCGGCGGCGGGCATCACGGGGAGAGACCGGGCCACGACCGGCGCGCCGGGTGCTCCAGTCCGAACGGTTCGAGAATGCGCGCCACCATCTGATCCACCATCTGCTCGATCGATTCGGGACGGTGATAGAAGGCGGGCACCGGCGGAAAGATCACCGCCCCCAGATCCGCCGCCCGCCGCATCAGATCGAGATGCCCCTTGTGCAGCGGTGTCTCTCGAACCACCAGCACCAGAGGACGCCGCTCCTTGAGCGTGACGTCAGCGGCGCGGGTGAGCAGAGAGTCGGCATAGCTGTTGACCACCGCCGAGAGGGTCTTCATGGAGCAGGGAACGATCACCATGCCCACCATCTTGAACGAGCCGCTGGCCGGTTGCGCGCCGATCTCACGCACCGGATAGCTGAAGTCCGCCTGCGCCATCACGCTCGGCAGGTCGCGACCCGTTTCGTGAAACAGCGTCGCCTCCCCGCCTCGGGAGACCACCAGATGGGTCTCCACCTCCAGCTCACCCGCCATCTCCACGGTGCGCACACCCAACCGAGCCCCGCTGGCGCCGGTGATACCGATCATCAACCTGTTGTTCATGAAGCAGATCCCTCCCGAAATCGTACTGATGCCTCAATTCAGTCTACCCCAATCCGAAACAGGGGTGTATGGATGCAAACAGCCACCAGGGCAAGGTTGACAAATCGTTGGAATTGTGGCTTGAATACAGGATTCTCTACCAACGATTTGATGACGGATTTTGCGATGGGTTCATCCCGGCAACAGCGTGAAATCCCCGGGAGCCTCATCCATGAAGAGCCTTCGTCCGAAACCGGCAACCTCCGCCCTGGCCATGATGGCCGCTCTGCTCACCCTTCCCGTGGGCACTGCGCAGGCGGATGACGCCCTGCAGTTTCCCGCCTATATCGGTGGCGGCATCGGCGGCAGCGCCTTTACGGACATCGCCCCCAGCAACGCCGACATCGACGCCGCCCTGCTCAAAGCGGGCATTCGCTCCGATACCGACTTCGATATCAACAGTTTCATGTGGCGTGCTTTTGTCGGCATCCACTTTCATGAGAACTTCGCGGTGGAGGTGGGGTACGCCGACTATGGCCGCGTCGATGTGGATATCAACCTCTCCAGCACCAACACCATCACCGGCGGCAGCACCGACGGCGAGATCAACGCCATCGGCTATACGGTCCACGGCATCGGTATCGTGCCGATCACCGAGAAACTCAGCTTTCTCGGCAAGGCGGGCGTCGTCTTCTGGGATGTGGACTCCAACATCTACCTGAAGAGCACCACCGGCAACTATCGGCTGGACAATGCCGAAGAGGATGCCAGCCTCGCTTTCGGTGTCGGGGCCGAGTATCGCATGACCCGCCAGATCGGTTTCCGGGCCGACTACGACTACATCTCCGAAGTGGGTGACTTCACCCTCACCGGCGAAGCGGACATCAACACCGTCACCGGCAATCTTGTCTTTCATTTCGAATAGACGACAACCGCCTCACCCCGCTTGAATCCCGTTAAAACAGAACCGCCCCACGATCACCACATGGTTGCGTGGTCTCCGTGGGGCGGATGGTCATTCTTTCAGAGATCGAACAGAGTGTTCAGATGGGATCGAAGCTGAACTTCTGACCGCCGACGCTCACTTCCAGCATCAGGCCGCCTTTGGGCAGGGTGAAGATCGCCACGCCGTCATTATAGTCGGCATTGGCGGCGGCTCCGGCGGTGACCACCACGGCGGAGATCTGACCGTCGAACTCGAAGTTGCCACGGGTGAAGTCCTCAAGGTTCGTTCGATCCTTGAAGAAGATAATCTCGCTATACGCCTGGCCACCGGCCTGCAACCCCACGGTCAACTGGGTGAGAGAAGAGGTGCCGATCAACTGGTTGGATCTGTAAACCCGCCCGGAACCATACGCACCACCAATCCAGAGCCCGCCTTTGGCCACCGTCGGAAAAATA
>JADGBX010000030.1 GCA_015231265.1 Magnetococcales bacterium | reverse complement strand
AGGCGCTCCATATCCTTGATACCACCAAGAGCTCGTTCAATCTTCAGGCGCTCACGCTCATGACGCAGCCCTTCCTGTTTGGTGAACTTTTCGATACTGCCGTCGGTCTTCATCTTTTCCAGCTCTTTAAGACGACGGATGGAGCCCTGAATGGTCTGCCAGTTGGTCAAGGTGCCACCGAGCCAACGGTGATTGACATAGTACTGTTTGGCACGCTGTGCTTCTTCAGCAATGATATCAACAACCTGTCGCTTTGTGCCAACGAAAAGAATGCGCCCATCTTTAGCCGCAACATCACGCACCAGATTGTAGGCGTCACGGAACATCACGACACTCTGCTGCAGGTTGATGATGTGAACACCGTTGCGAGTCGAGTGGATATAGGTGCCCATTTTCGGGTTCCAGCGCTTGGTCTGGTGGCCAAAGTGGAAACCTGCTTCGAGCAGTTCGCGGATGGAGAATTTTGCCATGATACGTTCGTCCTTTAGTCAGTCTGTCCGGTTGCGCCTCCGCTCTTCCCTGCTGTCGGCATGAAACCTCCGTGGTGGCAGGCACCGGAAGCCGACGGGAGCGAGCGTGCGAAGTGGATATGAAAAGTCAGGAATATCTACCATTGTGCCTCAAATAATGCAAGGTCACGAAAGGAAAAATTGAGAATGGATTGTGAAAAACGGCACCGGGTTTTCACAAACTTCCCTATTGGAAGACCGAGGGATCCCCTGCCCCCTCTCTGAGAATCTCGGGATAGCCGGACGTGAGATTGACGATTGTAGAGGGTACTTCAGGGCATTGACCGCTATCTACGATGAGATCTACCAAGCTGTTGGCTTGATCCCTGATCAATTCCGGATCACTGAGAATCGGGGCGTCCGGCAATCGAAAAGAGGTCGAGAGTATCGGTTCATTAAGATGGCGCATCAACTCCAGACAGACGGGGTGATCCGGGATGCGCAGGCCGATGGTCTTGCGTTTCGGTAGAATCTTCTTCGGCACATCACGGGTCGCTTCCAGAACAAAAGTATAGGGTCCTGGGAGGAAACGCTTCAGCAGGCGATAGATCTGGTTGTTGTAACGGGCAAAGCGTGAAATGTGCGACAGGTCTGCGCAGATGATCGACAATTGATGCGTAGCCGGAAGCCTCTTGATTCTGAGAATCCGGTCCACCCCTTTTCGATTGCTCATCAGACACCCCAGACCGTAGGTAGTGTCTGTGGGGTAGACGATGACGCCGCCTTGTTCCAAAATACGGGCAGCCTGCGCTACCAGCCGCTCCTGAGGATTGATGGGGTGGATGCGAAAGTATTGCGCCATGACTCTCTCTCACCTGTTCGGGATGTGCACCTTCACAGGTGTGCTTTGGAAGAAGAATAACGGATCGTGACGACTTGCAGCACGTGGAGTCAATCCCTCTGCATATCGTCCCTTGGCAACTGCTGTGTACGTTTCATAAGAATCGACTGTCCGACTCAGATCGGCCAACCCGGGGGAATGTGGCATATTCATTCTCCCATGACAAAGGATGATCTCATGCCCGCCTATCGTTCCCGCACCTCTACACATGGCCGTAACATGGCCGGTGCCCGTGCTCTTTGGCGCGCCACCGGTATGAAGGAAAACGATTTCGGCAAGCCAATAATTGCTGTTGCCAACTCATTCACCCAGTTCGTTCCCGGACATGTTCATCTCAAGGATGTGGGACAGATGGTGGCTCGGGAGATTGAAAAAGCGGGTGGCATCGCCAAGGAGTTCAACACCATTGCTGTGGATGACGGCATCGCCATGGGTCACGGCGGTATGCTCTACTCTCTGCCCTCTCGGGAGTTGATCGCAGATAGTGTAGAGACAATGGTCAACGCCCACACCGCCGATGCCCTGATCTGTATCTCCAACTGCGACAAGATCACCCCCGGCATGCTGATGGCGGCTCTCCGGCTCAATATCCCGGCGATCTTCGTCTCCGGTGGGCCCATGGAAGCTGGAAAAGTGCGGTTAGAAGACGGAACCCAGCGAAAGGCGGATCTCATCGACTCCATGATTGCAGCCGGCGATCAATCGATCTCGGATCAGGATGTGTTGTCTTTCGAGCGCTCCTCCTGCCCTACTTGCGGCTCCTGTTCCGGAATGTTCACCGCCAACTCCATGAACTGCCTTACTGAAGCACTGGGACTCTCCCTTCCGGCCAACGGCACTCTACTGGCGACCCATTCCGACCGCCGAGAGTTGTTCCTGGAGGGCGCACGGCGCATTGTTGAGATGACCCGTGACTACTATGAAAAGGACAACGCTGCGGTTCTTCCCCGGAGTATTGCTACCTTTGAAGCGTTTGAGAATGCCATGAGCTTGGATATCGCCATGGGTGGTTCCACCAACACCGTCTTGCACCTGCTGGCAGCTGCCCAGGAGGCTGAGGTGGATTTCAGCATGGAGGATATCGACCGACTCTCCCGTGAGGTGCCCTGTCTGTGCAAGGTGGCACCCTCTACTGAGATCTATCATGTGGAGGATGTTCACCGTGCAGGCGGAGTCTTCTCCATTCTGGGCGAGCTGCAACGGGCCGGTTTGTTGCGTGAGAACTGTTCCACGGTGCACGCTCCGACAATGACCGAAGCTCTCTCCTCCCAGGATGTGCGCAGCGCTACCTGCTCTGATACAACACTCAACCGTCAGCAAGCGGCTCCCGGAGGGATTCCGACAACGGAACCCTTTTCACAAAGTGCTCGCTGGGAGCTGGATCTGGACCGTGAGGGCGGCTGCATCCGGGATATGGAGCATGCCTACAGTAAGGATGGAGGACTGGCTGTTCTGTTCGGTAACATCGCCAAAGATGGTTGCATTGTCAAAACTGCAGGTGTAGATGAGTCGATCTGGACCTTTTCCGGTCCGGCGCGGATCTTCTCCAGCCAAGAGGCGGCCTGTGAGGCAATCCTCGGTGATGAGATCGTTGCTGGAGATGTGGTGCTGATACGTTATGAAGGCCCCAAAGGCGGGCCGGGCATGCAGGAGATGCTCTACCCCACCAGCTACTTGAAATCGAAGCATCTGGGCAAGCAGTGCGCTCTGATCACTGATGGTCGCTTCTCCGGTGGAACATCAGGTCTCTCCATTGGCCACGCCTCTCCTGAAGCAGCGGAAGGTGGAGCGATCGCTCTGGTGGAAGAGGGTGATATGATCGATATCGACATCCCGAACCGTACCATCAATGTGCGTGTAACCGATGAGATCTTGGATCAACGCCGTACGGCGATGGAAGCCAAAGGTAAGGATGCCTTTATGCCTCTGGATCGGTCCCGTCCCGTCTCCAATTTGCTCAAGGCTTACGCGGCGCTGACAACGTCTGCTGCCATGGGAGCTGTCCGTAGGATTCTATGACCCGTTTTCGATGTATGAAGCTTGCCGGTATCATCATGATCGTCTCAGGTGGTGCCGGTTCTGGAAATAGGATTAATCGCGTGTCTTTTTTGCCATTATGGTACGCTTGTGACGGTTTGTTGTTGACCGATTGATTAGGGCGTGTCCTCAATTAGCTCGAAACCGCGCTGGTGTGCCGCCAGCCCTTCGGGTTTGGCCTGAAAATGCACCATGCTGCGTTGTTCATCGCTCATTTGGCCGTGCCAAACCGCGCTCCTCACGCCTTGCCTGCTGCATTTTCAGTCACAAACACGGATTCGTTCTAATTGAGGACACGCCCTAAGAGTCAGACTGGATATCTCACAATTCATTCATTGTCGAAGAATTAACTGACCGTCACTCTTCTTACAGAGGGTGACAGTGATCATTTTAAAGGTGCGCCCACTTGGTCAAACCTGAAACATTTCCCAGAAAATGGAAACGTTTGAGAACGGACTCCATCGCCGTCCATCTTCTCTTCCGTGTTTTCACGCTCTATGTACTTGTTGCCGGTTTCCTGACTGTGGCTCAAATGGCCGTGGGCTATTTCAGCGCTCAAGAGAGTATTAAAGAGGATCTTCGATCGTTTCATGAGACATTCATCCCGCCGTTGACGGAAGCGTACTGGGAAGCGGATATTATTCAGATTTCAGCGATTCTTGAAGGGTTAATGAAGATTCCGACCATCAAGGGTGTGGTATTACGAGATCGCAATGGTCCTATCTTCAAACAGATGGGGAGAGTCCCGGAACAGGATGAACGCAGCCAACGTGAACAGGAAGGGCTTAGTACCTTCTTTCGTGTTAAAGAGGGTGTGGAGACTCTATTTGGCTATGAACATCCACTGGTATATATCAAAGATGGCAAACAGTTCACGATCGGAAGTTTGTCAATAATTTCAAGTTCCCGACAGGTGTTTGATCGGGTTAAGGATGGATTTCTTGTCATCCTCATCAACTCATTGATCAAGACCGCTGTACTATGGATCCTCTTCATCTGGCTTGGGCGGCGTTACCTGACCGCCCCCCTCAATGCACTAGCCAGATCGATCAGGCAGATTCAACCGGCGCTCAGTAATGATCCTGCATCCGGCACACTGCTGGAGCTTTCGCAGAGTTTGAGTCTCCCCCAGGCCCCGCAATATGAGCTTCAGCATCTTATGACCGGGATTGATGCGTTGATTCGGGAGATCTCTTCCTACAAACACCGCATGCACAAGAGCCAAGAGCGCCTGCTGTTGGAGACTCAGTCGTTACGGACGCGTGTCGATCTAGGTCTGGAACGACTCCGTCTGGCTAACGACCGTCTGAATCAGGAAGTGATTCAGAGGCGTTCTGCTCAGGAAAACGCTGAAAAAGCGAGTGAAGAGAAGACACGTTTCCTGGCTACCATGAGTCACGAGATTCGAACACCGCTCAGTGGAATCATCTCCCTTCTTCCTCAGATAGATACTTCAGGTTTCACGACAGAGCAGCAACGACACTTTGAGATCCTGCAGCAGTCCAGTCAGTTTCTTCATGAAATCGTTGAAGAAGTGCTCGATATATCGATGATCGAATCGGGCTCTCTGGAGCTTAATCCTTCTCTTTTTTCACTGCGGTCGATGCTGAAGTCCATCGATCAGCTTTTCCATTGGCGTATGGAGGCTAAAGGTCTGACCTTCACGATGAAGATAGGCCAGAATGTTCCGGATCTTCTCTATTGCGACTCGGTACGGTTAAAGAGGATTCTGCATAATCTGCTAAGCAACGCTCAAAAATTCACGATCAAAGGCGGAGTCATCTTCCGGGTGAATATCATTCGCCATGAAGACAAACACGTTCGCCTTCGGTTTTCAGTGCGTGATTCCGGGATAGGCATCGAGAGCGGAAAACAGTCTGAACTGTTCGAACCTTTTCACCAACTTGACCAGGGTATGACACGGCACTTCGGGGGGGTTGGATTGGGGTTGGCGATCAGCCAGGCTCTTGTAACGCTATTCAATGCCCGTCTTTCCATTGCAAGTCTGCCTGATGCAGGCTCGCTGTTCCGCCTCTACATCACTGTCCGGAAAGTATCGGGACCAGATGAGAAGCATGAGAATAGAATCAATCCTCCCAAGAGATCAGAGCACCGAGTTCGCTCCGTTCTGCTGGTGGAGGATGATCTCATTACCCAGGAGGTTATTGGCACTCTCATCGCCACCAACGGCGCAGCCTGCGATTCAGCCGGCAATGCCTATCAGGCACTCTGCTATCTCGCCCGAAGAGAATACGATCTTGTTCTTATGGATCTTCACCTGCCTGGTCTGGATGGACTCACCGCCGCCGGTTTCATTCAGAGTATAACGGAGCAGTGTGAACACGCTTTGCCCCGGATTGTCATGCTGAGTGCTGATGTAATGCGAGAGAACTTGGTTGCAACCAAAGCGGCCGGCATCGATGCTTTTCTACCAAAACCGGTGGATGTCGAATCCTTGAAAACGGTTTTGCAGGGTGGGTTTACAAACGGCTTGACCTCACCGGTCTCTACCATTAGTGAGAATGACAGTGTGATGAATGATAGGAACCTCCCTCTTTTTGACCATGCTGATTTGATCAAAAGGCGTGGAGACCAGAATCCAGAACGTTGGCAACGGTTCGTTGAGATGCTTGTCGATCAGTGGAAACCACAGCTCACGGATATGGTTGAGCACTCGTCCAGGAGGCCGTTTCTTGAAGAAGAACGCGCGCTCTTGGCAGCCGATGTCCACAAGCTGTTGGGTGTCGCGTTACATTTCAGTCTGGTTCGCCTTGCAGAACACGCCAGAGCCTTTGAGCAGACTTTGCGTGATCCCGATGCGTCGTGTGAACCTGGAGCGGTGATGGATCAGCTCGTCAAAGAGTTTGACGACTCTCTTCAGGCACTGTGTGATACCCTGAACATCACTCTGCCGGATGACCGCAACCATTGATTCAACAACGATGATACCAGAATCAACGCCCTCCGAAGAGAGTGTTACCCTATGGGTCAGCGCCTGTCTGATGGGAGAATCCACACGCTATGATGGAACCCATAAACTGTTCCATCACATCCCTCAGATTCTTGGTGGTCTTTGTACGGTGATTCCAGTCTGTCCAGAGGCGGAAGCTGGGTATGGTACTCCACGGGAGCCCATGCATCTTTCGACAAAAAAGTCCTCTCCCCGTCTTCTGACCAATGCAGCCGGGGTCGATATTACGGAAAAAATGGAGCTTTGGATTCCGGAGGCCATAGAGAGAGTTGCTCTGAGCCGGCCCAGGGGTTTCATACTTAAAGCCCGTTCCCCCTCTTGCCATGTACAGGATTCTGAGCTTAGCCAATCTCAACACTCTGGGCTTTTTACCCAAGCAGTCGTCAGACGTTTTCCATCTTGTGTTGTCGTGAATGAAACCCTTTTACAGGATTCTGCTGGATGGCGGGATTTCATCTGTCGTCTTGGCTGTAGTACACATACTCACCAAGCGTTGTTGAATAGAGTGACCACCACGATATGGAAGAGGCTCCCTTAAGGGCCGCCCATGTTCGAAAGGTATCGCAGGGGAGATGTGAACGAGCTGACACCATAGTTGACATCGTAGGTGAGCACCGACATCTTTTGGTGCATGCCGTTAAGATCCGTCGCCATCCAGGCCACATCATTGGTCAAATGATGAATATCTTCCACCATCACATGGACATCCTTCCGCATACTATCGAGGTCTGTTGCCATTTCCGTCTGAATGGAGTGGATGGAGCTGTTCATCTGCAGGATATTGCGGTCCATGTCCTCGATACTGGCATTCATCTCCCGCATGTCTTGTCCCATTCCCTGCATGGTCGTGGCCATGGTGTGCATGTCATCTCGCATGGCAGACATGTCTGAACTCATGGCAACGACACTGGTGGTCATTATCTCCATGAAACCGACCATGCGATAGAATAGCCAACCCATGAAAACCATACCGCTGGCAGCCGCGATCACACTCCCTGCTTTGAGCAGTGAATGTTTCTGAGACGGTGGTGCTGATATCTGATCGTTTGGCTGGTTATCGATGGTTCTCACTCCTTTTCAGTGTGCTGATCCGAGCTTGACGAACAGATCGGATATCCACACACTGGGAACTTGGCTAGTGCTGCTTCAATTCAAAGAGTCTTAGTCCCCACAATCATCTTAAATCCCGTTTATGGTTGAGTGACATAAAGAAATTCCCGGAAAAATGATTGGGTTCAGACGAGGCAATGAACAGTGTGATAGAATAGTCTGAATCGGTCTGGTTCAACAACCATCCCCATCCATGAAGTGTAAGTGTTTCGGAAAGAATTTCAATGGTGTTCCTTTCCAAATCAACTTTCCGAGTTTCTCCTTGATGGTGTACGGTTTATCGTTTGTAACGAGATCCAATGATCTGGAGAAGTATCAATGATTGAACAAGAGTTGCACGAAGATGACGTCGTTATCGTCGATGAGGATGAAGAGGGAGACCTGAGCGAACCCTCGGACGAGACCAGGCTGACGTCCCGTCTTGACTCTCAAGATATGGGGATTATTCGGTTCAAACGGACTCGGATATTTGTCACGGTGCAGGATCTCTCTTTTCAAGGCTTTGGAATCTTGTCACCGCAGGTGCTTCCCATGGGCCGGGAGGTGGAGTTGGAGATCTCTGCGCCTTCACAGGTGGAGTTCTACTCCTGCCGTGTCGCCTTCTGCTCTCGAGAAGATATTGAAGGCAAAGAGAGTTATCGGGTGGGACTGGAGATTCTTGATCAGGAGGAAGAGATTATGCAGATTGTTGATGGTAATGATCCAGAGACAACGCTTTCTCCCTGAAGGATCCCTATTAGAGAGCGCCCTCTTCTTCAGACTCCCTTTCCGACTCTTTGATTTGACAGGGAGTTGTTCTCAGTTGGAAAGGCAATCACTATTCCACTGATAATAATACGGGCTAACGTTTCAACTGATATCGTCGCACTTTGGCAGCATGTTCTCTATAGGTCTTAGAGAAGTCGTGTCGGCCACTCCCATCCCCATAGGCGACGAAATAAAGATCCTTGCTAACAAGAGGATCGAGAGCAGCTTCTATTGATGCTATTCCTGGATTACAGATCGGTGTTGGTGGTAGGCCATTGATTTTGTAGGTGTTGTATGGAGTGTATGTTCTCAAGTGCTTCCGCGTGATATCTCCGTCGAAATTCTTGATCCCATAGATCACGGTCGGATCGCTCTGCAAGCGCATCTTGCGTTGCAGTCGATTGTGAAAAACCGATGAGATGTGCTTTCTTTCGGATGGGGCTCCAGTCTCTTTCTCAATGATTGAGGCGAGGATAAGGAGCTGGAAGGGTGTCAAACCGTTGCCCTGCTTGGAGCTGTTCTTGACAGCACGATCAAGCATCACACGCATGCGACGCGTCAAGCGTTTTAGGAGATCCAGCGTCGTTTCATGTCGACGATAGTTGTAGGTGTCAGGATAGAGCCACCCTTCGATTGAAGGGGTATCAAGGCCCAGCTTAGCGGGTAGAGAAGGATCCAGAAGTGTCTCCGGGGCATCTTTCCACCCCTGTTTCTGCATAATCTGACCAATTTCCCGAGCAGTCAATCCTTCTGGAATCGTCAATCGTCGTTCAATCACCCGTCCTTGTCGGAACTGCTGCAACAGATCAATAGGACGCGCACCTACTGAGAGCTGGAACTCACCAGCTTGTAGAGGCGGTGGCGGCGGGGTGCTCACTCGATCAGTCCACAAGACCAGAAAGCGAAACCACTCTTTGGAGGTGATGATAGTATGAGTGGTGAGTTCAGACGCGATTCTGGTGACACTCCAACCTGGTTGAATGACAAAAACCACCGGGTGCTGCAGGGTGTGCTGGTAGAACCGATGAAAGCTCCAGCCAGCAAACCCTGCTACACAGAGTCCAACCAGTATGATTGCTATGAGTAGACGTCGGACAATCAAGACATCTTTTTCATGACCAGGGTAGCGTTTGTGCCGCCAAAACCGAAAGAGTTGGAGAGCGCGCAGCGAATATCCACCTCACGGGTCGTGTGGGGCACGTAATCCAGATCACATTCAGGATCGGGGTCATCAAGATTGATCGTCGGTGGAATGATGCCGTGTTTGAGGCTCATGGCTGTAAAGATCGCCTCAACACCACCGGCTGCTCCAAGGAGATGACCGGTCATCGATTTGGTCGAAGAGACCATCACTGATTTGGCGTGGTCACCGAGAACATTCTTGACAGCCACGGTTTCAACCACATCACCCAGTGGAGTGGATGTACCGTGAGCATTGATATAGTCGATATCCGACGGATCAACACCTGCATCCTTCAGTGCTGCCTGCATACAGCGGGTAGCACCATTGCCATCGGGTGCTGGGGCCGTAATGTGGTTGGCATCACCGGACATCCCGTAGCCGACCACTTCAGCATAGATCTCTGCACCACGTGCTTTCGCTGACTCCAAAGTCTCTACCACCATGACACCAGAGCCGTCGGATTGGACGAAGCCGTCTCTCCCCACATCCCATGGTCTGGAAGCAGCCTGGGGGTCATCATTGCGCGTGGAGAGGGCACGGGCAGCAGCGAAACCACCAATACCCAGTTCGCAGATAGCCGCCTCCGCACCACCTGCAACCATGATGTCCGCATCACCGTGAGCAATAATCCGAGCTGCATCACCGATCGCATGCGTACCTGTTGCACACGCCGTGACCACGGAGTGGTTGGGACCGCGGAAACCATACTTGATTGCGATATGGCCTGAAATCAGATTGATCAGGGACATGGGAATGAAAAAGGGCGAGATTCGACGAGGACCGCGCTCTTTTAAATCCATTGCCTGTTTTTGGATTGCTGTGAGGCCACCAATTCCTGAACCAACGATGATACCAACGCGGTCAGGGTCGGGTGCACCCGATTCCAGACCTGCATCCTGAATTGCCATGATCGAAGCAGCGACACCATAATGGATAAAACGATCCATTTTTCGCTGATCTTTTCTGGGAATCCAGTCCTCAACCTTGAAATCGTCACACTCGCCAGCAATACGTGCTGAATAGGCAGAGGCATCGAAAGAGGTAATGGGGCCGATACCAGAACGCCCCTCAAGCAGCCCTGACCAAGTTTTCTCTTTGCCAGTGCCGAGAGGGGTGACCATACCGACGCCAGTGATCACGACTCTTCGATTCACGGAAACATCTCCCCAAGACGGATGAAACAGCTGCCATCCACGCGAAGTGGATGGCTGGGATCGCTAGAAACAGGCCTCAACAGAAGCTTGGATCTGAAGTGTTATCCTCAGTCCATGTGCTCTTGAATGTAGATCAAGGCTTGTTTGACGGTGGTGATTTTCTCAGCTTCCTCATCGGGAATTTCACAGCCGAACTCTTCTTCCAGCGCCATCACCAGCTCAACCTGATCCAGGGAGTCAGCACCGAGATCCTCAACAAAATTGGAATCCTCTTCAACCTGACCCATGTCAACACCAAGCTGGTCGACGACGATGTTTTTTACACGATCAAGAATGTCGCTCATCAGTTTGTTTCCTTTTATTAATGTACGAACGATGTCATTACCGGGTAGTGGAGGCTGAGCACTCATCACCTCGCATCCCTTTGCGTTCACACTGGTCCATCTTCAGACATCTGTTCAAGATTGACCAACTCTGCGTAAACGAATCTTCAGGCAGTTTCATGCAGAGATCAGCTCTGACATACCGTGAATTATCCGAGACGAAGTGCTGTAGATAACCCAAGCGTGCTGCCGGCACAATTACCCCATATACATGCCACCATTGACGTGAATGGTATCACCAGTGATGTAGCGGGCCTGATCCGATGCCAAGAAGGCGATGGCATCCGCAACATCCTCAGGCTGCCCCATGGCACCAAGTGGAATCTGAGAGAGGATAGCGTCCCGCGCTTTGGGATTCAACGCTTCGGTCATCGCGGTTTGAATGAAACCGGGGGCAACACAGTTGACTGTGATGCCACGGCTGGCAACTTCCCTCGCCACAGTTCGGCTGAAGGAGACCAAACCGCCTTTAGCAGCAGTATAGTTGGCCTGTCCCGGATTGCCGGTAAAACCAACCACGGATGCGATATTGATAATCCGACCATAGCGTTTTTTCATCATGTGACGCACGGTGAGTCGGGTGAGGCGGAAGATGCTGGTGAGATTGATCGCCATAACCGCATCCCAATCTTCATCCTTCATCCGCATCAACAGGCCATCTTTGGTGATGCCAGCGTTGTTCACCAGGATATCGATCTTGCCGAACTTCTCCATGGTGAAGGCAACCATCTTCTCCAGTTGCTCCACGTCAGTGACATTGCACTCGATACCTTCAGCCTGCACACCCATACCGCGCAACTCTTCCACAGTCGTGGGAATTTTGTCGGTTTCGATGCTGGTGACCAGAATATTAGCGCCTTGAGCAGCCAGTTTTCTGGCAGTGGTGAGTCCGATACCGCTGGTGGAACCGGTAATAACGGCAACGCGATCCTTCAACATGGTGTGCTTCCCTGATCCGAAGGTGTTCGATTGAGTGACTCACTTCACGCACTGCAATACATTCGAGCATCCCATAGGGTTTGTCCGAACAGGGTGTGCGCGTGTGGAGTGACACCCGGTCTGAGTGTGTCAGCCCGCCGTGATCTTCTCCAGATCCTGCGGTCCATTGATGGTGATCATAGTTGCTTTGCGGTCGATACGTCGCATCATGCCCGCGAGCACGCGTCCAGTTCCAAGCTCAATGAACGTGTCGACACCCAGTTCTCGTAACTTCAGCATGGAGTCTTCCCACCGAACTGCGCCGGTTACCTGGTCAACCAGTCGGGTACGCAGAGCATCACCGGAGGTTTCGACATCCGCGGTGACGTTGCAGATCACCGGAACTGAAGGATCACTGATCGTAACGTCATTCAATGCTGTGGCCATGCGCTCTGCAGCAGGTTGCATGAGTGAGCAGTGGAAAGGTGCGGAGACCGGCAGAATGACACAGCGCTTAGCCCCTTTTTCTTTGGCGAGGGCAACGGCCTGCTCAACGGTATCCTTATGTCCTGAAATAACGATCTGAGCGGAGGTGTTGTAGTTGGCCGGCACGCAGATGTTGCCTGTCTTTTCGGAAGCAGCAGAACACACCTCCTCAACCACTTCTGCCTTCATATTAAGCATGGCTGCCATGGCGCCGACACCAACGGGGACCGCCTCCTGCATCGCTTCTCCACGCAGACGTACGAGACGCAGAACCTCAGCGGCCGGCAATGAACCGGCTGCATAGAGCGCTGCGTACTCTCCAAGAGAGTGGCCGGCAACGTAATCCGGTTTCAAATCTGTGCGTTCTGTGATCAGACGGAAGGCAGCGATAGCAGTGGTAACTAGCGCAGGTTGCGTGTTACTGGTCAGGGTGAGGTCTTCAGAGGGTCCTTCAAACATGAGCGAGGTCAGGGATGTACCCAGAACCTGATCGGCTTCCTCAAAAATTGCACCGACATTGCCACCAACGTCGTACAAATCCTTGCCCATACCGACGGCTTGCGCACCTTGACCGGGAAAAAGAAAAGCGGTCTTGCCCATGTGGTTGCTTCCTCTTGTACCTTTTGGAAAACACGATCCAGACACGTTTGGTATCGGAAGGTGGATCGAGCCCTTATTTGTTATTATGCGCCTCACATGTGAAGCAAGGCGTTCAACTTCGAAGAATGTATCGAGTTTGTACACCTCATCATATATGTCCTGATTCCTTGAGAATCAATACCATCTTCGCGAGAGTTCGGCAACCCTCCCACTGAGTCTGTCACATTTTATGGTAAGACTTGATTGTTCCGAATTGGAGAAAGAAGAGCAAAACATGGTGGGAAAGAGAGCTGGTCGGGTCTTCAACAGGACGACAAAAGGGGATGGAAACCCTGAGATTCAGAGCATCATCCCCTTGTTATTCTTCAGACTCTTAAATTACTGAAGAGGGTTTACGCAACCGACCGTTTTCATTCGGTTTTGATCTCCAGCATTGTGAAAGCAAAGGCAGCAAAGGCTCGTGACTCCGCTTCTGTGGAGAAGAGGGGGGTCACCAGATGTTCATCTTCATCCGGCCACCATTCGACACGACATTTCCGGCCGGAATCGCTGCAACTGACACGATAGGGAGCGTTCTCTTCCAGATGCGCCCATGCGCGATCCATGGCGCGCTGGGCATCAGACGTACGGGAGCAGAAACGAGGAATTTTTCCGGTTTTGCCCAATGATCCGCCAAGCAGCGATGCCAGTGCCTTGTCCCTGCAGCGCAGGTCCCCGATCTGGCGCCAACGATCATAGAGTGAATCGAGTCTTTCCATGAGAACACCTCCTGTCATCGGACGTTGAAAAGAGTCCACAGTAGGAAGGAGCGTGTTCAGGGTACCTAATCAGAGTCGTTTCGGATCAGGTTCGATTCCCCATATCGGCATTCCGGATAAGATCTTGTTTAATTGCGTTCAACTCAATGAATTCGTCTGCTTGTCTACGCAACTCATCGGCGATCATGGGGGGTTGGGTCTGCAGTGAACTGATGACGGTAACCTGCTTACCAAGATCCTGAACAGCCTCTACTGCACTTCGAAAATCACCATCACCGGAGAAGAGCACGGCGTGGTCGTAATGGGGCGCCATCTGGAGCATGCCGACTGCGATTTCAATATCCATATTGCCCTTGGTCCGTTTGGCCCCAGTGGTTGGATCGGTGTACTCCTTGATCGGTTTCGTCACAACGGAATAGCCGTTGTAGGCGAGCCAATCCACCAGTGGACGGATGGGAGAATACTCTTGTTCATCGCCGAGAGCGGTGTAGTAATAGGCCCGGATCAGACGGCAACGGTTATTGAAGAAGCTCAGGAGTTTCTTGTAATCAAAATCGAATCCGAGGGAACGGATGGCCGCATAGAGATTCGATCCATCAATGAAAACAACAACCCTCTGGTCCTCATAGAACATAATTCAGTTTCCTTGAAATGAAAGTGGATGTTTCATCCGGCTGGATCGATATTCAGACAGATGCGACATTTGTCGGGCAATTCACGGTCATTTTCTTGTGTCTGCTGCACTATCCAGATCACCAAACACTTTTTCGTTTTTTGTTGCTATGGCCAGTCGATTCAAGCCAACAGTTTTTGCCAAATCCATTACACGGACCACACGCCCATGGGAGGCATTTTTGTCAGCTTGAATGATCAGCACTCTGTCTTTCCGTTTCTTGACTGCGGCGATCAACGCGTTGCGTAACGCCTCTTCATTGAGCCGTGTCTCTTCCAGGTGAAACCGCCCTTCCCGATCAATAGTGACTCGGATCTCTTCCGGGGTCTCTTCATTCTCATTGGTTTCAGCTTCTGGAAGATCAAGCCGCAATCCTCCCACAGTGGTAAATGTGGTCGTAACCATGAAAAAGAGGACAAGTAGAAAAACCACATCGATCAGCGGTGTGATATCCAGAGTCACCGACTGCCGAGTGCGTTTGCGAAAACGCATGGATCGTCCCCTCTTATTCGTAACCCTTGATGTGTTCGACCACAATTAATGAGAAATGTTCCAACTCAACAGCATATCGATCAATTACGCCTTGGAAATGGCGATGCATGACCAGGGTGGGAATCGCGACGCTGAGACCGGCGGCAGTGGATATGAGCGCCTCGCTAATACCGGCAGCCAGCACCCCCGGATCTCCGACACCGACGGTAGAGATAACGGCAAAGACCTTGATCATCCCAAGCACGGTTCCGAGAAGACCAAGAAGCGGAGCGATAGCTGCAATGGTTCCTAGAAGTGTGAGATACCGCTCCAGAATCACCATCTCCTTCTGTCCGGCCTCTTCCACGCTCTCCTTGATCAAGGCGCGTGATTTGCCCGATAGACGTAACGCATTGAGCATGATGGCGCTGAAGGCGCATTTTGAGGTTTCACAGACTGCCATGGCGCCATTGACATCACCGGAGAGCACCCGTGTTTCAACTCTCCTGATCACTTTCTCAGGAACAACACGGCTTCTTCGCAATTGCCAAAGGCGTTCCAGAATGATGGCTACAGCCAAAATGGAGCAGAGCCCGATCGGATAGATGAGCAGCCCACCTTTTTCCAGAAGTTCAAGCATCGATAGCGTTCCAGAGAGACGAGAATCCGGTCGTCAAAGTGTGCGTGATTGCGGTGTATCGCTTCTGAAATCGACCGTATGGATTCCCCCAAATCCAGATGATCGACACATAACAATTTAATTCTAAACAAAGAAATCAAAACCATTCAATGAAATCTGCTCAGAAGCCGCCTCACCATTAATATAAGCGAGAACAGTAACGATTCGGTGACTCGGCATGCATCATGACGAATTCACAGCCATGAATCAAGCGGTTATGAAAGCAAAGTGGGTCATCATGGATCAATGCGGGGGCACTGTCCTGTGTATTCTGCGAAATATCATGACAAAACGTCATGCGAACGAAGAAACAGACAGTGAGAAATGGGTGTGAAACTAGGGCGTGTCTTCAATTAGAACACTATCGCGTTTGTGCCTGAAAATGCAGCAGGCAAGAGGAGTGAGGAGCGTGGTTTGGCACGGCTATATGAGCGACAAACAACGCAGCATGGTGTGTTTTCAGGCCAAACTTGAAGGGCTGGTGGTACGCTAGCGCGGTTTTGGGCTAATTGAAGACACGCCCTAAAGTCCAATGAAACTAAAAGGGGGGGGGAATGGAGCGGGAGATGGGATTTGAACCCACGACATCAACCTTGGCAAGGTTGCACTCTACCCCTGAGTTACTCCCGCGCTCATCCTAGACGCTTTCGGTTATGGTACGACTCGGCTTTCAGAGAATGGAAGCAGGTGCCGTATGGCCGAAAACGGGAACACTATACGAACTCTCAATCCTCCCGTCAACCATTGCATATACTCAACGGAGAGTAGTCACTGAAGATCCTTTTTCAGGTCATCCCAGCTTCTTGATTTCTCTGTTGAATATGTGGCCATGCACCAACCACGTAACGATAGCCGGTATAGACTGTCAGCAGTGTTGCTATGAAGAGACAGATGGCTCCAGGAAGTTGGAGCGGTATATCCAGGAGTCCGTTTTGGAGCAGAAGCATGAGTATGGCAGCCATCTGAAAGCCGGTCTTCCACTTGGCTGTACGGGAGACCGGAACACCTCCGATTCCGAGACCAGACGTGTATTCACGCAGAGCCATAATGGTGATCTCACGGGCGATGATGATCAAGACGAAAGCCAAAGGAGCCCGGCCTTGAGAAACCAGGAGGACCAGTGCAGAGATGACCAATAGCTTGTCAGCAACGGGATCAAGGAGTTTGCCGAAGGAGGTCAGCATGCCTCTGCGGCGGGCAAAGTAGCCGTCGGCCCAGTCTGTTAGAGCAGCCAGACCGAAGAAGAGAGCCGGTAGCAGAAGCCCCCAGGGCTCCGGCAAATAGACCAACGACACAAAGACGGGAATAAGCCCGATGCGTGACAGTGTGAGAAGATTTGGAAGGTTCCAGATCATCTGTCCGTTATTCCTGGTGGTTGATGGCATCAAGTATCCGTTGTGCCAGTTCAGCCGTGATTCCGGGCAGTGTTGCCAACTCATCGACAGAGGTGTCGGCGATTTTCCTGACAGAACCAAATGCTTTTAAAAGTGCTCGCTTTTTTGCAGCGCCTATCCCCTGTATTCCGTCCAATTGCGAACGTTTTTGAGAGCGCTGTCTGCGTGCACGATGATATGTTATTGCGAAACGGTGTGCTTCGTCACGAATGTTTTGTAGAAAAAAGAGTTCTGCTGAACCCGGATCCAGTATAAGGGGCTCCGGGTCATCGGGCAAGAAGAGCCGCTCACGACCGGCATGACGGTCGGGTCCCTTGGCGATCGCTCTGAATGAGATACCCTCAAGTTGTAGCTCGCGAGATACGTCCAGAGCGACGTTCAACTGTCCGCGTCCTCCATCAAGAAGAACAAGATCAGGCCAGATCCCCTCCCCTTTTTCCTCTTCACTCTCTGCCTGCTTCAAACGTTTGAAGCGGCGCGTAAGAATCTCTCGCATCCTGGCGGTATCATCCGGAAGTGTTCGATCTCGGATTGAAAACCGACGATACTGGCCTTTCTCGAACCCTTCCGAGCCGTGCACGATCATCGAAGCAACGGGATTGGTGTCCTGGATATGGGAAACGTCATACACCTCGATGCGGGAGGGCGTTTGCGGGAGAAGAAGAACCTCTGCAATCCTCTCCAGCAGTTCAGCAACCCCTTTTCGGCTGGAGATGCGGCGATCAAGAGCATCCAAAGCGTTATCCAGACCGAGCGATACCAAGTGCCGTTTCGGGCCCCGTTGTGGTGTGGTTATTACAACTTTGGAACGCCTATCCGATTGCTGTTGTAGAGCGGACTGGAGCCAGTCGTTTTGTGGCAGAGGATGGCTGACAAGGATGGTGCCCGGATTGGCATGCTCCGTATAGAACTGACCTAGAAACGCTTCAATGATTTCCGCTTCGCTGTGGTGGTCGACATGGTTGGGGAAATGGGTTCTGCTGCCGAAGAAGCGACCACCGCGCACCATGAGAATCTGTAGTGCTGCCAAGCCTCCTTTGATGACAGCCGCGATCACATCGGCATCGCCCCGTATCGCGGGGGCATCCTGGCGATGTCGCTGGATTCTTTCTAGCTGTTTGAGGCGGTCTCTCAGTTCAGCCGCCTCCTCGAAACGCCGTGCTTCTGCCGCTTTCCACATCTGTTGTCGCACAGTTTCCACGACTTGATTGTCACGCCCACCCAAGAATCGGACAACCTCTGCGACCCATTGACCGTACCGCTCAGCCTCCACCCTGTCGCAACAGGGGCCGGAACAGCGTTTGATCTGATACTGTAAACAGGGCCGTTTTCGACTGGCGAACTGACGATCATCACAGGTTCGGATGGGAAAAGCCCTCTGCAACCACTGTAACGAACCTCGAACAGCATGAACGGAGGGAAACGGCCCGAAGTAGCGACCGGGCTCTTTTCTCTCACCACGATAGAGGGTTAGACGGGGAAAGGGGTGGTTGGTGGAGAGATGGAGATAGGGGTAGCTCTTTCCATCTCTGAGCAGAACATTATAGCGGGGTTGGTAACGCTTGATCAGGTCTGCTTCGAGAAGCAGTGCCTCCTCTTCGCTTGAGGTCACGGTCAGTTCCAGGGACGCTGCCTGTTGCAGCATCACCGCTGTTTTTGATCCGGTTTGTACTGAGGCGGAGAAGTAGGAGAGCACGCGCTTGCGTAGCGCTTTGGCCTTCCCGACATAGATAACGCGTCCGGATGCATTTAGAAAACGGTAGACACCCGGTTTCAGAGGGAATCCCACCGCAACCTCTCGCAGCGGGTGAAAATCCTCCTGTCCACGCATGGGTGATCACACTTTCCGAGTCGCCTTGCCGTCAACGACAGCGGCAGGCCCGGCCCGATAAATCAGATAGAAGCCAAATGCAATCATCGGCAGACTGAGGAGCTGTCCCATGCTGAGGCCGGCCATGATGGTGCCCAAATGGGCATCGGGTTCGCGGGCGAACTCGACCAGAAAGCGACTTCCTGCGTATCCGATGAGAAAGGCTCCCAGCAGTGCACCAGAGCCTCGTGGTTTCAATTTCTCGAACAACCAGAGAGCGATAAAGAGAACGATCCCCTCAAGAAACGCTTCGTAGAGCTGACTGGGGTGGCGGGCTTGATCATCGGCGGCTGGAAAGACCATGGCCCACGGCAGATCGGTGGGGCGTCCCCAGAGTTCACCATTGATGAAATTGCCGATACGACCGAGAAAGAGCCCTATGGGCACCAGGGGAAAGACCAGATCCGCCAGATCAAGACAGCGATGGTTGCAGCGACGTGAATAGAGGATGCACGCGGCGATTCCACCCAGGAGTCCGCCATGGAAGGACATGCCTCCCTGCCAGATCTTCAGCGCTGCCAGTGGGTTCGAGGAGTAGTAGTCGAAGTGGTAGAAGAAGATATAACCGATACGTCCGCCGATGACGATCCCCAAGAGCGTCCAGACCATGATGTCGCCGAGATCATCGACGGTAAGGTTGGGCATCCTCCGTGCAGCCCTGCGGCGTAACAGAGGCCAGGAGATCAGGAAGGCAAGACTGTACATCAAACCATACCAGCGAACAGCCAGGGGTCCCACCTCGAAGATTATGGGATCAATCTGTGGAAAAGCGATCATCGAAACTCCTGGCAACTCTGCTGAAATGTCTGTGTCCTTCTTCGGCATTTACCTGGGAGAAGCTTCAGTCTCCGTCGGTTTTTTCGACTCCGGGTAGCAGCCAAGAACCTTGAGATACTCGGTGAAATAGCTGAGTTCATCAAGGGCAAGCTCGCATCGATGCTCATCTGTGCGGCCTTGAAAGTCCAGATAGAAGTGGTAGGTCCACGGTTTTCCAAGTACAGGACGCGACTCCAGACGAGTCAGGTTGACATTGTTGGTGGCAAATCCGCCAAGACACTTATAGAGGGCTGCTGGAATATCTCGCACTTCGAAGAGAAGGCTGGTTTTGCAGGGTGTATCGTCAACCAGAGGGCTTCCCTCTTTCTTGATGATCAAAAAGCGCGTGGTGTTCAGCGAACTGTCATGGATATCCTTTGCCAGAACCTTCAACCCATAGAGTTCAGCACACAGCTCCGACGCGATGGCTGCAGAATTGGGATGAAGATCTTCAGCCAGATCAGCAGCAGCACCTGCTGTGTCATAGACGGAGATTCGTTTCCAGCCATGTTTTTTAATAAAGGAGTGGCACTGCGCCAATGCCTGTGGATGGGAGTAGACCGAGGCAATGTCGTCAAGGTGGGAATCCGGGGGGCCGAGAAGGGAGTGCCGTACACGCAGATAGTGCTCACCGACGATAGTGAGATGGTGTAGTGCAAGAAGATCGTAGCTGTCCGTGACGACACCGGCCATACTGTTTTCAACCGGCACCATGCCCAGATCGGCACTGTTGTTGTCCACGGCGGTAAAGACATCCTCAAAGGCGTTGCAGGGCATGAAGAAATGGTTGGGGAGGCGTTCACGGCACGCCTGCTCACTGTACGCTCCCCGTTTCCCTTGAAAGGCAACCACCGGTTTATTGTCACTGTTTACCATTGATCTTCCTTATCCAAACTGAAACCAACAACAGATCTCGAATACATGGTTAATAAGGAAGCATGTTCCAGGCCAAGAGCAGGGATTCTCAGGGAACGACAACTGTCCACTGCGAGAAGATGGAGTATGATGGAACCTCTTAATGAGCTGTCACCCTCGGGTGTAACTGTTCCTGTAGCCGTGGAAAATAGTCTGATCATGAAGAGAAACGTGATTGTGTGCTGTGACGATCCGTCGCGGAGAGAAGAGACAGATGCGCTGGCGCATATATTGGGTGTGGCAGTGATTACAACAACGGAAACCCGACGCTCTCCGATGGATGATTCAGCACCATTCTACCTATTGGTCACCCGGGATGGTTTCGCTCTGTCCGATCCCCTCGCCTCTCGCGAAATACCGTTCCGAATTGATTTTTCTAGCCACTCTGCCAACCGACAACGTGGCACTGGGCCGGAGAGGATTCTTCTGCGCAAGGCATTGGCAATTCCTGGAACGCTGGGCAAAGTCGAACAACAGACCAGCTATAGCGTCATTGATGCGACTGCAGGATTAGGTGGAGATGCATTCCAGTGTGCTTCTCTTGGAGCTGAGGTGAGAATGGTCGAGAGATCGCCGATCCTACAGGCACTGCTTGTCGATGCTCTTAAACGTGGCGAACGCGATCCCTCTCTTGCGGCAACGCTTAAACGGATGACCTTGGTGAAAAGCGATGCGATCTCCTATCTGGAGAGACTGGAGTCCGCCTCAGTCGATGCAATTCTTCTCGATCCCATGTATCCCGATGCCCAGAGTCGAAAAGCGCAGGTGAAAAAAGAGATGCGCTGGCTGCGGGCACTTGTTGGCCATGATGGAGATGCAGGCTCTCTGTTGAAACCAGCCATGCGGGTAGCTCGGAAGAGAGTGGTCGTCAAACGCCCCCCTAAAGCACCGTTGCTTGATCCTGACATGCAACCCACGGGAACCATTTCCGGACGCCGGATCCGATACGATATCTATCCCCCCTCTTCTTAAAGGAGTAGAGAAGGAGGTGTGTTGAGGCTCAGTTCAACGATAATATGTGACACACTCTTCATTCATTCTGATGAATCGGGTAGACTGCCCGTTACTTTCCACTTTCACCTCACCGAATGCGGTCAGAACCATGAATCGGCAAGCCCTTGATAGTCAGGCACTGCTGACACAGTGTCTCTTGATCCGCGCTTTTGAGACGCGTGTCCTTTCGCTCTTTTCCGAAGGGCGTCTCATGGGTACTTCACATACTTGTCTTGGGCAAGAGTCCAATGCTGTGGGGGTCTGTTCCGCGCTCAACAGCGATGATACGGTGTTCAGCAACC
>JADGBX010000309.1 GCA_015231265.1 Magnetococcales bacterium | reverse complement strand
CGGAAGACCCGCTTCCCGATCCGTGAGAACTGTGAACAGTGCGCGCTGATCTACTCGTTAATCAAAAGGATACGTCCGGACGATCTTCAAACACAACCCGTCCGGCAACGATGCTCATTTTGACACGCCCCTTTACCCGGCGGCCATGGAAGCAGGTGTTGCGTGCGGAACCGTGCAATCTCTCTGCTCGAACGGTCCAGGATTCGTCAGGGTCGAACAGCACCACATCAGCGGGCCGTCCTTCCGAAAGCGTGCCACGGTCGATGCCCAACAGGCGGGAAGGGTTGCAGGTCATGGTGGCCAGACAGGCGGAGAGATCCAACACACCGTCACGCACGAGCTCCAAGCTGACGGGCAACATGGTCTCCAAACCGACGACACCATTGGCCGCTTTGCAGAACTCCACCCGCTTGCTGTCCAGATCATGCGGGGCATGATCCGTGGCGATCACTGAAACACTCCCACGGGAAAGGGCCTCTAGAACTGCCGCGCGATCATCGGAACTGCGAAGAGGAGGGGCCATTTTCGCGTTGGTATCGTAGTCACCGATCGCTTCATCGGTGAGGGCAAAGTGGTGAGGCGCCGCTTCGCAAGTGACGGGCAAGCCCTCTTTTTGCGCTGCTTCCACCGCATTCACAGCGCCACGGGTGGAGATGTGAGCAACGTGATAGCGTCCACCGGTGAGGCGGGCGAGACGGATATCCCGATCCACCATCACCTCTTCGGATTCTGATGGAATGCCCGGAAGCCCCAGACGGGTAGCGATCAGACCTTCATTCATACAGCCGCAGCCGGCCAGACCGGTATCTTCTGCGTGCTGGATCACCAGCGCTCCGAACGCCCGTGAGTACTCCAGAGCACGACGCATCACGCCACTGTCCATCACCGGGAACCCGTCATCCGAGAAGGCAACGCACCCTTCGCGCTGCAAGAGTCCCATTTCGGTCAACTCCTTACCACGCAAGCCCTTGGTGACGGCACCGATGGGGAAGACGTTGACCAGAGCGTCGTTGGCGCGATCCAGAACAAAACGGACCACGCCGATATCATCGAGAACGGGCCGGGTATTGGGCATGCAGGCCATGGAGGTGACCCCTCCGGCAGCAGCAGCCTGTGCACCTCCGGCGATGGTCTCCTTGTATTCGTAACCCGGTTCGCGCAGATGGACATGCATATCCACCAGACCGGGCGCCACCACAAGACCATCAGCGTCGATGATGCGCGCCTCTGCGGGGGCGTCGAAACGACCCACGGCGTGGATCACGCCATCGACGATCAGAACATCCGCCGTGGCATCGTAACGGTTGGCCGGATCGATCACCCTGCCACCGCGAATCAGAAGTGCAACCCCTTCCGTCATGCTCTCCGTCACTCCTCGATTATCGTTCCGTCTCTGCTGTCCGGGTTACTGGTTCTGGCGATGACTGCTGGCGTTGCAGATATGGTAGAGCACCGCCATGCGAACCGCCACGCCGTTGTGCACCTGATCAAGGATCATGGAGCGTTCCAGATCATCCGCCAGAGGAGAGGCGATCTCAACGCCTCGGTTCATGGGTCCGGGATGCATCACCAAAGCGTCCTCGGAGGCCAGTTTCAGCCGTTCATGACTCATGCCCCAGAACTCGAAATATTCGCGAATGCTGGGGAAGAACCCTCCGCCCATGCGTTCCAGTTGCAGACGCAGGATCATCACCACGTCGGCATCCTTGATGCCCTCTTCCAGACGGTGGTGAACGGTCACGCCGAACGCCTTTTCCGCCTCGGTGGGCATCAGGGTGGGCGGACCGACGAAACGCACCCGTGCGCCCATGGTGGCCAGACCGATGGCGTTGGAGCGGGCCACCCGTGAGTGTGCCACATCGCCGACGATGGCCACGGTGAGCCCTTCGAAGTCGCTGCGACCCATGCGGAACAGATTGTCCCGGATCGTCAGCATATCCAACAGCGCCTGGGTGGGGTGTTCGTGACGACCGTCCCCGGCGTTGATCAGAGCGGTATCAAGCTCTCGGGCGAGAAAGGTGTGAATGCCGGAATCGGCATGGCGAATCACCACCGCATCGGGATTCATGGCGTGCAGCGTTGCCACCGTATCGATGAGGGTCTCCCCCTTTTTCACCGAACTGGTCGCAACGGAGACGTTGATGACATCAGCCGACATCCGTTTACCCGCCAGCTCGAAGGAGCCTCGGGTTCGGGTGGAGTTTTCGTAAAAGAGATTGATGACGGTCTTGCCGCGAAGGGTGGGGACTTTTTTGATATCGCGCCGGTTCACCTCTCGCATGGAAACGGAGGTTTCGAGCAGTTGCTCGATCTCGGTGCGGGTAAGTCCCTCCATCCCAAGGAGGTGCCTGCGCTTCCAGGCGGATCGTTCGGATGTCATACGTGCAGTACCCAAGGATCGTTGCGGCGCCGTTTTCGATTTTTTCGTCTTACGAAGGCCGCATTCGCCAAAGCCTGCCCGACTTTACTCCCTGCGCACGGATCGGTCCAGTTTTATCCGCTATTTTCTTCCAATTTGTCCCGCCGCGCCGAGTGGGGATCGGCGCGGCCGTGACACTTAACTAAAAAGGATCAGGAGGCTTCGATGCGTGCCTTGAGATCCGCCAACTGCGCTTCGTGTGCGGAAACCTCAGCTTTGGCTTCGGCAACTTCATCCTTCTTCTGACGCAACTCAATCTCGAGCTCGCGCTGCTTCTGTTCCTGCTTGACCAGACGCTTGCGCAGATCGAAACCGCTGATCTCCAACTTGTCGAGCTGGCTCTGGAGCTTGACGGCGTTCTCAGCCTTCTTGGCTTCCAGATTGGCAATCTTCTCTTCAATCTTCTCTTGCTTGGCTTCCCGGGACTCGATCTTTTCCTGAATCTTGTCGCTCATGTTCTCACTCCTTCTGTTAGGTCTGCTGAAGATCTTACTGATCGATAGTATCCCCACTTAGGTTTCAGTGGTAATGCATCCAAGAAGCGGTGAACAGGGAAAATCGCCTTTATTGTACGATTTTTTAGTTTTCTTTTAATTTTGAGAGTCTGTATCTGAAGGAGCGGAAGGAGAGACCGAGAATCTCCGCCGCTTTGGTCTTGTTGCCACCGCTCCGTTTCAGGGCTTCATGGATCAACTGCCGTTCGGTATCCGCCAGCACCTTCTCCAGATCGACCCCCTCCTCGGGGATCATCGACACCGCCATCTGCTCCGACTCCGACATCATGGAGGCCACCGGTTGCACCGACTCTTCCGGAACAATGCGTTGGACAGGCGGCGACCGTGTGCTCTTCGCAGCGCCCGCCGTCGCGGTCATTGGTGATGAAGCGGTTGTCCGTCGGAGTGTCTCCGGCAGGGTGGCGCTCTCAATCGCTTCACCATTGGTGAGCGCAACCGCCCCCTCCATCAGATTTTCCAGCTCGCGAACATTGCCGGGAAAAGGGTAACGGCGCAGGAGATCCAATGCCTCGGGGGTGAGACGTCGCACCTGGAGCCCGAACCGGGTGGCGAACTTCTCGATGAAGAGGGTGGCCAACAGTGGAATATCTTCGGCCCGCTCCCGGAGAGGTGGAAGGTGAAGATTGACCACGTTGACACGATAGTAGAGATCCTCCCGAAACCGCTCCTCGGCGATCTCTCGCAC
>JADGBX010000308.1 GCA_015231265.1 Magnetococcales bacterium | reverse complement strand
TCTTGAACAGGCTGTAATGCGTCTTGGCGAGATGGCCGCGCAGCAGTTGGCAACATCCTCTTCTTGAGTTTCCTCTCCCTATTATAAAGAAGGGGTCGATGTCAGGAGAAGTTGAATCGCCAGTGTTGCCAGTACGACCGCAGCGACGCGATTGATGACCATCTGTGCCGAGGGGCGTTCCCGGAGCCACTGTTTCAGGGCACCCGCTCCCCAGGCAATGGCGCCGAACATGACGATGGTGTTGAGGATAAAGAGGAGGGAGAGAAGGAGAATCTGTCCCGTAACCGAGCCTCTGGCCGGGTCGGTAAACTGAGGAAGAAAGGCGAGAAAGAAGAGGGTGACTTTGGGATTGCTGGCATTCATGAGAATGCCGCGTCGGTAGAGACTCTTCATGGAGAGTGTCGGGCAGTGTGGTGCCGGGTCGGTGGTGCGTCTGGAGTCTCGGTAGCTCTGCCACGCCAGAGTGAGAAGGTAGAGCGCACCAAGCAGTTTCAACACCGTGAAGGCCGACTCGGAGGTGCGAATCAGGGTAGCAACGCCCAGAATTACCAGCAGCGTGTGAAACAGAATTCCCGTGCTGAAGCCGAAGGTAAGGCTCAATCCGGCTTTGCGGCCATGGAGGGCCGACTGTGCGAGCAGAAAGAGATTGTCGGGGCCCGGTACGAGGGCCAGCAGCGCCGAGGTGGCGTAGAAGAGTGCCGCCTGATCAAGAGGGAGCATCGCTTCAGAAGACCAGACCGTTTTTCAGGGCGTAGTGGGTCAGTTCGGCATTGTGTTTCATCTGCATCTTGTCCAGGATGCGCCGACGGTAGGTGCTGACGGTACGACTGCTGAGGACCAACTCATCGGCAATCTCGGTGACGGTGCGTCCCGAGGCGATTTTGCAGAGAATGGTGAACTCCCGGTCCGAGAGTCGTTCATGGGGAGGTTGATCGGTATCGCTGATGGGGCCCAGTTCACCCAGAATCTTCTCGGCGATGCTGGGGGTGACGTACTTTTTCCCCTGGAGCGCCATGCGAATCGCTTGGACAAGCTGCTCGGAAGCGCTCTCTTTGGTGAGAAAACCGCTGGCTCCCGCCTTGAGACAGCGCGCTCCGAGAAGATGCTCCCCATGCATGGTGAGGATGATCACCGGCAGTTTGGGTTTCTCTTTTTTGATCCGTTTGAGCACCTCGAAGCCATCTTTGTCGGGCATGGTGATATCCAGCAGCACCAGATCCCACTCCTCTTTGCGCATTCTTCGCAGACCATCGACGCCACCGCTGGCCTCTCCGGCCACCTCCATATCGTGGATGTCGGAGAGAATCTGCTTCAGTCCTTCCCGGACGATGGTGTGATCGTCAACGATCAGAATGCGAATCATGAGGCGGTCCAACCTTTCACATCGGCAGCGCGGACGGTCGGTGAAGAGACGGCTCGATCACGGTATTCACGCAACGGTTCGAAAGAAACCATGCGCTTCAGTCTACACCGAGCTGAGCCGATTCCAAACCTGTGTTGATCATGGAGAGCGCAGGCGGCAGATTACGGGATCATCCAGCCTGAATCTCATCACTCTCCAGACGAGGGAAACGTACATCCACTTCGGTGCCCTGACCAACAGCACTGGCCAGCTCGACGATGCCGTCGAACTGTGCCGCCCGTTCCCACATTCCGCGCAGTCCATGGGCGTCCAGTCGATTGGCGAGATTGGGGTCGAACCCCTTACCGTTATCGCTGATCGTCATGTGTACATGGTGCTCTTTGAGTTTCAGGGCGACCTCTACCTCGGTCGCTTCAGCGTGGCGGGCGATGTTGGTGAGGGACTCTTGACAGATACGGAAGAGCGCCGTTCTTCGCGCCTCGTCAAGATCCAGATCCTGCGATTCTGGATCGAGGTGACAGGGGATCTCCGTGTGGTCGGTGAACTCTTCCACCTGCCACTCTATGGCGGCCAGAAGTCCCAGTTGATCGAGGATCTTCGGTCTCAGAGAGGTGGAGATTTGACGGACGGTGCGTATGGTGCGGTCGGTGAGGGAGCGCATCTGCACCACCCGCTGCGCCAGGGATTCATCGTCGGCCACCCGCTTGACCAAGAGAGAGAGATCCATCTTCAATTTGGTCAGCAGGCTGCCCAGTTCATCGTGAATCTCGGCGGCGATATGCTTCTTCTCCGCTTCGCGGGCATTTTGCAAATGGTAGGAGAGGCTTCTGAGCTGCTCGCGGGAGCGGAGAACCCTCTGCTCGGCCAATGAGCGTTCCACGGCGGCGCTGAAGGAGTCGGCAACGGCCAGCACACCATCCAGTTCAGTCTCCGACCAGCGGCGCACCAATTCCGTTTCGAACAGAGCCAGAATGCCCCAAGAGCGATGCTCGACGATGATGGGAATCGCCATCAGCGAGGTCACGCCGAGCACCGCCATCACCGTGTCCATCTCCGGATCCTCTTGGTCCGCCTGCGACCAGGTGGGTTGATCCTCCTGTAGCCGACGCATCATGCGGGTACAGGTTGGTGCTTTTTTCAGATACTGGGCCATGGCGGACGCCTCGTCGGAGCCTTCACCGTCCGACATCCAGGTGGCGAGCGGCGTGGGGGGAGGCTCCTGGGCTTCACTGCCGGGGGAGGGGGTGGGAAATCGGAACACCACCACTCCACTCACCCCCAGGCTGCTGCCCAACCGTTCCAGGACAGGGGCGAGCACGCTCTCCAGGTGGTGTTCGGTCAGTAGTCTGCGCGCCGAGAAGGAGACGGTTTCCAGCAACTGTTCCCGATTGAACAGCGCACTCTCCGCCCGTTTCCGTTCGCCGATCTCCTGGGTCAGCTCCTTGTTGACGTTGAGCAGTTCGGCCGTTCTCTGGTGGACCCGTTGCTCCATGTCATCATGGGCCTGTTGCAGGGCATCACCGGTGCGCTGCAACTGCTCCAGCATCTGGTTGATTCTCCGGGCTAAGGTGCCGATCTGGTCGCCCGTCTCCACGGGTACGCGGGCGGTGAGATCTCCCTGGTCACCGATGGAGGTGACCGAGTCGGAGAGGCGGGTTACCGGTCCGACCACCCACTGTTGAATGATCACCATGAGTGCCAGACCGAAGAGAAAGCCGGCTGAAAGAACCCAGGCAAGCAGTTGGTTGAGGCTCTCCTCCCGTTGTCGTGTGATGGTGCGATTGCCGTCCACTCTGAAGAGAATGGCGTGTCTGCCGAGAATATCCTCGACCAGAGCATAGCCGGACATGGCGTAGAGGCCCCAGCGCTCGATGTGCTCGGGATGGGAGGGAGAGAGTTGGCGGCTGATCTGCTCGATATCAACGGGGAGGATCGTCGCATCGGTGGGGAAGAGAGAGAGTTCGAATCGATTTCGGTTGCCGATGGTGATCATCTCTTCGGAGGTGAGCCAGCGCCCCATGACCAGGACACCGTGCACCGGACCATCTCCCCGGCTGGTCAGAATCGGTTGCACCACCATCATCAACACACCATCATCCAGGGCGAGCAAACCGGAGTGAACGGCGCCTTCCATCTCGCTTTTCCGATGGCTCAGCAATCCGTTTTTACTCAAGAGGCGGTCCACCTGTGGGTGGACAGGTCGACTCTCGGCGGTGTGGTGGTTGAACATCTCACCCAGCACCATGGAGCTGTCCCC
>JADGBX010000307.1 GCA_015231265.1 Magnetococcales bacterium | reverse complement strand
TCGAGAAGCTGATTCACCTGCTCCGGATCGCGACCGATGAGGTAGCGCAGATGGTTGAAGGTGGCGCCCAGCTCGCCGATCTGACTCATCAGGGTGTCCAGGCGATCGATGGAGAGCCGAACCGAGTCGAGCTGGCTGCTCTCGGTGGCGCCCCCCGGTGTTGTCCGGTCGGAGGCGGTGTCGCCCGGAGCCGTCTCGTCGTCGCCATCGTCCGCTTCAAGATCCAGTGCTACCGAGGCACCATCGGTCTCATCCAGGAGCTGCTGAAGCTGGTGGTGTTCCTGGCTGAAGTCCGCCGTCTCGTCGTTGCCGCCCCGGACGATCTCTTCAAGCACCGCCCGCACCGCATCCAACACCGCCAGCAGGACGCTACCGATGCGCTGGTTGAACTGTGCCTTGCCGTCACGCAGCCGGTCCAGCAGCGTCTCTGCCGTATGGGTGAGCTCCTCCAGACGCTGGAACTCCATCATCCGGCAGTTGCCCTTCACCGTGTGCATATCCCGGAAGACGGCGTTGAGCTGTTCGCTGTCGGCAGGGTTCGCCTCCAGTTGCAGCATGCCGCGTTCGATGCGGTTCAGCGCTTCACCGTTCTCGGCGAAGAACTCCGCCATCAACGCTTTCTGTGTCTCTTCGTCGAACATGTGATCACTCTACTACAGCGGCAGTGTCGGGCTGGTGCCGGGTCTCTCCCCGTGGCAGCCCCTTCAGTTCCACCCGCTCTTTGCGAAGATAGGCCCAGGGCGCTGGTGGCTGGTCGGTAAACCTCCCCTCATGGAGATAGAAGGCGCTGGCGGCATCCTGAACGGAACGGGCGGAAAGATCAATCCTCCCCTCCTCTCCCGGTCTCCGCATGGCCAGCAGGGTGGAGAATCCGTCCATCTGCCGTTGCAGCCATTTTTCATCCAGAAGCGGGCCGATGCGGGAGCCGTGATCGCCGTGGATGAAGAAGCGCATGGTGTCGAACTTTCCGGTCTGTTTCAACGCCGTCACGCGCTCGTCGAGGGTGGTGTAGAGGCAGCGCAGTTGTTCATCGTAGAGGCGGTAGCGCTGGTCCCGGGCGGCGCCGGTGGCCATGGAGCGGTCGGGATTCACCCGTGTGAGCCAACTGGTGACATCCCGCTTCACCCGGCACGTCTCATCGAGCATGTAGGGGTTGTGGGGGATGAGAATGTGGGCAAAATAGGCGCCTCCCGGTTCATCCCGTTGCAGATCGTCGAACAGGCTGTCGAGAAGATGGAGCGCCGCCAGCGGTTGTGAATAGCGCTGCTGCTGGGTGATCGGGTTCACGTCGGCCTGGTCAAACAGTGCGATCAGCCAGGCCGGTTTCTGCCGCATGTTCCAGACGGCGTGCAGACTCCTGCCGAGCACCGTCTCCCTGTTGGCGGCGGCGTAGTGGCTCAGGAGCAGTGTGATGGTGCCGCTGAGGGGAAACCGGGTGTAGTCCAGCAGACCCAGAGCCGAATTGGCGCTGAGACAGGAGACGATGGAGAAGGCGGGGTCGTGGCAGTAGTCCATGAAGTACTGCTGATAGACGCGGATCGGTCTCTCGTGTTGGGTCAGATGGGCGAAGGTGCGGTTCTCCCACAGACGCATCGACCCCGTCTCCTCTTCGGTGAAGAAGCGTTCGGCGATTGGTTTTGCCGACATGTTCAGAACGTTGGGGATCGAGTACTTCGACTGGTAGTAGTGGCTGTAGGCGTTGGGGTAGAGGGTAAAACCGTGCTGCCGGTAGAAGCGGCGCAGGGCGGCATGGCTGGCGGCGGTCTTGTCCCCCTCGCGCGCCAGCAGGGCGGCACTGCCGTGTTCATCGAGAATCAGATGGACGATGGTCTCCCTGCTGTTATTCGGATGCAGGGGGGAGGAGTGACCGGTGCGTACGATATCCTGACGGGCATGGAACAGCGGCGAGAGAAGCTGATGACCCACCATCACCAGCATGATGGTGGTGAGGATGATCCACACCTCCCGGCTCGACTGTTGTAGGATTTTCCAGAGAAACAGCGCCAGCACCGCCAGCAGTCCAGTTCGATACCAGCCGCCGATCATTTCCAGACTCAGCCCCACAACCAGATCCACCACCACCACCGAAACGCCCACGGCAGCGACAATCAGCGTCGCGTTTCGGAACGGCGCCAGCACCCCTGCGACACCAGCCACCACAACGGAAAGGCCGACCAGAATCTGCCACGCGCCCGCCTCCATGAGGGGGACGCCGTTGTAGTTGAAGAAACTGACGACAGGTAGCACCAGACCCGTGAAACAGAACAGAGCGGCTGCGGCTGCCTGAAACCGCTTTGAGGGCGGTGAGGTGGTTGGGTTCATGGTACTGGAGCCCCTGATTCACGGCGTGATGAACGAGAGAGGATCATGCCCCCCTCCAGCCATCGAAGATACTACTGTGTCGGCAGGTGATCCAGCGGCACCTTGTATTGTCCGATATACGCCCAGGGTGGGGCAGGATCGTCCTCAAACCGGCCACCGTTGAGATAGAACGCCCGGGGCGCGTCCTGCACGGAGCGGGCAGAGGTGTCGATTCCCCCCGTCTGGCCCGGGATGCGCATGGCCAGTAGTGTTGAGAAGGCGTCCATCTGATTCTTCGGCCATCTTTCGTCCAGAACAGCGCCGGCAGTGATGGCCATCTCCGTGATACGTGACCCATGGTCGCCATGGAGAATGAAACGCATGTTCTCCAAGCGGCCTGCTTTCTCCAGTTTTTGGAACCCCTCTTCCAAGGTTTTATAGACACAGGCGATCTGTTCGTCATAAGCGCGATAACGCTCATCACGATCGCTACCGGTAACATGGCTGTGATCCAGGTCGAAATGTATGATCCAGTCCCTGGGGTCGGGTTTGAGTCGGCACTCTCGATCATAAACGAAGGGGTGATGGGGTGAGAGAACATGGGCATAATAGGCAGCACCCGGCGCATCCCTGAGCATGTCTTGAAAGAGCCTCTCCAGAATAGCGTGCCCTTCGAGCGTCGACGATTTGTTGAATTCGTGTGTGATTACTGAGAGATGCTTGAATTGTCCAAGCCAGGAGAGAGCATCGAACGTTCTCGAAAAGAACTGCATGGAGTTGATGAATAATCCAAGTGTTTTCATCGTACTGCTTGCAGCAAAATGGTCTAAGAGGAGACCGGTCTTTCCGTGCAGCATCAGGGGTGTCTCTTCGATAGATGAGAGTGCGGAGTTTACCGTGAGACACGATGCAATGGTGTGTTCGTCGTTCTTGCAGAATCCCATATATCTGCTCTGGTAGACACGAATCGGGTAGTTTTCGCTGCTGAGATGGTCAAAGACTCTGTTTTTAAACGCCGTTTTTTCAATGATCTGCTTCTTCTCCTTGAACCGCGTTTTGACGGAGACAGGAATCGGATGCGCAGACATGTTCAGCATATTGGGGATCGCATTCTTGGTGGTGGCATAGTGGCTGTAGGCGTTAGGGTAGAGTGTAAAACCGTAGGTATCGTAGAAACGGTTGATCGCAGAGAGGCTGGTCGCCATCTTCTCCCCCTCCCTTTTCAGATGGGCGAGACTTGTGTGTTGATCCAAAATCAAATGGACCGTTGTCTGGCGCTCTCCGGTTGAGGGCAGTGGTTCTGTTTGCCCTTTTATAACAACGTCTTGCCTTTGGTG
>JADGBX010000306.1 GCA_015231265.1 Magnetococcales bacterium | reverse complement strand
CCTTCATCGCCCACTTCATCGGCCAACTGTCTGACTCACCGACGGATTCTGGAACCTAATCTCCCTCTCTTCACAAATTCGGGGCCGGAAGAAGAGTGCTGAAGCAGTACCGCTTGACGACGTAATCACACTCAGCGACTGCACCACGTCCACGCACTCTCATCTATCAGCAACGGCTTATAGTGTAACGGATGGGCGCGCGACGGAACAGGAATTATCTCTCACAAAAAGACACGGTTGGACGAAATCGTCACAACTTCGTCATATTGCGATCTTTGTGATGGTTATCCCTCGGTATCGTCACGAAAAAACACCATGAAAGCCGCAATTCAACTCTATTCCGATTCGATGCGTCGCGCCTCGTCCACCAACATGACCGGAATATCGTCGCGGATGGGATAGGCGAGTTTATCCCGCGGACAGATCAGCTCCTGGGTGTCGGTGTCGTGTTCAAGATCGCCCTTGCAGAGTGGGCAGACGAGGATATCAAGCAGTTCCTTATCGATCACGGCAAACCTCTCTTGTGGTGAGTGTGGTGAGTGGATCCGGTCGCGGGCGGAGCCTCTCGGACTCTCCCTGATCCGAGTCGGAACCGATCCCCGACAGGGTCAGGGTTTCGCACAGGGCATCACTTGCCAGGGGTTTATGGCCATAGTGCTGGAGTCGATCCCGCCCGACCCGGTAGAGCCCCCAGAGAGTCCGGGGGGATAATAGCCCGAGATCAGGGGGCCATGCCAGGAGCTTCGAGGGGGGCATGGAACGGGGCAGATCCACCAGTCGGTTGCGATAGGGGCGACCACAGTCACCACAGACGGCATTGCCGGTTCTCGGCGAGAGATGCACCAGATCCTGGGTACGCCCACAACCGGCGCAGCTCTCCCAGGAGAGCGCATATCCTGCTTGGAAAAGTGTGTGGAACTGACCTGAAATAAGAAGGGAGACCGGATCATACCCCTGCTCCAGAAGATCCAGAGCCGTGCTCGTGAGAGACCAAAGTTCCGACTGGGGATCACCCGGCGGGGCGAAGCGCTGAATCAACTCCTGAAACCGTTGCGCAACCGCCATGGCTGCCGGTTTAAACGGCAACCGCTCTCGGGGAACGAGAATCTCGGCACCAGTGAGCGTTGCCAGAGCGTTCGGACTGCGGCTGCGCAGGGTGAGCGCCACGGTATGAAACCCGGAGAGTGCCGCCCGTTGGCCTCCGGTCCGCGTCACTCTGCGCGCGCCCTTTGCGACACACGAGAGCAGTCCGTGGTCACGACAGAAGAGCACCACCACCAGTGAACTGTTGCGATGGGGAATGCGACGGATGACGAGCCCCTGA
The DNA here is from genome assembly GCA_015231265.1 of Magnetococcales bacterium. GTDB lineage: Bacteria > Pseudomonadota > Magnetococcia > Magnetococcales > JADGBX01 > JADGBX01. The sequence continues at coordinate 2,323 of JADGBX010000306.1, read as the reverse complement.
TCCTCAATCACCACCGGGCGTACCATCCGAATAACCCAGCTCCTGCAACAGAGCGTCGTCCGTGCGCCAACGGGGTTCAACCCGTACCCAGAGTTTCAGCATCACCTTGATCCCGAACCGCCGCTCCAGCTCCTTGCGGGCCAGACTCCCGACGCGTTTCAGCACCTCCCCCTTGCGACCGATGACAATCCCCTTCTGGGAGCGCTTCTCCACCAGGATATCCACGGTACAGTGGAGGCTCTTCTTCTCTTCGCGAAACTCAACCACCTGAACCGCCAGCGCATAGGGCAGCTCCTGGTGCAGATTGAGGAAGAGCTTCTCGCGAACGATCTCGGCCACGAAGAAGGTTTCCGGCTGGTCGGTGGTCTGATCGGGTGGGTAGTAGGCAGGACCGGGAGGCAGGAGGGTTTCCAGATGGCTGAGCACCGCCTCCATGTTCTTACCGGTGCGGGCGGAGAGAGGGATCGCAGCGTGAAACGTGATACCGCTCTCCTGGCTCCACGCCTCGACTCCGGCGAGACGCTCCAGCACGAGAGCCTCTTCCACCCGGTCGATCTTGTTAAGCATCAGAACCCACGGCACATTGGCCTTGACCAGATCTTTGAGAATGGTCCGATCAGCTCCGGTCAACCCTTTGGCCACATCGACGAAATAGAGAACTGCCGTCACATCGGCCAGGGCATCGTGCGCCGCACGCACCATGAGCCGATTGAGCCGGTTACCACCGGTTCCATGCAGTCCCGGGGTATCGACGAACACCATCTGTGATCCGGGAGCGTGACGGACGCCGAGAATGCGCGTGCGTGTGGTCTGGGCCTTGTGCGTTACCACCGCCACCTTGCGTCCGATCACCCGATTGAGAAACGTGGACTTGCCCATGTTGGGCCGCCCGGCCAGCGTGATGAAACCGGAGTGCAGTGGCGACTCCTCCTCATGGGCAAGGGAGGTGGGTTCTTCATGGGGAGGCTGAATCACGGAGTCCGGCTCTTCCTGGTCACGGGTGCTGGTCATCGAATGCGCCTCCTGCCTCCAGGGCCTGGAGCAGAGAGCCCGCTGCCCGCTGTTCCGCCTGCCGTTTCGAGCCCCCTTCTCCCTCTACGGGCTCCTGATCCGGCACCAGACAGCGCACTCGGAAGATTCTCGCGTGGGGGGGGCCGTCGGTGGCGATCACTTCGTATTTCGGCAGGGGAAGCCCGCGGGATTGCAGATACTCCTGCAGACGGGATTTACGATTCTCCCGGCTGGGGTGCGGCCCCTCTTCATCCATGCGCGTCTTGAAGAGGCGGAAGATCACCTCACTCACGGCCTCGTAACCACCATCGAGATAGATTGCTCCGAAGACTGCCTCCAGGGCGTTACCGAGAATGGAGGTCTTGTTACGCCCACCACTCTGCTCCTCCCCCTTGCCCATGCGCAAACGCGGGCCGAGATCGAGCCCCACGGCGAGATGACTCAAGGCGCGGGTGTTGACGAGTCCGGAGCGAAAGGCCGAAAGACTGCCCTCGTCATCATCGGGTCGGGAGTGAAAAAGAGCGTCGGAGATCACCAAGTCCAGCACCGCATCACCGAGAAACTCCAACCGCTCGTTGTGCTGCACGGCACCACTGGCTGTGAGTGGCATGTCGGGTTTGTCACTGTGATCGGTAGAGCGGTGGGTCAGGGCCAGTCGTAGCAGAGCCGGATCGCGGAACCGATAGCCGATGTGCTCATCGCACCACACCACATCTTGCTCAAAAGCAGCCTCGGAGCCACTCACGGGCTTTCCACTTCATAGGTCCACTCCAACTCCTCCAGATTGCCCAGAGGAATGGTGTGTTCAGCAATCTCGAACTCCATGGGAACGAGATAGTACACGAAGACCGAGTACCCACTGGCAGTCTCGGTAATCTCGAAGTCTTCGGGTTCGATCTCGATCTTGGAACGGTTGAACTCATAGCGGATCCGACGCTCCACCTCACTCCGTTCCAAATTATTGTATTCGTTGACGACTCTATCGGCCAGATCGCGCAGAATGGTGAACTCGTAGTAGGCGGGAATCACCTTCCCGGCCACCATCAGCGCACTGACAACGATCATGATCACTAACAGCAGAGCGATCGTCCCCATACCCCGCTCCGAACGGCGGATGTGGGCATGGAACGGAAGGCTCTTCAGGTGTTGATTGCGCATTACCCCTCTCCCAACAGATGCACGGGTGGTTGTCATGGCGTCCCAGATGGAGCACACCGATTCGGTAACAACTCTCCAGGGCAACCCGTCAAGGATACCATCACGTTATCAGCTTACCAGCATGAAAACCTCTGAATACTAGGGCGTATCCTCA
>JADGBX010000305.1 GCA_015231265.1 Magnetococcales bacterium | reverse complement strand
CTGCCCCGGCGAATGGTTCGACATAGCAGGTGTGATTGGGCAGCTCCGAGACGATCCGGCGAGCCAGGCGGTATTTGCCGCCCAGCCAGCCGGACAGAGGGCTGCGAACCGGTTTATGGGGTACTGATGTTCCTTTCATGATGCTTCTCCATTCCAGACGCTCGACGGCGTTCGGAAGGGGAACTCTGGGTTCTCAGGTCGATAAGAGTCTTGCATCGCGGACACTTGATCTCGATCCGACCGATCGCATCAGTCCGTGCCAGCAGTTTTTCGCATTTTCCACAACGTATGGCTTCCAACATCGTTTTTCACCTATAATTCACCCGCCGTGTTGCGCGGTGGCGGGATGGCCATGGTTGGCCACTATGGTCGTGCGAGGTATCTTCTCGCGGTTCGGGGTGTATCAGCACCCCGTCCCCCGCCTGCTGACCGGCCAGGTCAGCGGGGAATCTCTGTAAGGCTTCACACCCGAAACACCGGCGCATCCGCCAGCCCTTGCACCCGCACTGCCACACCATCGCGGACCATAACGGCCTCGCCGATCTGGAGGCCGGTGCCGCCCACCTCAACCATCCCGTGAGCAGTGGCGACGCGCACCATATCCCCGGAGATCTCCACCACCTTGCCGGAGATGGGGCGGCGATCGGTGAGGAGTGATTGCAACTCACGCAGGGGAGAAGACACGGCGCAGCTCCATGGCTGTGGTGGCACGGGGTCCGGCGATCTGATGCGAGACACTGGTGATCTTGCCGCGCCAGGCGCGACCCATCAGAGCGTCGTGGATCTCTGCGATGCGGCCGGGTTGGGCATCGGGTTGAAAAATGCTGCTGAGGGAGATCTCCTGAAGATCCTCCCCGGCATCGATCTCGGCGCGGCCTCGGGAGAGTTTGGCCAGGGTGTGCGAGAGCAGCGGCTCGGAGATGTCAGCACCAGAATGGGCTCCATCACCACGCTGACAGGTGATCTCACCATCTCCGGCCGCATCGCTGGTGGTTCCCGAAACCCGCACCAACACCGGGAATTCATCCAACCCCGCCAGCCGATCCGGTGCCAACAGTTGCCACGATGTCGCCCGGACTGTCACCATCACCCGAGCGATCGCCACGCCCGCCGTGGATGCCATCACTGTGGTCCCATCCGGTGCCAGGGTGAGACCACCCAGATCGTTGCCCAGCCAGATTACCGAATCGATGGAGATGGCTGGTTGAGCGAGCTGGGCAGTTGCGGTGCTGATAAAGGCGATCTCTTCGGTGATCTGCCAGGTCTGGTCGGGATTGGTGTGCAGCGATCCGGCGGAGCTGGTGAGATTGGTGATGGCGGTTCGCGGATCGTGCTGGACCAGCAGATGTGCTGCACCTCCGGCCGGGAATGTCGAGCGTCCCCGGTTGAGTCCGTGTTCCCGGTCATCGAGGCGGGCCGACAGATGCCCACCACCGGGCAGATAGCCCCGCACCACCACCCGGTTGATCCGTTCTCGCGCTCGAAACGACTCCCGGCACGAGAGATTATGCGAGGTGTCGGTGAGAGTCAGATCCGGCGCAATCTCAGACCATTGCGGCACCGCCAGCGGCACGCTGGGCAGCGGTAGAGTGTACCGACTGCCCAGATAGCCGTTGATCTCGGCGGTGACATCCTCCAGGACGCGTGCGATCACATCGGCATTCGCAGATCGCCCGGACGCGCAATCCTTCTATTTAGGAATAGAGGCATCATGAGCACAATCCCATGCCCCAAATGCAAAGGTTCAGGAGAAGGTGGGCCGGTATTCTTCACCCCTGACGAAAACGCCGATCAGGACGTCTGTGTGTCCGATTCATCGGCCTGCCATTTCGGAAAGAGCCTTCTGAGGCTCTGGCCAACGCCATTGAAGAGATGGTAGAGGGAGAGAAGGTTGCTTCAGATCTCAGCCTGAAAGAGCAGGCAAAGTTTCGGACGTATTTGGAGAGGATGCGTAGGAAAGGAAACAATGATGAAAGCGGTGCTGGGATTGATTTGCGGATTTCTGATAGGTGCCATGTTCGGTGTCGATGCGGCAGTATCCGACATCCATGATGATTGCACCCATCTTGGTATGATACGCCTGGTTGAGACGACGTTTATCTGCAAAGAATCGTCGTCACCCCCATGACGATCGCTTTTCATGATGCCGACGGAGGATCCTTCCCGAATCTGGTCCTAATGAAGCTGGCAGCGTGGTACAGAGCCTGTGGTGACGATCTGGAGTGGTTCAATCCCCTGAAGGTCGAGCAGTATGATCGCATCTATTCATCCAGGGTCTTCACCTTCACCGACGACGATGGCTATCTTCCCGAGACAGCCATCAAGGGCGGAACAGGATATATATCCAAGGCTGTTCTCCCGGACTTCATTGAGCACATCTGCCCAGACTATTCGATCTACCCCAAGCTGAACCACTCTCTGGGATTCGTGACCCGAGGTTGCAATCGGAGCTGCAAGTGGTGCGTCGTGCCGTTGAAGGAGGGTGCGATTAGGGCGCATGCTGATGTTGATGAGTTCACCCGGCATCGTGACTTGGTCCTGATGGACAACAACATCCTGGCCCACGACCATGGGATCGACCAGCTTGCCAAGATTGCCCGTCTCAATCTGCGCATCGACATCAATCAAGGACTTGACGCTCGGTTGATTGACGATCAGATCGCTCAGCGCCTCGGCAGGGTCAAGTGGATCCGACACATCAGGCTGGCCTGTGATGACTCAAGCCAGACACCAGCCGTGAAGAGGGCGGTGGAGCTGCTCCGCTGGCATAATGCCAATCCAGCCCGGATCGCCTGCTACGTTTTGATTCAGGATGTGGATGATGCTCTGGAGAGGATCCGGTTTTTGAAGGGGCTGTACGTCGAACCCTTCGCACAGCCTTACCGGGATGAACTGGGAACACCCGCGACACCAGAACAGACGGCCCTGGCCAGGTGGTGCAATCATAAAGCGTTGTACAAGTCGTCAACCTGGGAGCAATACCGAGCAGATCAGAGCAAACGGGCAAATCATAGCCCGATGACTCATATCTCTCAAAATTCCCCACAATTGTCTATCTTCTGAACACACCCTGACATCTAACTGTCTACTTGATAGAGTCAAAACAGATCTTGATTTTGACCAACTGGTAAACGATTGGATGATTTCTGAACCCCATTCTTTCGCGTTTCCAGTCAGTTACAATTCGTGTTTCTCAAGTATATCGACGCTCTGCCAGCAAGCAACCGCGTAAGAGCCGCGACAGAAATAAAACGTCCAAATCGCGCAGGATATTGATTCGTCTGCAAGGCGCAGGAAGAGGCGTATACTTGCAGTATGTGACTTTTCCCGGAACGCAGCAGACGGGTCAAGGGGCCAGCGAGTGGGATGTTTTATTTCTGCTGCGGACCTGACTCCTCATTCATCTGGACCATCCCATGGCACACGAAACCACCTCCCGCCAACGCAGCCTGCACCTGATCTGGACCATGACACTGATCGTCCTGGTGGCATTGACGGTGGCCCTGGTCCAACTCTGGCGTTCGACACACCAGGGTCAGGAGATCCGCCTCCTGGAACAGATTACCGCCCAAAAGCAGATGATCGAGGCCATGGCCCGTTTCGACAGCCATCATGCCGGAATCGCCCACCCCGATAAAAAAAGAGCCTCCATTGTTG
>JADGBX010000304.1 GCA_015231265.1 Magnetococcales bacterium | reverse complement strand
ATGATGTGTTTTCAGGCCAAACCCGAAGGGCTGGCGGTACGCCAGCGCGGTTTTGGGCTAATTGAGGACACGCCCTAGTTCCGATCACGATTTCACCCACGTAACCACACCTTCTCACGCTGGGAGAACCGATCATGGATACCGCGACTCTTGAAGAGCGCTATCGATCGTTGCGCCGATCATTCATCGATCTTCTACCTGAACGCCTGGAAGAAGTGAAGCGTGGCCTTGACTCCCTGCAGGTAGAGACAACGCCTCTGCCGCTCTATCAGAAGCTATTTGTCACGGTCCATGGTCTGGTAGGCACGTCGGCCACCTTTGGATTTCCCGCCCTGAGTGCCGCCTCTCTCGCCTTGGCTTCACAATTCAAGAAGCTGGTCAAAGGACGCAAAAGCCTGGACGAAGGGACGTTACAGACCCTTAAGAAATCCTTCAAAGAGATCGAACGCATTGTTGCCGAGGGGGCAGACCCCGCCTCTGGATTCCCCGGAACCGATCAAGGAAGATTTTCCCTGGATGGTGAGGGGGAGGGCGTCTTCCTGGTCTCCAAAGATGAGACCTTGATTGAGGAGTTGACGCAACGGAGCCGGCAGAGTGGTCACACGGTTCATCTGTTTGAGAGCGTTCAGGCGTTGCAGGAGGGGTTGAACACGGTGGTGCCGGTGGGGGTGGTGATCGATCTGGACGGTGAAGATCCCCCTTCCAATAACACGGTGGTTCCTCTGCGCATCAACAGGCAGTTTGCCAGAATGTCAACGCCGGTTCCGGTGATGGTGATTGCGGGACGGAGGGATCTTCAGGCGCGGTTGTGGGCGGTTCGTCTGGGCAATACGCACTTCTTTTCGCGTCCGGTCAACGTCTACAATCTGGTTCGTGAGCTGACCCAGTGGGAGGAGGCCAAAGCGGAACAGCCCTATCGGGTGATGGTTCTGGATGACGATCCTCTGCTGGCCCGTCTGTATGGTGAGACTCTGGAGTCGGCGGGTATGGTGGTTTCGACGCTCACCGATCCGTTCCGGATTATGGATGCGCTCTCCCGTTTCAAGCCGGAGCTTCTGATTCTTGATCTGCACATGCATGGCTGCAACGGCATCGAGATCGCCAGCGTTATTCGGCAACATCCGGTGCACAACGCACTGCCGGTGCTCTTTCTCTCCGGGGCGCAGAATCTCGGGCGCCGTCTGTCGGATCGCAATCTGGCCCACGAAGACTATCTGATCAAACCTGTCCACCCTCTGGCAATGATCCGTTCGGTGATCAACCGTATCGAGCGTCTACGGTCCCGGAGCAAGAGTCGTGACCATCTGCGTTCGGTGCTGCGTGAGTTGGAGAATCTCCAGTTCGCCATGAACCGACACGCTATCGTCAGCGTGGCCGATGTCAATGGACTGATCACCTATGTCAATGACAAGTTCTGTGATATCAGTGGTTTTTCACGCAAGGAGTTGATCGGAAAGAACCACCGTATCGTCCGATCCGGCTATCATGATCAATCGTTTTTCGAAGGACTTTGGGGCACCATCGGTGAAGGGCGGGTGTGGCACGGCGAGATCCGAAATCGGCGCAAGGATGGCGCACCCTACTGGGTAGCCGCGACGATCATCCCCTTTCTCGATGATACCGGCAAGCCCTATGAGTACGTCTCCATTCGTACCGATATCACCGCCCAGAAGAACGCCGAAGAGCGCACCCGCAGCATGGCGCTCTTTGCCGAGATGAACCCGGCCCCGGTATTACGCATCGGTCCTGATGGATCGGTCGTGGAAGCCAACGCCGCAGCGCACGCGGTGATCGGGGCCGACTCCATCCGCAACAAGCCTTTGAAGGAGCTGATGCCGGGTATCTGGCATGTGGATTTCGAGACCTGTATCAGTCACGATGAGAACGTTACCTTCATTGCCAAGATCGGAGAGCGCTATTTCCAGTTCAACGTCCAGGGGGTGTCAGACCTGAGGGTGGCCCATGTCTATGGCAATGATGTCACTGAACAGAAGAAGATCGAAGAGACGCTTCGGGAGCGGGACGAGCGTATTCGTGCCATCGTCGACAGCGCTGTCGAGGGGATCATCGTCGCCGACGAAGAGGGCATGATCGAGCTGTTCAATCCCGGAGCGGAGAAGATCTTCGGTTATGAGCGGGAGTCGATGCTCGGCAGGAATATCAATCTTCTGATGCCGCCGCCGCACAACGATGAGCATCACACCTACATCAGCTCCTTCATCGATACCGGCAGCCCCGAGATCATGGGGGGCGGGCGGGAGGTCGAAGGGGTGCGGCAGAATGGAAAGAGGGTTCCCATCAGTCTCTCTCTGAGTGCTTTTCGTCTGAGAAGTGGCCGACGTTTCACGGCAGTAGTGCGGGATATCACCGAGCGCAAACGGTATGAACGGGAGCTGAAGCTGGCCAAGGAGACCGCCGAAAAGGCTAGCCGAGCCAAATCGGAGTTTCTTTCCGGCATGAGCCATGAGCTGCGCACGCCGATGAATGCGATTCTCGGCTTCTCCCAGTTGTTGGAGTCGGATCCGGATGAACCGCTCAGTGAAGCGCAGTTGGACAGTGTTCAGGAGATCCGTTCGGCAGGGGACCATCTGCTGGAGTTGATCAACGAGATCCTCGATCTGGCCAAAATCGAGGCGGGACGCCTGCATCTCAATGTTGAGGATGTGGCGCTCGGTGAGGTGCTTGACGAGAGCCTCAATCTGATGGAGGGGATGGCCAGAACCCGCGGTATTCAGATAGAAATGGCCAATCGTCTGACCAACTGTAACGCGTGTCTGGTGGAAGCGGATCGGGTGCGGTTGAAGCAGGTGGTGCTCAACCTGCTCTCCAATGCCATCAAGTACAATCGAGAAAACGGTTCGGTCAGAATGGCGTGCACCGCCGTTGGGGACGGCTTCATCCGCCTCGATATCTCCGACACCGGCCACGGTATCGCCTCGGAGCGGATTAATGAGGTGTTCGAGCCGTTTCACCGCCTGGAGGCCGAGGGAGGATCGGTAGAGGGGACCGGCATCGGTCTGGTGATCACACGCCAATTGATTGAGCATATGGGAGGAAAGATTGGACTAGAGAGCGTCGAGGGTGAGGGGAGCACGTTCTGGGTCACCTTGAAGCTGATTGAGCTATTTGAGAATGAAGAGGAGGAGAGCTCTCCGGAGTCGGGTCGCGTCGATGAGCCTGTCGGCGTGGAAGAGGAGGAGAAGGCCGAGGTCCTCTATATCGAAGATAATCCTGCCAATGTGAAGCTGGTGGAGCGCCTGCTCAAGCGTCGGTCAGGGGTGACGCTCTCGGTGGCGGCGGACCCGCATGTCGGGTTGGATATGGCGTTTGCCACGCCGCCCGACCTGATCCTTCTGGATCTCAATCTTCCCGGGCTTAACGGCTATCAGGTGCTTGAACGGTTGCGCGAGCAGCCGGAAACCCGGACACTTCCTGTGATCGCCGTCAGTGCCAACGCCATGCCGAGGGATGTGGAGAGGGGGCTGAAGGCTGGTTTTGCCGACTACGTGACCAAGCCCATCGACGTGGAGCGTTTTTTTGAGGCATTGGATCGGGCATTGGATCCTGAAATGACACCACAACACGATAACGATTGATGGAGATGGAATGGGCGGTCAGGAGAGTCTGATTCTCAAGATCATCATCTGGGCACCCGGTGTCCTGCTGG
>JADGBX010000303.1 GCA_015231265.1 Magnetococcales bacterium | reverse complement strand
CCCCGACTGGAACATCCGCCGCCTGAGCGAACGACCCCGACCCGACAAGCAGCATCGCAGTCGCAATAGCCGTCAACAAGATATCTGTCCGAAGCGCCACTGTTGCCTTTACGTCCATTTTCAATCCGCTCGTCATCATCGACATTCTCTCTACAGAAGGCTCCAGCATGCTTACTTCTTGCTGGTCAGAGCAGAGATCTTGTCGCGCATTCCATTGAAGGCTTTGGTAAACCCCTTAAGAGAGATCTTGAAATTGATCTGTTGCTGTTTCAAATCAGCGATGATGATGAATCCGTCATTGGCTTTTTTCATCGCCGTGATCATGTCGGAAGAGAGCGTGAGATCCGCAACACAGCCGACCGGCAAGCAATAGAGATAGCCCGACGAACGCACCCTCCTGTCGCCTACCGACAACGTGACGCCCTGTTGCAGCCATGCCCCCAAGGGAACGATCACACGGGCACGATAGCTGTTCTTCTTCTCGCCCACCGTCACGAACAGATCGAGAATCTTCTTCATGCTCTTTTTGTTGACCATGCTCTGGGAGATCTCACAGATGGGGCTGGCGGCCGTGGAACAACGGAGACCCCAATCATCAAACGAGCGGGTCGATGTCTCGACGGCATGAGAATAAGAATGCGTTATAAGTAATGGGGAAAAATCAATTATCTGTAATATTCTTTTAATTATTATACCATTCACGACACTATCCTTCAGCAGGGAGATACCTACTCTCTGTATTGCTCTATTCTTGGTGTTTGCCGATCAAGCCATGTTGAATAGCCAGAGCCACCGCATGTTCACGCGATTTTGCCCCAAGTCTTTTCTTTGCCAATCGAACATGGTGCTCAACGGTTCTATCAGCGATACCAAGGCGTACAGCAATTTCTTTCCCACGCAGACCAATTGCCAGCAGCTCCAAGCATTGCCGCTCGCGATTGGTCAGAGAAGGAGTATCGTTGTCCGCCATAACATCATGATTTCACATTGTTATCTATTAATCCCGTGGAACAGTATAGAATCTCTTGGAGAAGGCGTCCATTAGGGGATTTCCACTATACGTCATATGCATCATGGAGAAATCACACCCAATATCAACGCTTTTGAAACCGCTTGAGCGGAGGTGGACGCATTGAGTTTTTTACGTGCAGAGGAGATTTGGTTTTCGACTGTTTTGGGATGAAGGCCGAGACGGTAGGCGATCTGTTTCGGCACAAGACCCGCCGCCAGCCAGAGTAGACACTCCTTCTCGCGGGGAGAGAGGGAGTAGACACTGCCGATGAAACGTTCCCGCAAGCAGATGTCGTAGCTCAATACGGTCTGAGTCAGGATGTCGTCATGTTCACCCCAAATTTTCCGAAACTCCTCCCACGACATATCCGGGGCATGGAGACCGAAGGCGCCTCCTCCACGGCCGTTTTCGAACTGAAAAGGGATGTTAACCCCGGTCACCAAGCCGAAATCCCAATCCAGATCGACACACGCCTTCTCTTCCTTGCTGAGTTCTCCGCGATAGGTGCTGAACGATGCATCATCCCATAGCAGAGATTCCGTCTGGCTCAAGGCATGGTCGAAAAAAGGGTCCTCATCCAACTGCTTCATCTTTTCGGCCATGAACTCCGGATCGTAGTTGGTTCTCACCAGGGCATTGTCGGCGAAATCACTGACCGTTCCTATCGTGGGAAGATGCGATGCGGTATAGAGCAAACCCTGAATACCGTACTGACCAAGAACACCCAGCATGCGCTCCCAGAGGTCGTCCGAATCCTTGCTGTTGCGCAACGATTCGATGTTCTCCATCAGACGATTGGTGCGATTGTTTCCAGGCATCTCTTTTCCTCCCGTCGGCATGCGCAGACATCACCATGGCTCAATAAAGTTCAGGATGATCGCCTTGGACACGGCCTGAGCATGTGCTCCCACAACTACGCTTCCCGCCTTCTCAATGCTTGCCCATTCCGTGCAATTTCCACATTCCAAACGCGGAAAAAAGCACCAACGTGATTGCGGCGCTGGCCAACACCCCGTGCGGATTCCATGCATCCATGGCCGCTCCGTGTATGAGCGGACCGATCAAACCACCGGCGGCATAGAGCGTCCCGAAGGCTGCATTGGCACCAGCGAGTTGATGGACATCGGTGAAGCGCTCGCCGATGGCGGAGAGTGCGACGGTATAGAGACCACTGGTGATCCCGACCCAGATCATCAGCACGAAGAGGAACAGCTCGGGCTGAAACTCCGTCAATGGAATCGCGAGCGTGAAAAGCCCACCCAGTGCGGCACAGTAGACAACCAACCGCTGCCGATTCATTCGATCTGCCAACATTCCGAGCGGGATCGGAAAGAGCAGCCCCCCGAGAGAGTAGGCTGCAACGGTCAACGCGGCCCACGATTCGGAGAGCCCTACTCTGACGGCATAGACCGGCATCAGCGCCGAGTGAACGCTCTCATACACGCCCCAAGCGAAAGCACTGATCACCGCTATCGGCAGCAGACCGACAAACCGTCTCACCGCCGGTGTGGGTGCCGCCGTGTCCGCCAATACATCAGGAAAGCTGACGAAAGGAAGCAACAGAAAGAGGCCTCCCATGGTCAGAACCGCTGATACGAAGAGATAGGCGGTCCATCCTGTCGTGCCGATGATGGGGACTACCATCGCTCCCAACATCAGAGAGGCACAGAAAATGGTGGTGTAGATCCCGATGTTGCGGCCTCGGCGTTCCGGAGGTGAGGTGACATTGATCAGAAATTCAATGACGCGGAAAGCCAGACCAATGCTGCCGCCGAACAGGAATCGCAACAGCATCCACACCCGGATATCGGGGAAGAGATGGAAGCCGACCATTGCAGAAGCCGCAGTGGCAATGAAGACGAAAAGCAGAGGGGTGTTGCCGAATCGCCGTTGCAGGGTCGGCAATAGGGGCGTCAACAGCAACCAGCCCAGTGCCGGCATGGCCGCATTGAGCCCGAGCATCAAACCGGATGCCCCCATGCGATTGAGAGCCAGATCCAACAGAGGAAAGGAGTATCCAAGAGCGGTTGCGATGAAGAGCGTCAGGATATAGAGAGACTTCAAATGCGTTGTCACGACCTTATCCACCCAATCAAAAAGAGCGCTCAAAATGGTGCGTCACGGATCAACATCCCCCGGACCGTGATGCGTTTGCCCAATGCATGTTTCTGCGTTTTGTCCTATCCACAATAATGACGGAACAACTGAAAGGCACATGGTAACGCTGGATACCCTCCCAGGACATCCGGCAGCGACCATTATGCGGGCTTGGTTATGGAATATACTTTACATCAAACACTGCGAGAGGGAATGTGATTCTGATCACATGTGAAACAATCTTCCGTTAACGATAGAAATTTACTGGCGCGTCCTCCATCGTGATCACCGTTCCAGACGTAATTTCGCCTCTCCACGGTTTGCGGTGAGCACACCTTCATCCACCAACTCCTTCAGCCTGCGACTCACCGTCTCACGGGCCTGTCCGATCTCAGCGCCCAGGGCGGCGTGACCGGGAATCGTCACCTTATGTGTACCATCTGGAAGCTGAAATCAATTGCAATACAGCGTATTGTATAGATATTATACCAATCCCAGCAATTAACTATCTGATATAATGGGGGCGAATTATCACCTCTGATCCATTGTTAGGAAGCACGAT
>JADGBX010000302.1 GCA_015231265.1 Magnetococcales bacterium | reverse complement strand
TCGGTTCCTGTTGGTGATCAGCAAGATGCAACACGCTCAGGAATCGGTGATACGGGACACACTTTTTTCTTTAATTTTCATGTGTGTCTCACCACATCTCCCTGCCGCTGTGCAGAGCCCGTTGAAGACGAACTCGCTGCTCACGGGAGAGGTGGCACCTCACTCGATCCTGACCAACATTCCCCGAAGAATTTGGACAGCTCATCCTATCGCTCGTCGTGACGATTTTCAATAGATTGTTCTGGTTTTCATCAGGATTGTCCCCCTCCCCTTTCCCGGTCAAACCTGCCCATCCTGTCACTCACCATTATTGCTTTGAAATATGGAGCAATTTCAAACACCGAAGTGTATGATTGGTCGGAACCTGCAAACGGGAACCGGCGGGTCAGATTGCACTGTGTGAGGTGACGGGAATGCACCGACTTTTAAACTCTCTGATTATTCTATGTATTGCCGTTCTCACACTCTCTCTTGGCCAAGGAGTGTCAGCACAGCCCACCACGACAGCCGCCCCTTCTCACCTCCACACCGCTGGCAGTGAGGGGCATGCCGATCACGGCGCACATGCCGATCACGATGCACATGTCGATCACGATGCACATGTCGACCACGACGCCCCTCATGCCGATCACGGCGCCTCTCATGATGATCACGACGCACAAGCCAATCACGGCGCCCCTCATGATGATCACGATGTGACTGGTTCAAACACTCTGTTCTTCGGGCTCTTTCTGCTCTTTCTGCTGCTACTGTTGTTGGGCGCTCTGATACTGCCCCGCAAGATGTCCGATGAGCGCATCGCCCATCAGTTCGGATCGCGCAACTTCCGGGTGGTGGTGCTGATCGGCTTCGGCTTCATGGTCGTGATCGTCTCGGCTCTGATCGCCTACACCCTGCACAACAACCGGCAGTTCGTCCTGAAATCGATCAAGGACGACCTCACCGTCGTACTCCAGATCTCTATCGAACGCACCGATCTCTGGGTACAGGAGCGTCTCACCCTGCTGGCCCAGTTGGGGCACGATCAGGAGGTGGTGGCCCTGACACGGGCGCTGCTGCGTGTGGAGAGCTCCAAAGAGCAGCTACTCGCTTCCCACGAACTGTCGGAGGTGCGCGCCCTGCTGAATAAACGAAAAAAGGAGATCGGTACCGTCGGTTACTTCATCATCGATCCCGACCGTATCAGCATCGCCTCCCGTCGCGACAGCAACCTGGGCAGCCGCAATCTCATCGCCCGACAGGCACCGGAACTTCTGAAAAGAGCCTTTGCCGGTGAGGCGGTCTTCATCCCCTCCATCCGCTCCGACGTCTTCCTCACCGATACACCCCGAACGCGACGAAAACCCCTGAACATGTTCATCGCCGCCCCCATCGTCAATCCCGACGGGTCGGTTCTCGCGGTGCTCACCCAGCGCATCGATCCCAGATATGATATGGATGCCATCGTTCGCAGTGGTCGCATCGGTGACTCCGGCGAGACCTATATGGTTGATCGTAGGGGCAGGATGGTGACCACCAGCCGCTTTGTCGATCAGTTGCAGCGTGTGGGGTTGGCTCACGATGATCTCTCCAACAATCATGGACTGATACTGCGCAACCCCGGCGGCAATCTGCTCACAGGTTACACCCCTGAACAGCCCGTTGAGAAACAGCCCCTGACCCGCATGGCCAGCTCGCTTCTTGAACTGGCCGTTCAGGAAGACGATATCCACCAGCACGATCACAACCATGATGAACACTCGGAGATCGTGGTCGATGTCACCGGCTATCGCGACTATCGGGGTGTGCCGGTGTTCGGAGCCTGGATGTGGGAGGGCCATCTTGGATTGGGCATCACCACCGAGATCGATGTGGAGGAGGTGCTCGCCGGTCACCGGATTCTCAAGACCCATCTGATCTTCATCGGCGCCAGCACGCTGCTGCTCTCCCTGATCGCCATCCTGCTGACTCTGGTGATGGGCCAGCGGGCGACGGCGATTCTCCGCACCACCAAGAACACCCTGGAGGAGCGGGTCGCCGACCGTACTCGGGCGCTGGATGAGAACAAGCAGCGTCTGGACATGGCCCTGAGCGGTGCCAACGCCGGACTGTGGGACTGGTCCACAGCCACCGAGGAGTTGGTTACCGGTGAGATCTGGTCCACCATGCTGGGTTACAGCCGCGAGGAGCTGGACGCCAAATACGGTAACAGCTATCACCGCTGGGAGAAGCTGGTCCACCCCGATGACCTTGCCCCGACACTGGAAGCGCTGCAAACGCATGTCGATGGTGAAACCGATATCTACAGGACCGAGTACCGCATGCAGACGGCGGCGGGCGACTGGAAGTGGATCCTCGACATCGGTCGCGCCGCCGAACGGGACGAAAACGGCAAGGGAACGCGCCTGGTTGGGGTGCATCTGGATATCGACGAGAGCAAAACGATGGAGGCGAAGATTCTCCAAGCCAAGGAGACCGCGGAAGAGGCGACCCGCGCCAAAAGCGACTTTCTCGCCAATATGAGCCACGAGATCCGCACCCCCATGAACGCCATCATCGGCATGAGCCATCTGGCGGCCCAGACCGATCTCACGCCCAAGCAGCAGGATTACGTACAGAAGATCCACACCGCCGCCGACTCTCTGCTGGGCATCATCAACGATATCCTCGACTTCTCCAAGATCGAAGCGGGCAAACTGGACATGGAGCAGATCTCCTTCCATCTGGAGGAGGTGCTCAACACCCTCACGACCCTGATCAGCGTCAAGGTGCGGGAGAAGGGGCTGGAGCTTCTGGTTGCACTGGAACCGGATGTTCCCATGGGGCTGATCGGTGATCCGCTGCGCCTGGGGCAGATACTGACCAACCTCACCAACAATGCGATGAAGTTCACCGAACAGGGTGAGATCATCGTCCGCGTCTCGGTAAAGGAGAGAGACGGCGATCACGCCACCCTGCACTTTGCCGTCAGCGATACCGGGATCGGCATGACCGAGCAGCAGGTGGGCAAGCTGTTTCGCTCCTTCAGTCAGGCGGACGCGTCCACCACCCGTAAGTATGGCGGCACCGGCCTGGGACTCACCATCAGCAAGCGTCTGACGGAGATGATGGGCGGCACCATCTGGGTGGAGAGCACACCGAACGTAGGCAGCACCTTCAACTTCACAGGCCGTTTCGGTCTCTCCCCGGAAAGCGAATACACCTTCTGCCCGGTGCCGGAGACCGATCTGCGCGGCCTACCCGTGCTGATCGTCGACGACAGCACCGCCGCTCGGGAGATCATGCAGCAGATGGCCGAGAGCCTCTCCTTCGAGACGCTCTGCGCCACCAGCGGTCAAGCGGCCCTGGATCTCATCGCCCATCACGATCAACAGGGCTGCCCTCTCAAGCTGGTGATTCTCGACTGGAAGATGCCGGATATGGATGGCCCGGAAGTTTTAATGCACATCAAGAACAGAATGGATCTCAAGGCGCCGCCGAAAGTGGTGATCGCCACCGCCTATGACCGGGACGACCTTCTGCGCATCATCGGCAAGCAGGCGGCGGACGGCATTCTCTCCAAACCGGTGAGCGCCTCGACCCTTCTCGATGCCTCCATGGCCGCCATGGGCTATCGCACCACGGAGAACCTCGACGGCCAACAGGGTGACCTGGGCGTGCACGCGGTGAGCCGTGTGGCGGGGGCTCGGATTCTGCTGGTG
>JADGBX010000301.1 GCA_015231265.1 Magnetococcales bacterium | reverse complement strand
AAGCTGGATGATATCTTCAACCAGATCAGCCTCGGCGATGTGCAAGAATTTAAGGTGCTAATCAAGGCCGATGTGCGCGGTTCGGTGGAAGCCGTCGCCGATGCCCTGACTAAGATTTCCCACGAGCAGATACGGGTCAATGTGATCCATACCGGCGTCGGTGGCATCAACGAATCGGATGTGATGCTGGCAGTAGCTTCGGATGCGGTGGTTCTGGGCTTCGGCGTGCGCGCCGATGCCACATGGGAGGGAATCTCCATTTTGACGTGTCCGGCAGCGTTGAGAATCAGTGGCAAAATCACCACTTTCTTTGACCCTTTCGCCGCCCGGTCCAACCCCTCATCCAGCAGGATGTCGGCAAATTCGATAAAACAGACCTCGATCCGGGTGTCGGGGTGTCTTTTCCGCCAGAGATCTGCGAAATCCTCGATCTCATCATTGCCGTCGGTATCACGAGAGCCGTGTCCGACGATCAGAACGGTAGAACCACTAAGGTCCACCTCTTCTTTGACCTCCGACGCATCCGAGTGTTCATGGTGATGGTCATGATTATGGGTACAACGATGGGACATGAATCTTCTCCAAAACAGGATTCCTCGGCAGCGTCACCCGCTGCTGTCGGAGTGTGTGTGACCTGTTCGGAAGCCGTGCGTGAACTCCGGGGCGTAGAGGCGGGATTGGGGATCGCGTCCCCGTTGCCGCGCGCCCAGCGCTTTGCTGACGATGATCATGGTCTGGCTGCGAATCCCCTCTTGCGTACAGAGAGCCGCGAATGACCCCACAGTGGTCCGCAAGACGCGTTCCTCACCAGGCCACGACGCT
The DNA here is from genome assembly GCA_015231265.1 of Magnetococcales bacterium. Lineage (GTDB taxonomy): Bacteria > Pseudomonadota > Magnetococcia > Magnetococcales > JADGBX01 > JADGBX01. Next base: position 2,861 of record JADGBX010000301.1, on the reverse strand, counting down.
TTGTGCACCACCAGGACGGGAGCCTCTGCCGACCATCCGGCCTGGATCAACTCCTCGGTCACCTTCTCCATCAGCGTTGCCGACAGATAGAGGCAGAGCGTGGCACCATGGGCAGCCAAAGCATGCAGCTTCTCACCGTCGGGCATGGGCGTGCGCCCTTCGGTCCTGGTGAGAATCACCGTCTGCGTCCGCTCCGGCAGCGTCAGGGACTCTCCCGCCACTGCCGCCGAGGCCATGGCCGATGTCACACCGGGAACCACGCCGATTGCAACTCCCGCCTCATCCAAGGGCCCGGCGGTCTCTGCCAGAGCACCGTAGAGGGAGGGATCACCGGTTTGAAGGCGAACCACCACCTCACAACGACCCGCTTCGTCGCGTAGCCAGTTGGTCATCTCATCCAGCGTCATACCGGACGAGTCGGCAATGGTGCACCCCTCGGGAGTGTGCGTGAAGTGGGCCGGGCTCACTAAAGAACCGGCATAGAGCACCGCGCCCGCTCGCTCCAGCAGCGACCGTCCGCGCACGGTGATTAGATCGGGATCTCCCGGTCCGGCACCGACAAACCACACTTTACCCGTTACCGTGTCAGCCATTGCCCACGCTCCGTCAACCCGTTGCAACGCCACTCAGCGCGCACATCGTCATCATCATCGTCAAAACGCAGGAAGCACAACAGAAGGAGAAGAGAGTGCAGCGTGCTGAACAGTGGTCGAAACTCTCCACCGGATGCCCACACCAACCCCTCCGGCCCGCCACGCCCGCCGCGCACAACGTTCCGAACAACCACGGTGGGGCCGGTCTCCGGGCTTACGAGAGGAGCGCTATTCCAAACTCTGAAAAACGCTTCGGAATCACCCGCCTTCCCATACCTTTTCAGGATACAGTGGCCGTGAGGGGATTCGCACTCGATCACCGTTGCGGGGGCAGCGTCGGGCTTGGCTCACCTCCGACTTACCGTCGGAAACAGCCACACCGAACTTCCCGTTTCAGCTCCGAAACCGGCCGGTTTCGGAACCACCCACACCGTTCATCCCCGAGAGTACCCCACTCCGCCAACAGCGGCAAGTCCGGGGTCTCGCCCCCTACTGCAAGGTGCGCAGCGTGCCGATCACAGCCATGCGCGTCAGATGATCCTTGATCGCCGGCATGGTGGAGGTGGAGCCTGGAATGTAGTTGTGGGGATCTTTGAGAAAATGGCAGAGATTGTAGTCGTTCCAGACCAGGCCCTGGTCCGCGTAACGCTGCATGCTGGCAGAGTAATTGAAACCGGTTGCGGTGCCTGCGGTTCGGCCACTGATCTTCCAGAGATAGGGGCCGTGTTTATTCTCGGCGGTCTCACCGGTATCGTGGCAGGTCCAACACACCCGGCGCACCGTCTCCTCGCCCTTGCTCTTCCACACCTCCCCTTCGGCACTGGCAAACAGCGCTTCGGAGAGATCCCCGGTCTCATTGCCGGTAAAGAGCGAGGCGGGCGGCTCATCGGGATAACGCAGCGTCTTCAGATAGCTGATCAACGCCTTGCGCTCCTTGGCATCGCGCAGTCCGGCAAAGGCCATCTTGTTACCAGGAACGTAGGCTTTGGGATTGGCCAGATAGGCGTCCAGACTCTCTTCGTCCCAGACCATGCACTCGGCGGATTTGCGAATGTGGGCAGCGGAGTAGTCGTACCCCGGCACGACGCCGGAGACCCGTCCGAACACCTCCCACAAGGGCGGCCCCACCAACTGCATGGAGCGGGAGCGGCTCATGTCGTGGCAGGAGACGCAACTGCGGGCGATACGCTTGCCCAGCGTCATCTCCGGCTGCTGCTGCGTCGGTGGGCTGCTGGTCACCACTTCAAGCTCTTCGTGAAACACGTTGAGCGCCGTCACGAAAAGGCCCAGCAGGCCGATGGCCGCCGCAATGGCCAGATAGTCCTTATTAATGTTCTTCACAGCCGACCCGCACAGAGATTTTGCCGTTATCCAAGACCCCTCTTGTCAAAACAGGATGGGGGTGGGCAGTGACACGATGCAAGGGAAATTCCTCGTCGTGAGGACAACCGATCGAGCGCGTCACGACCAGGTGTTACGAAACGCGGCAACCAGAGCGAAGAGAGTCGCTCCGCCATGATGCATGAACCCTCTTCACAGTTGCCCGAGAGGTGTCAACACCCCTTCCCCCAGCCGCAGCCGGAGGGATCACGCCGGTTTCTCCCGGCCCTTTCGCATCGACAACAGCAGCGAGAAGAGCGCAGGCGTCAGCACCAGCGTCAACAGGGTCGACAACAACAATCCACCCACCAGAACGCTGCCCATGCCGCGATAGAGCTCCGAACCGGCACCCGGGAAGAGCACCAGCGGCAACAGCCCGACCACCGACGTGAAGGTGGAGAGGAAGATGGGCCGGGTGCGAATACCCACGGCAGCCGCCACCGCATCGGTGGGGGTGAACCCCTCCTCGCGCATGAACCCCAACGCCTGGTGGACGATCAGAATCGCATTGTTCACCACCACGCCGATCAAGACGATAAAACCGAGCATGGTGAGCACATCCAGGGGTTGGAAGCGGCTGAGATTGAGCACCATGAGTCCCAACACGCCACCCGCCGCTGCCAAGGGAACCGTGGTCACCACGATCAGCGGATAGAGAAACGACTCGAACAGGGCGGCCATCAGCAGGTAGGTAATGATCATGGCAAGGACGAACTGTACCGTCATGGCCTCCTTGGCAAGCAGCAGCTGATCCGCCCCTTCTGTAAGACGGATGAGAGTGGCCTGGGGCAACCCTTCCCGGCGCATGGGCCACTCTGATTGGGGATGAAAAGGGGCTCTGCGTTCTCCAGGACCACCTCCTGGAGGCGGGGGATACGGTGGGTTTCG
>JADGBX010000300.1 GCA_015231265.1 Magnetococcales bacterium | reverse complement strand
TTCTCGGGCGCATCACAGCCCGGATCGGGGATCTTCCGTGTTGGGGCTCTTATCGCCTATTGGCAGTGTGCGCGGGTGTTTCCCGTCGATCAGGATGCGGTATGTCCGGAAGAGGTATTCTCACCGGAGACAGGCGATAACAGCACGTGACACAAGCCTTCAGCGGTGCGAAAAGATCGTTTCGCCGCTGATTATATTGATTCCCTTATGATCTAAATACTCCGTTTACCAGGAGCCCCTCTCATCATCATGATGTTCCCGGTACACTTTTGCTCGCCAGGATAGTCCCTTTTTTCATCACGATACAAGGCCTAATCGTTCCCCTTGGTAACTGCCGTCCCTGATGCGTTCGATCCAACGGTTATTGGTCAGAATCCAATCTACGGTTTTGGCCAGTCCGCTATCGAAACTCTCTTCAGGACGCCACGCCAGCTCATCGCGGATCTTTCTGTCGTCGATGGCGTAGCGCTGATCGTGACCGGGACGGTCGGCGACGAAAGTGATCAGAGAGGTGTAGCCGCCGTCCTGCCCGCTGGGTCGGCGCTCCTCCAGCAGAGCGCAGAGGGTCTTCACCACCTCTAGATTGCTCTTTTCGGTACGTCCGCCGATGTTGTAGGTCTCTCCCACTCGACCTCGGGAGGCCACCTGCAGAATACCGCTGCAGTGATCATCCACATAGAGCCAGTCGCGGACGTTGGAACCGTCACCGTAGACCGGCATGGGTTCTCCGGCCAGCGCTTTGAGAATCATCAGCGGGATCAGCTTTTCGGGAAACTGGAACGGTCCGTAGTTATTGGAGCAGTTGGAGAGCGTCACCGGCAGGCCGTAGGTGCGATGCCAGGCACGTACCAGATGATCCGACGCCGCCTTGGAAGCGGAGTAGGGGGAGCTGGGGTCGTAGGGGGTGGTCTCGGAGAAGAGACCGCTCTCTCCCAGGGAGCCGTACACCTCGTCGGTTGAGACGTGGTGGAAGCGGAAGCGCTCCTTGGCAGGACCGTCGTCCAGTGCCGACCAGTAGTCTCGGGCCACATCCAGCAGCACCTGGGTACCGATGATGTTGGTACGAATAAAGTCACCGGCACTGGTGATGGAGCGATCCACATGGGATTCGGCGGCCAGATGAATCACCTTCTCCGGCTGATAGGTTCGAAACAGCGTTTCCATGGCATCGCGATCACAGATGTCCGCGTGGTGAAACTGGTGTTTCGGGTGGTTGTGGAGCGTTCCCAGGGACTCCAGATTGCCCGCATAAGTCAAGGCATCCACATTGACTACGGTTTCCGTTCCCTCGGTCAGTAGACGGCGCACCAGGGCCGATCCGATGAATCCGGCCCCTCCGGTGATCAGAACCGACATCCGTCCTCCTCATTCTGTCAGATAGATTCTGTTGTGTTGCTGGCGACTGTTGCTGCGTCGCAGTATACCGTGAATCGGGACACTTTAATATCCCCGTTCTCCTGCCGCACTCTACGGTTCGGTAGAGAGTGGAGGGTTGCCGGAGAGTTCCTTCTATCGTGGGGAGGGAGTCGAGGTGTAGCGCCCCGTCTGACGCAGGGCCAGGATCAGGGCCAACGTCTCCCGGGCCTGAGCAACGCTCTGGATGACCGATTCGGTGCCGTGGATGGCGTTGAAAAAGTGTTGGAGCGTCGCTTCGTACATGGTGTCGGCGATCGGGGTGACCGGAATCTCGGTCCACTCCCCATTTCCTGGATGAATGCGCAGCCGTTCGCGGATGGGCTGTTTGCCTTCGGAGTTCCAGAGAATGGAGCCCTCATCGCCGATCACCTCCAGAGAGCGTCGGCGGCAGCGGTCGAGGAAGTTGAAGCTGAACGTCCCTCTCACACCGGTTTCAAGCGCGCTGACGGTGTGGGAGAAGTCATCGACGGCAGAGTCGAACACGCCGGAGGGGCCGCAGTCACAGGACGCCTCGCGGATCGCTCCCAGTAGTTGGGGGACGAAAAAGAACTCATGGGCACCCACATCGAACAGACTGCCCCCACCCTGATCCGGATCCAGACTGTAGTGACCCTTCAGGCTGGCCCCGGGGTTCCACTGAGAGACGTGGTGTCCCCAGTAGGAGCGAAAGAGGCGGGGTTGGCCGATGGCACCGGATGCAAGGCGGGTGTTGATCTCCCGAATCGCCGGGTGAAACCACATGTTGCAGGCCACCAGGGCCGTGACGCCCCTCTCTTCCACCTGCCGGACCAGCGTATCGCTCTTGTCCAGAGTGATGGCGAGAGGCTTTTCGATGAACAGATGGCATCCCCGTTCAACACACTGGAGCGCCTGAGCCACATGGTAATGGGCCGGCGTGCAGATCAGTACCGCATCCCCGGCAGCGGCATCGGCCTGGGAGAGGGTTTCGACAGATGTAACCGGCTGATCGGCGAAGCTCTCCCGTACCCTTTCCCGCGTCGCTGGGTGGGGTTCGGCAACGACGACCGTGTCGATGGGCATGGGAAGGCGGCCCGCACTGCGCAGAGCCAGAAGATTGCTCAGATGTCGGAAACCGATGGAGCCGGCTCCCACGACGATCACCTTCATGGCTGTGTCTCCAGATGAAAGCGGTTGGTCTCATGGGAGCGCTGGGCCTGCGCCACCAGTTTCAGTGCCGAGATGCCCTGTTCCAAACCACAGAAAGAGGGAGTCCGTTTCTCCAGACAGGTGAGAAAATAGTCCATCTGGGCGTCGTACATGGACTGCTTGCTGTAGCCGGCAGGGTAGGGGAGGCGCACTGTCTGCTCGCCTGCATAGAGGTGGCGTTCCACAGAGCTGTTGTTGAGGTTCCAGTGGATCCAACCCTGGTCGCCCACCACCCGGATGCCACGTTGAAACGGCTTCTGAAGATAGTCCAGATGGAGAGAGACTTGAAGGGGGGTGTCATATCCCAACAGGATATCCACCACATCCTCGGTCTCGATCTCCAGCCAGCCGCTGCGGGAGAGCATGGCCGCCACCCGACGGGGCGTGGAGAACATCCAGAGTGCCAGATCGATCTCATGAATGAAATCTCGCAGAGCGCCACCACCCTGGGCATTCAGGGCACTGTACATCTGCCGGTAGTCCTCCTCCGGATGCCAGTCGGGCAGATGCATGCCCCCCCACAAAGTGGCCCAGAGCGGACGGCCCAGCGTGCCGTCATCCAGGTGATCACGGATGGTCTTCGGGCCGAAGTGAAAGCGCATGTTGCTGCCCACATGGGTGATCAGACCGTTCTGATTCACCACGGTACGCAGGCTGTCCAAGCCGTCCAGTGCATGGGAGACCGGTTTTTCGATGAAGAGATGGTGCCCGGTACGGGCTGCCGCCAGACTGTGCTCCAGATGGAGGGTGTTGGCCGTGGCGATCACCGCCGCATCGCAGCCCTGATTCAGCGCCGTATCCAGATCGTCGAACACTTCGACACCCAGATCCCGCGCCATGGCCTGCCGTCGTTCCGGGTTGCGGTTATAGGCGATCACTTCAACGTTGCGCTCCAGGAGGGTCGCCGCGTGCCGTCGGCCAATGGAGCCGCAGCCGATGATGAGGAATTTCTTCATGGTTACCGGAGCCGTTATTTCGCGGTGATCGATCCTGACCAAAGTGACCCATCACCATTGTTACCGCAGAGTTTGTCCTGTAAAGAAAGGCGGGATTCTGACACCATTCCCCGACAATCACAAATACTCTTTTGGACGTCGTTCAAGGAAGATAT
>JADGBX010000002.1 GCA_015231265.1 Magnetococcales bacterium | reverse complement strand
CTGGATGGTGGTCTGGATACGGGTGGTGACTACAAGTTCCGTCACGGCTCCGAGCGTCATATGTGGACGCCAGCGACAATCACCAAGCTCCAACATGCGGCGCGAAAGCGTAGTTACAGCACCTACAAGGAGTTCTCCAAGCTCATCAATGAGCAGGGAAGAGAGCTTTGTACGCTTCGTGGTCTGTTCCGGCTGAAGAAATCTCGTAAACCGGTCTCTCTTGATGAGGTGGAACCCGCCTCCGGCATCGTCAGGAGGTTTGTCACCGGTGCCATGTCCTTCGGCTCGATCTCAAAAGAGGCCCATGAGACGTTGGCCATCGCCATGAACCGTCTGGGCGGTATGTCCAATACCGGTGAGGGTGGCGAGGATCCGGAACGCTTCAAGCCGCGTCCCAATGGTGATCTCGCCCGCAGCGCCATCAAGCAGGTGGCATCGGGACGATTCGGTGTATCGAGCCACTATCTGGCCAATGCCGATGAGATTCAGATCAAGATCGCCCAGGGTGCCAAGCCCGGTGAAGGTGGACAGCTTCCCGGTCACAAGGTCAACGCCATTATCGCCAGGACCCGTAACACCACTCCGGGCGTGACGCTGATCAGTCCGCCTCCGCACCATGACATCTACTCAATCGAGGATTTGGCGCAGTTGATCTTCGATCTGAAAAATGTCAATCCGCGGGCGCGTATCTCTGTGAAGCTGGTGGCTGAGGTGGGGGTCGGAACCATCGCTGCGGGTGTCTCAAAAGCCCATGCGGATATGATTTTGATCTCCGGTTACGACGGCGGGACTGGTGCCAGCCCGATCAGCTCGGTGAAGCATGCCGGTGGTCCCTGGGAGTTGGGTCTGGCGGAAACGCAACAGACGTTGGTGCTCAACGATCTGCGTGGACGTGTTCGCCTTCAGACCGATGGTCAGTTGCGTACAGGCCGTGATGTGGTGATTGCTGCCCTGCTTGGTGCCGAAGAGTACGGCTTTGCGACGGCACCTCTGGTGGTTGAAGGGTGCATCATGATGCGCAAGTGCCACCTGGGTACCTGTCCGGTGGGTATTGCGACTCAGGATCTCTCCTTGCGCCGCAAGTTTACCGGTCAGCCGCAGCATGTGGTGAACTACTTCTTCTTCATTGCCAACGAGGTTCGGGAGTTGATGGCGGACCTTGGATTCCGCACCATCGACGAGATGATCGGTCGCGTTGATATGATTGACGTTGATGATGCCGTGGATCACTGGAAGGCCAAAGGTCTGGATTTCTCCAGTATCCTGGCCCGTCCCGATGCGCCCTCCAGAGTGGCGACCCGCTCTGTTCAAGAGCAGGATCACGGTATCGACGATGTGCTCGATCACCGGTTGCTCAATCTGGCTAGTCGTACCTTCGAGACTCTGGAGCCCATGGAGGTTCGCATTCCCATTCACAACACCGACCGTACCGTCGGTGCCATGTTGGGCGGTGAGATCTCCAAACGGTTCGGTAAGAACGGTCTGCCGGAGGATACGATTCGCTGTACCTTCGTCGGTGTTGCCGGTCAGAGCTTCGGTGCTTTCAACGTCAAGGGTGTCTCGCTCCACTTGGAGGGAGCTGGCAATGACTATGTAGGTAAGGGTATGTCCGGCGGTCGCATCGTCATTCAGCCCCATGCCGATGCCACCTTCAAAGCCGAGGAGAATATCATCGTCGGCAATACACTGCTCTACGGTGCGATCGAAGGTGAAGTGTACATCAAAGGCATGGCCGGTGAGCGTTTTGCCGTTCGTAACTCCGGTGCTCAGGCAGTGGTTGAAGGGGTCGGTGACCACGGTTGCGAATACATGACCGGCGGTGTGGTCGTGGTGCTCGGTGATACCGGGCGCAACTTCGCAGCGGGTATGAGCGGTGGTGTCGCCTTTGTGCTCGATGAGCATAAGCGCTTCAGTTCACTCTGCAACATGGCCATGGTAGACCATGAGGCTGTGACGGAAGCTGAAGATATCACGACGCTTCGTAACGTGATCAAAAGCCATCACACCTATACCGGCAGTGAAGTCGCTGCACGGATTCTCGGTAACTGGGAGAGCTATCTCAGCCGGTTTGTCAAAGTGATGCCTCACGAATATAAACGCGTTCTGGCCGAACAGCAGTCGCAGCAGGAGAAAGTGGCCAATGGGTAAGGTGACAGGATTTATGGAGATTGAGCGGGAGCTGCCCCAGGCGCGTCCCGTTTCGGAGCGTGTTCTCGACTGGAAGGAGCTCTATCACGCCTTTCCGACCGAGCGTCTGCAACAGCAGGCGGCCCGCTGCATGGATTGCGGTGTCCCCTTCTGCCACGACGGTTGCACGTTGGGCAATCTGATTCCGGTCTGGAATGACTGGGTGTATCGCGGACGTTGGGAAGAGGCGGTGCGTATGTTGCACCAGACCAATAACTTCCCCGAGTTTACGGGCCGCATCTGCCCGGCGCTGTGTGAAGCGTCGTGTGTGGTAGGGATCAACCGAGAGCCGGTGGCGATTCGTCAGATTGAGCAGACCATCGCCGAGGAGGGATTCAAACGCGGATTGATCACACCGCAGCCTGCTCGGGAAAAGAGTGGTAAAAAGGTGGCAGTCATCGGAGCCGGACCTGCCGGTATGGCGGCAGCCCAGCAATTGGTGCGTGCAGGACACGATGTCACGCTCTACGAGAAGAATGAAAAAGCCGGTGGTCTTCTCCGCTTCGGTATTCCCGACTTCAAGTTGGAGAAGTGGGTGGTTGAGCGCCGTTTGGAACAGATGGTTGCAGAAGGACTCACGCTCAAGACCGGCGTGTATGTAGGGGTGGATCTGCCGATTGGCCAGCTCCGTGAGGAGAACGATGCTATCGTTCTGACCGGTGGTGCCGAAGATCCTCGTAATCTGCCCGTTCCCGGACGGGAGTTGAATGGCGTCCACTTTGCCATGGACTTTCTGACGCAGCAGAATCGCCGGGTCTCCAGTCTTGATCTCTCCGGTGCCGAGGAGATCAGTGCTGCCGGTAAGAAGGTTGTGGTTATTGGTGGTGGTGATACCGGTTCCGACTGTGTGGGCACCTCCCGTCGTCAAGGCGCCGAGAGCATTACGCAGATTGAGCTTCTGCCCAAGCCGCCCAAAGGTCGCTCCGGTGAGACCCCCTGGCCCATGTGGCCTAACATGCTGCGCACCTCTACGTCGCATCAGGAGGGGTGTGAACGGCTCTGGAGTGTTCTTACCAAGTCGTTTGAAGGCGAAGGTAGTCAGCTAAAACGCTTGCACTGCGTGCGCGTTCGTTGGCAGGAGATGGAGGCTGGACGTCCTGAAATGTCGGAAATTCAGGGCAGTAACTTCACGATCGAAGCCGACCTTGTTCTTTTGGCCATGGGATTCCTCGGTCCTGTTAAGAGCGGCATGATCGAAGCCCTCGGTGTCGATCTGGATGCCCGTGGCAACGTCAAGACCAATACGATGCATATGACTAGTGAAGAAGGGGTCTTCGCTGCAGGTGATATGCAGACCGGGCAGTCGCTTGTTCTCAAAGCGATCAAAGGTGGTCGTGAAGTAGCCGCTAATGTGGATGGTTGGTTGCGTGGCGGACGTTCCGTTCTCTCCTGAAGCGCTCACTCCATCCCGGGTGCTGCTTGACATCATCGGCCAGCAGTTCTATCATCGGGATAAAGGTGGATGATGAGAGGGTTGGTTTAATCAATGCCCTCTTATCACATTCCATCTGTCACTCCTGAGGATAACCGGGATGTTTCACTCAGTCCGTTGTAACGCCGATGAATCGTGATGACGTGATCAACGGAGAAGAGGTGCTGCTCACTCGTCTTGAGACTCGGTGGCACTCTCTCGTCGATACCGTTCAGACGCTGCGGATGGATAATGGTACGCTCAGGCAGACCTTGGGTGATGCCGCGGATCTTTCACAGCGCATGAAGAGCGCTCAAGAAGTGATTGCTTCTCTTGAGCAGGAGGTGTCGCAACTGCGTCAACAGGTTCGACGGCTTGAGGAGGAGAAACTTCAAACCATTGAGCGTGTTGAAGAGATCCTTTCTCGAATCGACACCCGATGATCCTCTCTGTGTGACGGCGGGAGAATACGGCGACAGTTTGGGGCCGACCATGAAAGATGCCATAGAGATCAGTATTCATGGTCAACGCTTCAAACTTCGGACAGATGAGGACGAAGAGTACGTTACGTCGCTGGCGGCTTATGTGGAAGAGATGATGGCCGAAATGGGCGCATCCTCCAACAGCCTCACCAATGACCGTATTGCAATCATGGCAGCTTTTCAGATTGCCGACAGCTTCTTCCGTTACAGACAGCAGTCTGAGCGGCGACAACGGCAACTGATGCAACGGCTCCGGACCCTGATCGCCGACTCGGATCAGGTGCTGGAAGAATAGATGAGATCCCCTGCGGTGTTTGTGAGGATTTCCATCCTCCTGAGCCGATAATTTTTGAACCTGGGAACCTGGCGCTGATCGTGGAGTGCGAGCCCGTTAGGGCTTACCTGAAGCGATTATCCGGGGTCCACCTTTTGGAAAGGGTTCAAGAGGGCGTCATCCCACGGCACAGGCGGGGGTTGTCATATCGTGCCCGAAAGCAAAAAGTCACTGAGAGCCACCTTCAGACAGGTGCGTTTCTCTTTGACGGACTCCGACGTCAAGAGCCGGAGTCGGCTGATTTGTGAACGTCTTGCCAGCTGGTCGGTCTTTCGTCAGGCCGAAACGGTGGCCTTCTATCTTCCTGTCCATAATGAAGTTGATCTGACACCACTCCTCTCTTGGGAGGCGCGTGGAGAACGGATACCGCGGCATGCGGTCTCCGAACGCTCTGTCATCGGTGTCTATCCTGCCTCAAAAAAGTGGTTTCTCCCTGTTGTTGAGTCGGAAACGGGCGTGATGTCCTTTGTCACTTACGCGCTCGGTGATGCTCTTAGAACAGCGCGGTTTGGATTACGTGAACCGTGTCGGCGAGAGGCCGTTGTGACCAAACAGAAAAGTGCCGGGCAGCTCTCCCTTGTTCTGCTGCCACTGTTGGCTTTTGATCGTGCTGGTGGCCGGTTGGGGTATGGTGGAGGATATTATGATCGTTTCTTCTCGATTCAGCGGTCATCACGTTCCACTGCCACTGTGAAACCTCCCCTACTGATCGGTGTTGCCTACGAATGTCAGGAATCGGTCGAGACGTTGCCTGTATCAGAGCACGATGTACCTTTAGATGGTGTGGTTACCGAGGCCGGCGTCTTGCTGATGGGTAACCGCCATCTTTGATGCTTATGTGTGGTTTTTCTTTTGATTAGGGCGTGTCCTCAATGAGAACAAAATCGCGTTTGTGCCTGAAAATGCAGCAGGCAAGGCGTGAGGAGCGCGGTTTGGCACGGCCAAATGAGCGACAAACAACGCAGCATGATGTGTTTTTAGGCCAAACCCGAAGGGCTGGCGGTACGCCAGCGCGGTTTTGGGCTCATTGAGGACACGCCCTAATAATACTATTTTCGTTCGTACGGCTTGGTTTCCAAACAGGGATGCCAGCACTGTTCGCAGCGGACGATACGACTGAATACCACCTTGGATGCGTTTCTGCCTCCATCGGTGCGTGGAATGGATACCCGTTATGGATAGTGGATCGATCACTCTGTTCCTGGTCGGTGCTCTTTTGGGAGCGCTGGGACCGGCAACGGCTTATATACAACAAAAACGTCACCAAAAACGTCTTTTCGCCAGTCATGACGAGAAGGCTGGACTCCAGGTTCAGGCAGCGCGTGAGGAGGCCAAATCGGCTATCAAAGATGCCAAGTTGGAGCATAAAGCTGAAATGGTTCGTTTCCAGGAAAAGCTGGAGAACGACAATAAGAAGACACTCAAGGAACTTCAGGATCAGAAAAAACGGCTTGCAACGGCGGAAGAGAAGCTTGATAAGCGTTTCGACCAGCTGGATGGTCGTGAGAAACAGTTGGATAATCAACGTCAGGCTCTTGAAGAGCGGAAATCGGAAGTTGATGGATTGGCTCAACAGCTTGATGAGCGTTTGGCCAAAGCGAGAAAAAATCTGGAGACCATTGCCAATATGACGTTGGATGAGGCGCGTTCCGAGTTGATCTCAGAGATTGAAGAAGAGGCAAAGCGGGAGGCGGGGCGTCTGGTCAAACGGTTGGAAGACGATACCCGAGCCATGTCCATGAAGCGGGCTCAAGACATCGTTGCCACGGCGATCCAGCGCTTTGCCGGTGAGTTCGTCGCCGAGCATACCGTATCGGTGGTCACGCTGCCTACTGAGGATATGAAGGGGAGAATCATCGGCAGAGAGGGGCGGAATATTCGTGCGCTTGAGGCTGCAACCGGGTGTGACCTGATCATTGATGACACACCGGAAGCCGTTGTGGTTTCCGGCTTCAACCCCGTACGTCGTCAAATCGCCAAACGCTCTCTGGAGGAGTTGGTGGGTGATGGACGTATCCATCCGGCCCGTATTGAAGAGGTTGTTCGAAAGATTCGTAAATCAGTGGGACAGGAGGTCATGGAGGCTGGTGAACAGGCGATTTTCGATCTGGGATTGCACGGTGTGCACTCCGATCTGATCGAATATCTGGGCATGCTCAAGTTCCGCACCTCCTATACCCAGAATGTCCTTCACCACTCTATAGAAGTCGGTTTCTTTGCAGGAATCATGGCCGAGGAGTTGGGGCTTGATGGTGACCTTGCCCGGCGATGTGGTCTGATGCATGACATCGGCAAAGCGCTTGATCATGACCAGAATGGATCTCACGCTGTCATTGGTGGCCAGTTGGTTAAGAAGTACAAGGAGCATCCAACGGTTGTCAATTCGGTCTGGTCACACCATTTCGATATCGAACCAACATCCGTATACGGCCCGCTGACCAATGCTGCAGACGCTCTCTCTGCTGCTCGCCCTGGCGCTCGTCGAGAAAACGTTCAAACCTATATCAAACGGTTGGAAGCGCTTGAAGGGATTGCTCAGGATTTTAAAGGGGTGCAGAAGGCGTATGCGATTCAGGCAGGAAGGGAGTTGCGCGTAATCGTCGATTACGATCGTCTCCAGGATGAGGGTGCGATGATACTGGCTCGCGATATCGCGCGTCGTGTAGAGGATGAGATGACCTATCCCGGTCAGATCAAAGTGACGGTTATTCGAGAGATGCGAGCCACAGAGGTTGCGCAGTAACCTGACCGAAAACCATACAGGGGGTAGAAAAAGAAGGGCACGCTGTGAGTAGAAAAGAATGAGGGCATCAGCAGCGCTCATTCGTCTCCGTGATTCCGCACTTCTCCCGAGTCTGAGAGAGAAGGAGCAAAACAGCCGGAATAATCATGCTGGCTCCAGGTGGGGGTTCTCCGTAAACCCAGTTTTCCTGATTGGCATTGAAGACAAACTTGTCATACGGCCCTGTAAATGGTCCCTGATCAGGATCATCCTCACCCCGTCTACGTGTGTAGATGCGCACGAAATCGGTTTTTGGTGAGTATCCAATCGCGATATCTGTCTCCATCAAACGAATTTTCTCATAGCAGCGGTCCTTGGCCCGCTTAAGCAGAATACACATGGTCAGATCGTCGAAGGAGTGGAGTTCCTGATTCTCCAATAGTTCCCGGCGCATGTGACGGCAGAGGCGACGAACGTCGTTCACGGGATAGTATTGCCGGCGCTTTCGATAACTGGTGCAGGTGCACACTTGACGATAGAGATTAACCCGATAACGTCGGTGCGCCTTCACTCGGCTGCTGACGATACGGCTTTTGTCTAGACGGTTTGATAATGGAGGTAGTGCGTAGACCGACGCACAGCGGCCCATGCTGCGACGCACTCTGAAACGGCGGTGAAACGGAGCATAGACGAAGCGAATCATCGCCCAGACTGCAACCATAATAATCGTTAGGATAATAAACTGGATCATTCTGTCCTATTCCTGGATGTGCGTTTGTCTGCCCTGCTATCTGTTAAGTTGGTGTGTTGCCGCATCGAGGTCTCGGTCTTGTTACACCCAATCTTACAGTTTCACACGCAGGAAATGTTCCATAATGGCCGAATCAGCATGTGATCGTGAGCGATTCGAATCAAATGGCCTTGCAAAGTGTGAAACAAAATTACACCGTAAACAAACAAATAGAGCAGTGCAATTGTTTTTGGTTGTCGATTATCCACACGTGGGTATTAACAAATAGTGGTGATTCAGTCTTCGGAACTGGCAGGTGAACAGATGCAAATGGAAAGAGTGAAACAGAGTGGTGATCGTACAGGCGCTTTCGGAGGTGTGGCTGTTCGTCGCTCATTTTTGGTTTTGATATGTGCATTTATTGCTGTTTCCGTTGGGAGCGTTACTGTTGTTCAGGCTGAGAGCGGGCACTCTTCCAATAGTATTGTGCAGGAGAGATTGCGAGGTCAGGCGATCCTGGAACGGATGGACGAAGTGCTGTTTCCTCGCTCATTCGAGACCTATTTCAGTGTAGAGAACCGTCGTCCAAGAGGAGACCCGAAACACTTCACGTTCTATGCCGCCAGAAAAGGGAGTGACCGCTGGGTGGCTTTGATCACGGAACCGGAAGAGAGGCGGGGTGAAAGCTATCTGAAAATCGGTGATGCGCTTTGGGTGCGTAAACCGGGAGCCTACAATGCAAGTCGGCTCTCTCTTGCGGGCTCCATGATTCAGGGGATGCTCAGCAATGCGGATCTTCTGCCCTCGGCCTTCCATGTTGATTATCACGCTGTGGTTGAATCGGAAGAGAGCGATTTATACACCCTGAAACTGACGCCGAAACGGACGACTCTCCCCTATAGAGAGATCACTATGCAGGTACATACAAAACTGATGGCACCTGTCACCGTGACCTATTTTGGTGCCGGACCCGAGCCGCTCAAGGTGATAGCGTTTAAAAATGTGCGACGTTTGAGCACTCTACGGCAGCGTCCCATGCAGCTCCATGCAACCAATCGCGACAATCCCCGTTACCAGTCGTTTCAGCGCATCGGTTCGATTGAGGAGCGGGTATTCCCTGATGAGGTGTTTACACCAGGGTTCCTTCCCAGGGTGGGGCGGCTACTGCTGCCTGGCCGGATTGAGGATATCGTCGGGCGGTGAGAGGGTGAGGCTGTGTATTGAGATCGGGTCCTTGGAAAGGGCGGAGATGCTTTGATTGCCGGTGTCGTTAAGAATCGGTTGCCAAGCATTGTCGTGCCGACCAAATCATCGCATAATCGTTTCTTTTTTGTGTCGTTTCCAGGCAGGTGCTGGAAAATGGGCCACTACTACGACGTATGTTTATGTTAAGGAGAAGGCGTTGAGCAAGGAAGATGTTATTGAGATGGAGGGTACGGTTTTGGAGAACCTGCCCAATGCCATGTTCAAAGTGAAACTGGAAAATGATCACGAACTGCTGTGTCACATCTCCGGTCGGATGCGTAAGAACTACATCCGTATCCTACCCGGTGATAAAGTAACGGTGCAGTTGACGCCGTATGATCTGACCAAAGGTAGAATCTCCTATCGTCATAAATAGGTCCGTGGCTCTCCATGGGATACGACGCACAGGATATCGAGGTACTTGAAGGGCTTGAAGGGGTCCGTCGCCGTCCCGGCATGTACGTGGGAGGAACGGACGTGCGTGCTCTGCACCACTTGGTTGCAGAGATTCTCGATAACGCCATGGATGAAGTGGTAGCCGGTCATGCTGATCGGATCTCCGTGACGGTTGGTGATGATGGAACCATGGAGATTCGGGATAATGGCCGCGGCATCCCGGTTGATCCCCACCCCAGATATCCCGATAAATCAGCGCTGGAGGTGGTAATGACCATGCTCCACGCTGGCGGCAAGTTCAACAACAGTGCCTATGCCACCTCCGGTGGCTTGCATGGCGTCGGGGTCTCTGTGGTTACGGCACTTTCGGTGACGACCGAGGTGATCGTGGAACGGCAGGGACGACGCTTTCGGCAGCGTTTCGGTCGTGGACTTCCAGAGACGCCGTTGGAGGATCTGGGCGCTTCCCGCCGCAAAGGGACTACCATTCGCTTCCAACCCGATCCGGAGATCTTTCGTGATGTTCGGTTTCGTCCCGAGCGCATCGTCGAGATGTGCCGCTCCCGTGCCTATCTTAATGCGGGCGTTGTGATTCGGGTCACCGATGCCATCAATGATGCGAAGCACGAATTCCTCTTTCCCGGCGGTGTGCGCGACTACATTCGAGATACGGTGGCCGAGAAGGATCGCATTATCTCGGAACTGTTCGAAGGCCGGGTTGAAAAGCTGGGTGATCTACAGCACTACTCACTGGAGTGGGCGCTCACCTGGACCGACTCCGGTGACGGTAAGATCCAATCTTTCTGTAATACGGTTCCCACTCCCCAGGGCGGTGTGCATGAGAGCGGTCTGCGCATGGCGATGGTCAAGGGGATCCGTGAATTTGCCCAGACACGAAATCTTCTGCCCAAGGAGCTGACCATTACGCAGGATGATGTCCTGGATGGTCTGGTTGCCGTCATCTCCATATTTCTACCCGAACCCCAGTTCTCCGGGCAGACCAAAGAGAAGCTGACCAACGTCTCTGTTGCCCGCATGGTGGAGAACGCCATGAAGGATCATCTGGATCCATGGCTC
This sequence comes from Magnetococcales bacterium, assembly GCA_015231265.1. Taxonomy (GTDB): domain Bacteria; phylum Pseudomonadota; class Magnetococcia; order Magnetococcales; family JADGBX01; genus JADGBX01. Next base: position 59,471 of record JADGBX010000002.1, on the reverse strand, counting down.
CACAGGCGTCCGGAGCAGACAGCCAATCTGGTGGAGTCGGTTCTTGAACGGGCACGCAACCGAATCGCCAGTAAAAAGAGAGCAGCTCGGGTGCGGCGCAAGTCGGCTACGGCCCGCTTGACACTGCCGGGGAAGTTGACGGATTGTGTCAATACCGATCGTGATGTGACGGAGCTGTTCATCGTTGAGGGTGATTCGGCAGGGGGGTCTGCAAAGCAGGCACGGGATCGCAACACTCAGGCGGTTCTTCCACTGCGGGGCAAGATTCTCAATGTGGAACAGGCCAACGCTGAGAAGTTTGATCGAAACGTTGAGATTCAGAGTCTCGTCACTGCATTGGGTGCCGGATTCGGCAACCATTTTTCTCTGGATAATCTGCGTTACGGGCGCATCATCATCATGACCGACGCCGATGTGGACGGCGCGCACATCGCCAGTCTTCTGCTCACCTTCTTCTACCGTTTCATGGGACCCATGGTGCGTGCGGGTCGTCTCTATCTTGCTCAGCCGCCGCTGTTTCGGGTCTCCATGGGATCCAACAGCGTCTATGCGCTTGATGAAGAGGAGAAGGAGGCAGTGGTCAAGCGTTTCAGAAAGAAGCGGAAGGATGGCAAAGTGACCATCTCCCGGTTCAAAGGGCTGGGTGAGATGGATCCTCCCCAGTTGCGTGAGACGACGATGGATCTGCGCACACGACGTCTGATGCGTGTCTCTGTTGACGATGCGGCCATGACCAGTGACACCGTGCAGCGCCTCATGGGGAAAAAAGCGGCAGAACGTTTCCGGTTCATTCAGGAGAATGCGCAGTTTGCAGAAGAGTCGTTGGACATATGAGAGGTGGTTCCGATGTTTAATAGAGAGAGTCAACGTCCGATGGCAGATACGTGGATCAGAGCAACGATACTGGGTCTCCTTATAGGTGTGTCCCTTCCTGTCTCGCTCCGGGCGGAGGAGTCAGGAAGTGGTGAAATAGAGGCGGTTGTTGCCGAAGGTTCTACTCTTTCAGCAACAGCCGAATCACGCTCGGAACACGCAGTGGGTGTGCAGGCTTTCCGTACTGTCGTGCAAGAGGCACTCACCGATAATCCCGGTGTTAGGAAGTCGCGGGCGGAACTCACTTCTGCCATGGAGGAGAAGCCCCAGGCCATCGCAGCTTTTCTGCCTGATCTCACGATGTCGGCGTCCAAGACACATGCTCGAACCTACTACGACGACGGCCACACGGAGAGCGATCCCGGAGTGGTGTCGCTCTCTCTGAGCCAGACGTTGTTCAGTCAGGCCGCCATCGAAGCGTATCGCCTTGTCGAGCCCACCATTGCTTCGGCTCGGGAAGCGGTTCGTGCGTCGGAGCAGAGTATCATTCTCTCCATCGCCTCGGCAGCGATTGGCTATCTTCAGGCGAAAGAGGTGGCAGATCTGGCGGAGAACAATATCCGCGTGACCCAACGCCACCTGGAAGCAACCGAAGCGCGCTATGGTGTGGGTGAGATTACCAGAACCGATGTGAGTCAGGCCAAGGCTCGACTGGCAGCGGCCCATGCTGAGGGCATTCAGGCACGCAACGATGTGGATCTGAGCCGTGCCACATTTCTTGAGACTGCAGGTGTCACGCCGCCAGAGAGCTTAACCGTGCCGGATATTGGTAGTGATCTGGTGGACGACTCTTTGGAAGATCTGATGCGCAGGGTTGAGCAGAGACCGGATGTCCAGTCAGCAATTCACGCTCTGCGCATGGCGGAAACCTCGATTGACGTGCAGTGGGCCGGGCACCTGCCAACACTCTCATTGAGTGGCAGTGCCGGTCGTAGTTGGAATCAACGTGTGGCAGGGCGCCATGATCCCGTTGATGACTACTCTGTTGGTGTGACTCTCTCTGTTCCGGTTTTTGCTGGGGGAGAGACCGTTTCACTGACCCGTCAGGCCAGAGCCGATCGGGATGCCCAGCAGGCAGCACTGGATGCGCTCTATCGTCAGGCAGCTCGTGAGATCAAAGAGGCGGTTCTCAACCATCGCAGTGCCGTTGCTTCCGCAGATGCCTTTGAAACGGCTGTTGAGGCGAATGCTGATGCGATGGATGGTGTCGAGCAGGAGTTTCAGGTCGGTACCAGAACCGCTCTCGATGTGCTGGATGCTCAGAATGAGCTGTTTCGTAGTCAGACCGATCTGGCCCGAAGTCGCTATTCCGTACAGTTGGCCCGTTTCTCTCTTCTCAGTGCCCTGGGGGCGTTGTCACCGGAGGCGTTGGGGTTGCCGCGTCCTTGAAGCCTTTTCAAGGGAATCTAGGGCGTGTCCTCAATGAGCCCGAAACCGCGCTCTCTAAACCATTCACTATCGATTGTTCATGGAGTTGTTCTCATGAAAGAGAAAGTACAGGAAGTTCTGAATGAAGTGCGTCCCTACCTGCAACGGGATGGTGGTGATGTGGAACTGGTTGATGTGACCGATGACAACATCGTCTATGTGCGTCTTCGTGGCGCCTGTGGTACCTGTCCCAGCGCAATCATGACTTTGAAGGGCGGTATCGAGCGGGTAATGAAAGAGCGCATTCCCGAAATCAAATCGGTCGAGCAGGCACCCTGACGTTCTATTCGTGAACGGAACGATGCTGTTTCGCTACCTTCCCTCTCCTCACTGTGACGCCCGACCTGTTGGGATGGAGATTTCACTGCTGGTGGTCCACGCCATCAGCTTGCCGCCCCATCGGTTCGGTGGTTCGTACATTGACGATCTCTTTCTCGGCAAACTGGATGCAGCGGCCGATCCCTTTTTTGCCGAGATCGAGGGGTTGCGGGTCTCAGCCCACTTTCTGATCGATCGTCATGGGGAGATTACCCAATACGTGCCGGTGATGTACCGTGCCTGGCATGCGGGTGTCAGCCAGTGGCAGGGCAGGGAGCGTTGTAACGATTTTTCCGTGGGCATTGAGCTGGAGGGAGATGAAAAGACGCCGTTCGAGCCCATCCAGTATCAGCGTTTAGCGCTCTTATTCCGGCAGATGCAGCAGCGTCTGCCCTCTCTTCGCAGTGCGGCGCAGATCACGGGTCATCAGCACATTGCACCGGAGCGCAAGTGGGATCCCGGACCAGGGTTCGACTGGGACCATTTTCACAGTGTGCTCGCTGAGACCGTGTACCAGGAGATGGGGCCGCCTATCGTCTGGAATCGACCTCTGATCGCCCTGCCTTAAGTAGGGCGTGTCTTTACACCCCTTTCACTCGGTTCTTCCGGACATTCAGCAGGAAACAGTCATGCAACATCTCCACATCATTGGAATCTGCGGAACCGCTATGGCTGGTATCGCTGCTCTGGCTCAAGATGCCGGCTGGCGCGTGACCGGTTCCGATAGCGGTGTTTACCCACCCATGAGTCTTTTCCTTGCGGAACGTGGGATCGATGTTTGCGATGGTTACTCCCCTGATAATCTGGAGCCGATACCGGATCTCGTGGTGGTGGGCAATACCATCTCTCGGGGGAATCCGGAACTGGAAGCGCTTCTGGATCGAGGATTGCCGTTTCGTTCAGGGGCTGAGTGGATTCACCGTCACATGCTGGAGGGGCGTCATCCCGTCGTCGTTGCTGGGACCCATGGCAAGACTACCACGAGCAGCATGACCGCCTGGCTCTGGGAACATGGAGGCTGGCAACCGGGTTTTCTGATCGGAGGCATTCCCGCCAACTTCAATCAAGGCGTGCGTTTTCCCGCCCGTGAATGGGTGGTTCTGGAAGGGGATGAGTACGATACTGCCTTTTTTGATAAACGTTCCAAGTTTCTGCACTACTACCCAAAAACTCTGATTCTGCACAATCTTGAGTATGACCATGCCGATATCTACCCTGATCTGGAGGCGATTCGGGTGCAGTTTCGAGTATTAATGAAGCTGGTCCCGGGGAGCGGCCATGTTCTGGCCAACGGTGACGATCCTGAGATCATGACGTTGGCGGAAAACAGTTTCGGAACGCTCTCCACCTACGGTTTTGGATCCGACGTGCGATTCCGGGCCGAGATGGCCGGACGGGATGGACGGAACTGGACGCTCTTCATGGATGGAGAGGCGCAGTTTCAAGTCTCGTGGAAGCTGCTTGGTGAACACAATGTGCTCAATGGATTGGCAGCGGCAGCAGCGGCACTGATCCACGGTATGCCACCTGAGACGGTAAAAGCGGGTCTGGAGTCCTTCGCCGGGGTGCAACGGCGGTTGCAGTGGCGGTTCGAGGAGCGTGGGGTTACGGTCTACGACGATTTTGCCCACCATCCCACGGCCATCACCACCACACTGACCGGAATGCAAGCGGCTCTTGGCGAAGAGGGGGCGGTCTGGGCAGTGGTTGAACCCCGTTCCAATACCATGCGTCGCCGGATTCACCAGGATCGTCTTCCTACGGCTCTCAGAGATGCTGATCGTGTTCTTCTGGCCCGACCGGCGGCCCGTGGTCTCTCTGCTGAGGAGTTGCTGGATGTGGAGCAGGTGGTCTCAACGCTCAATGCGAAAAAGCCGGGTATGGCGCGCGTCGTTGATGATGCAACTCAGGCGATTGCCATCCTCAATGAAGAGTCCCGATCCGGTGATCATGTGGTTGTGATGAGTAATGGCGGGTTTGACAGTATCCACAAACGTTTGCAGGAGGTTCTGAAAGGGTGATTCTCCGAGGGCCATCATGGTGAGATGGTTAACGGATCGTATGCCCGCTTAGTGCTGTATGGTATGATCTTACGCAGTGGTAACGTCTGGAAGGATATCTCTGCCACGCTTTGCCACGCTTTCCGACATCGACTACGGGGTATTCATCCATGTCGCAACAGAGCCTTGTCGGTAAACTCCTTATCTCGATGCCGAATCTGGAGGATCCGAATTTCGAGCGCACCGTGCTTCTCATGTGTGCCCACTCCGAGGAAGGTGCACTGGCTCTGGTGATCAATCAGAAACATACGGTTACCATGCAGGAGATCTCCGATCAGTTGGGCGTCGAGTGGCACCCCAGGGAGAGAGAGGCGATACTACAGGGCGGGCCCATCTCGCCGGAACGGGGATTCGTTCTGTTCGAGCATCTTCCCGACGATATCGATATGGATGGCATCCTTCCAGTCACGCACGATCTCTTTATGGGAACCAGTCCCGAGCTTCTCCAGAAATTGACCACCGGTGTGGGCAGAGGGCGTTTTCTATTTATCCTGGGATATGCCGGTTGGTCTCCTCTGCAATTGGAGGGAGAGCTCAGGGAGAACGTTTGGCTTGTCACCGAGTTTCAACGGACGATTCTGTTCGATGTTCCGTTGGAAAAACGGTGGGATGCAGCTATTCGATCCATGGGGATCGATCCCGCCCAATTGGTTGATGTTCTACCTGGAAGCGTGAACTGAGACTCTGAATCGTTTTTCTTGTCACGACTACCTTGACATCGACAGCCCGCAGACTATACTCGTCCCTACTTTGAGCCCAGGTGGCGGAATTGGTAGACGCGCTAGATTCAGGTTCTAGTGACCACTAGGTCGTGGAAGTTCGAGTCTTCTCCTGGGCACCATTTACATATTACGAAAATCGATTGAAGATAGACCGCCAGAAATGGCGGTCTTTTTTTTGTGCCAGCATAGGAACCCATCGGGCATGACATGCTACGGTGTTGCTGGAGGTTATATACGTATGAGTAAGTGTTGTGAAAATGGGATAACTCGATGAAATGACAGCACTATTCTGAATTTTGAGTGTCTTCGAGAGCAGTGTAGTGTGATTATCGAAGGCTGTTTTGACACGACAGGGGACTCATGAGGAGTCACTTGGAATTAAGCGGCTCTGTGGCATCTTCATGAAATTCCTTTTGAATTCAAAATTTCTCTATATTCCGACTATTTCAGCCTTTACGACATGGTGCTGCCTTGCCTACGATTTTGTTTTTGAGATGGGTATTGCCGGTAATGTCGCATTCGGAGGGATCTTCTTTACCTTCGCCATTACCATTGGAACAGCCAACCGGCGTCGATTCGAAGCTTTTGATGAGATTTCCGAACTCAAATCAAATGTTATGAGTTTGGCTGATGTCTACCAGCGCATTCTCCCTGACCGGATTCTGCCGGTGGTTATGGACGATCTGCGCACTTTCTTTCCGATGCTTCAGAGTGTTCTGAGTGAACAGAAATCGACCATTAAGCTGGAGACTCTTCTCATAACCGATCGCTTCTTTCAGAACCAGCTTCAAACTATCTTCACATTGAAACAGCATGGTCTCAAAGATCCGGAGTTAGCATGCGTCATGCAGTGGCACCAACGGATGCGAATGTCCATGGAGCGTCTTATATCGATTAAGGAGCACACAACTCCTGTAACACTTCGACGCTTTGTTTACTATGCGCTGTTAGTCACGGTGATCATCATGTCGCCTGAGTTCGCTGATATGGAGTGGTTTGGAGTCATTACAGCATTCTTGCTCACCTTTATGGTGGTGGTTCTGGTTACCATACAGGAGATGATTGAGGATCCATTTGGCAAAGCAATGGATGATGTTCGCTTTGAGTTTATCGGTCGGATCCAAGAGCGACTTATCAGACGTGATGAGTGAATTACTGTCTTTCTTCTGTCTCGGTTGCTCGACGAAAGATCGCTGACTGGGCCGAAAGGCCAGCCAAGCATGTCGCGTATCCAAGGTAAATCATGAGAAAAAAAGCGGTTCTCAAATACGGAACTGCTTCATGGACAAGAGGGGTCAGGGGAGCCTTCAATCTCTCCTTTTGCGCAGTCGAGTTCGACAATCAGAGCATCCTGTGCAATCACCCCCTCTTCGATCTCGGTCAGAAGCTCTTTGATAGTTTTTGCCTCGACAATGTCATCAAAGGCAACAAGTTGCTGTAGTTGTCTGGTTTCACTGCGTTTCAGCTCTTTTTCTTCGGCTTCCATGGTTCGTGCATCCTGAAGGGAGGCACTGTTTTCGGCCATCATCGCCTTGGCGTCGTCGGGGAGGTTGGGATCGTCGAGATCAACATCGGCCGCCGCAGCCTCTTGATCATTCATGGCACTCTCTGTGGCTTCCTTTTCTTCTTTCTGTTTGTCAGTCATCGGGGGCTCTTGTCCATCCATGATCTCATCACGGATATAGTGCAGATTCTTCCTGGCCTTCTCTGCAACCTCCTCGGTGATCACCGGAGGAATCAGAGCATCATAGTAATCCCCTTCATACGGTCCTCGAGGAGCCTGGGGAATGTAGCGGTAACTGGCAAGAAGGGAGGGATCTGGATTGCCGGTGATCTCCGGATCGGAGCTGAAATCGCCCAGTTCAATACTAATTCTGGCACGGAGTCCCGGTGAGAGAGCGGCATCTCTCATCTCTTCATCAAGATCGAGCGCTCTGCTCAGACCAGAGAGATCATCGGAAGAGAGGGAAAAGGCGGGTGCAACCAAGATCATATTGCCATCGCCATCGGTGACAAACATATCGGGGAGAGGAAACCGCTCCGTTGTCAGCGTATCCTTCGTCATGCCGCGTGCGGTGAGTGCAGCCGTAATGGTTGTTTCCATGTCGTTCAGATACTGCTTGTCGGTTTCTGCCTGCGCTCGGACCTCTGCCAGACTTGCCAGGATCTCAGCGTTTGAAGCTGCCATCTGCGCTTGCCTCTGCTCTTCCATCTCCTCCATCTGTTGGTCCGCCTGGACTTGAGCGGCATCCACAGTGGCCTGGTCGATTTCACCCATCACCAATCCACCGTAGTTGGTGATCGGTTTGACGGGGAAGGGGTAGAGCGCACCGTAATTCTCGATACCCCAAGAGGCATCCATCATCTCATCCAGAAGCAGAACGGCGCTGTCTACGGTCTCACTGGAGGCGACTTTGTTGCGATAGGAAGTAACAGCAGAGAGAGTGGCTGCGACGAAATTGGGAATTACCACAACGCCACACGCAATGCAGACACCGGATGCGATTGAACAGGCAATGGCACCGGCAGTTCCGGCAGGGAAATTGGGCGCGCACATCCCAGCGGTCTGAGCCTGGGAACCTGAACAGGTGCCAAGGCTTAAAAGGTCGAATCCTGCCGTCAAAACGCCGTAGTACCCTTGAACCAAGGCAAAGGTGGCATCCATGTCGGACTTCTGAGCACCGGCAACGGCTCCGGTCATGTCTTGGGTGAGCCGAACCAATCCATCGACAGCAGTTCTGAACGCACGGCAGCCGAGATTAACCTCCAATTTATCCAAAGGCATCGCCATGAGAACATCATCATAGCTTGCACTGCGGCCCCTGAACGGATCATCGAATCGGGGATCCGTCCCTTCATTCAGACCGTCAAAAGCACCGTCAACATCATCCTGATCAGCATCTATCCTGTTGCCGCTGACGAGCAGATAAGCTGGATGTCTGCTGCCCACGGCACGTGCAGCGGCTTCACCCGCCTCTTTGGCCGCTTTGGTGATGAGGGCTGTTGAGAGGGTGGGGTTCTGCTGCTTGATCCTGTCATATTCGGCATCGTAAGCGGCTTTGTAGGCCAAGGCCGCTTCTTTGGAATTGGTAATGGAGAGCACACTACCGGAATTCACCTCCTGTGCCTGCTCCAGGTTGTAGCAGAAGTCGTAGAGATTGACAGCGGAGGAGCCGCTGTTCATCTTCGAGACCAGACTATCCGGGTTTTCTTCCAGGCATTTGAGTGGAGAGCGAATATCTGGGTCACAGTCCGGTTTGCTTAGAAGTCCCGCCAGGGAAAAGGATTGGGCAAAGTTGCCGGGTAGAACGAGATCGCCCCCCGGAATGGCCGATTTTAGTGAATCGACAGCTTGGCCAAAAACCGACAGTGTTGAGTTGCCCACCAGATCGTTGTGAACGACTGAAGCCAGTGGATTGAAGGTGAAGATACTGGCAGCATCCTTCAGGGTGGGAAAAGGTGGGGTGTAGCTGTTGCTCGCGACGGTCAGATCGACGCCGGTAGTGTCTCGAAAGACGGCATAGCGGATCGGTACGCCCATGCCATCCACCACTTGGCCCGAGAGGCGGAGTGCTCGCCACGGTATCGTGCCCACCTGTTTAGAGGTGGTGCAGTCGCCGTTTGCATCTCCTTCGACACCATTGCCATTGAAGTCAGGGCAGGGGAGACGGTTGTGGGAGGCCGCGAAGTCGGTCAGCATATCGCTGATTCTGGGGATGATCTTCTGTGTCTCATCCACCGACTCCCGCTCCTGCTCACCGGGCATCATGTTGATGGCGATCGCAACGGCTCCGCCCAGGGCCAACAGGGCACCCATCGCCCCCAGCATGCCGAAGCCCTTCATGGATGCGTGCTGGTTCATGGTGTTGTCTCCGTCCCGAAGTGGGCGTTTTCATCCGCTTTGATGGCTCTCGCCTTGCTGATCGCTGCCGTATCCTCCATCTGGGTTTGAAGGGATTTATAGACATCCAGATGTCCCTCGATGATGACCAGCGCAGCGATCCTCTCCGCCATGGAAGCGAATCCGAGAATCTGCTGAAAGACTGCTCCCCCAAGTCCGATGACATCCATGGTGATGGAAGCACCGGCACCACAGGGAGCGGCAGGGGCATCGCACGCCAACTGCGCGCCTGCAAGACAGATGTCGGCGGCATTGCCCAGAGCTGAAAGCGCTGAATCAGCAATGTCCCATTTGTTCATCTCCACGTTCCATTCAGCGTTGCTGACGTCATATTTTGCTTTTTCCACGCGATATTCGTCGGAAGTGGAGAGGATGCCGAGTGTATTGGCCGAGGTCATCATCAAGGCGCAGGAGAGACGGCTGGAGAGTTCGAACAGGCCGACGGTACGGACCACGTCGTCGTAAGTTGCACTCTTCTCAAGACCGGGATGGTCGAAGCTGACACCAGACTCGTTACGGCCATCGAAGGAGCCGTTTACCGCATCACCATCGGCATCGAAACTGTGGCCGCTGACCAGTATGAAGGCTGGATTGATGATGATGCCGTTGTTGAGGGTATGGATCAGGGAAGCATCTTCGGATCGGTGGGCCGCGTTGCGCAGAGCAGTGCAGAAATCGAGCAGGTTGAACTGATTGGATTGATGGTTGGGAATGGTCGGAATATACCTGTTCTTACCGGTCGGATCGGCAAGGTCAGCATCGGCAACCGCGTCGGATTGGCTGTAACGGTAGACGCCGTATCGAAGAGGGGTTTCGCTGGCATCGGCCAAGGCGGCAGAGAAACCGAGACTGCGCCAGGGGTAGTCCCCAACAGCTCCACCGGAACAGTCCTCAACACCATCACGGTTGACACTGTCTGGGCAGGGGAGACGATTATGGGCGGCGATGAAGGCCAGGAGTCCCCCTTCTGCCATGTCGAGGAGTTCTGGGCTGGGGATCGATGTGGCGTGTCCCGCCTGCTCTCCCTCCTTGAGGAGTTTGGGGGCGACGGAGAGTGTCGTTCCCACCATGATGCCCAACACCACCAGGGCGACGCTCATCTCCAGAAGGTTAAAACCTGCGGAGCCGCGAGGTGAAGCTCCTCTCATCGTTTGATCCCCTGATCCTTGTCCATGTGCGCCGCTTTACCCCAGATATCGGTGAGATACTGCCAGGAGTCTTCCTCCATGGCGATAGTCGTGTCGAGGTACTCCTGGGCTCCATCAAGACCATCAACCGCCCCCTGCATACTGTCGGCAGCAGCGTAGATGGAGATGGCAGTATTCACTCCGTCCATGACCAGACCGGGTACTTCGGCAGCGGCAGATGCGGCCCCCTTCATGATTTGGCCTGTTGTGAGGATGCCATCGAAGATAACCGTAGCGGCATCCAGAGCGGTCATTACCGTATTGAATATGGCGGTATCTCGCTCATATTTGGCCACTTCCACACCGTGTACGGCAGCATCGTAGGAGTTGACGGAGGCTCTGTAGTCATCATCCGCTGCAATCGTGGACATGGCCAGAGCCTTCATGGCCATATTGGCTTCAAAGCAGCCCTGCTTGTATGCCAGTACACCAAACGGCATCACTTTGACGATATCGTCATAGCCACCGATAACACTGTCTTCTTCACCAGCGGAGTTGTCACTCTTCCGCCGGTCCGGGGTTTCGAACTGCTTGAGTGGGGATTTGGCGTTGATGCCATCGAAATGTGAACCGTCGCCATCGGCATCCATCATGCCACCACTGGCAAGAATATAGGACATGTTGCGGATGAAGGAGCCGTCCTTGACATGAACATGGCTGCTGGAGGGGGTTGACCGGATAGCATTGTAGAGGCTTCGGCAGAGATCGAGCCGGTTCTGGTACCCAGTATGGGCGGCGATGCTTCCAGCGTCGTTGGGGCCCGCAGGATCGCGAGTGATCGGTAGGAGCCAGGGTTTGAGCCGGTCGCTGATTGTGGTCAAATCGGCCTTGTCGTTGGGATTACGATAGACACCATAGCGAACGGGATTGCCATTTCCGTCCAGAAAGGGTTGCGACAATCCGATATCCAGATAGGGGACGGTGCCGACACTGTTGGAGGCTGCACAATCCTCGCGTCCATCATCGTTGACATCGGGGCAGGGGAGGCGTTCCGTTCGCATCGCATAGCCGAGGATGATGTTCTCTGCCTGCCCCATCACCTGCATCGACTGCTTGGCAACACTGCGATGGGCCATCTGCTCCACAGCGTTGCGGCTGGTACTGGTGGAGAGGGCAACACCGGTGATCATGCCGACGATGGCAATGGCGATGGAGAGTTCAAGAAAGTTGAACCCTGCCATGCTGGAGTGGAGAGATCTCTTTGGAGGGCGGTTCGACAGTCGCTTTTTCATTGGCAAAGCATCCCCAGAAGAGTGGTGAAACTGCTGGCTGCGATCACATCGTCGTACGAGGTATCCCACGGCTGATCCGGACTGGAGAAACAGGTGTTGCCTGCTGCGTTGATGCCATCAAACAGATTGCCGTCAGCCGGTCGACTGCTATCCCTGTTGCCTGAAGAGGCCAGAACGAAGGCTTGATTGGCAAAACTGCCCGCCTCCCGACATCCGTTTCCCGAGCCGGAGAGAGGGAGCGTTGAGATGGAGGCCTCGCCGGTACCGAAAGCAGTGTTGCCATTTTCAAGGGCGAGGCAGAAGTCCCAGATATTGATGAGTCCATCTTCTCCCAGGTTGTCCACGCGGTTGACGGCAGTTGCCAGATCTCCATCAAGGCTCTGGTTGCCATCACCATCCAGGGTGGTGTCGGCAACGCGATAGACGACATAGCGTATGGGCTGCATGGATGTGTCGAGAGCGGCCTGATCCAAGACGAGTGTAACATGGGGAATCATCCCCGCATCACGTGTGCAGTCCTCAAGTCCGTACCCTGCATTACCTGGGATCAGATCGGGATTGGCAGGGCAGGGGAGACGGTAGTTGGTCGAGGAGAAAGTGATCAATGCCGACTGGGCATCAGCAATGAGTTGGGCATTCCTGGCTTTATTGGCCGTATCCTTGATTCCCACCATGACATTGATGCCAGCGCTGGAGACAAGGCCGATGATCGCCAGAATCACCGTCAACTCAATGAGAGAAACCCCCGATTCGCCATGGCTGTTATGGACGGTTCGGTCGGCAGTTCCTGAATCGAAAGACGAAGCTGTCACACCTCTTTCCGAGTGATGTCGTCTTATCATCTCCATATCTCGACTATTGTGGATAGTTGGACCTTTCCAGTGCGTCGCGGACGATTTTCAAGCCCAACGCTCCAAGAGGGGTGCCGGCGTTGTTTGTCGCGCCCGAGCTGGTTGCCGTCGGTACTTGAACTTTTGCAGAAGCGGGTAAACCAGATGGTGCAGCCTTCACGGATGGAGTAGGAATTTTCGTGATTGCTGATGGTGTTGTTTTCCCGGGTGCTTGGTTTGGAATGGAGCCGCGCAAAGCGTGCTCGGGCACTTTGCCTATTGTGCCACTCTCCATGGTAACGTCGCGGCGCTCCTCTCCACGGACAAGCGTGACGCTGTTGCGGGTAATGGAAGCGAGTACCACACCGCTCGACAGGGTATCCCCCTCTCGATAGAGATAACCGTCGATTACGGCCAGTTGCTGCTCAGGACTCATGAAAGTCATGGAGAGAGCGTGTTTTGGAAACGGTGGTGCTTCCATCTCCTCTTTGCTCTTGTTCTCAGGCATCAGACCGTCGCCGACTGTTTCGGGGAGTTCGATCTCTCTCCAGTTCTCATCCCTTTTTGGCGCAACTGCAGCGGTCAACTCTGCATCGACCTGCTTGGCATCAGGCAGCGGTTGATTCCACACCGGGTAGTTCCAGCGAGGATGGGCGGCTCCACCATCAAGAGGTTTCTGTTCAACTTTTGGGACCACCTCCGGAACAGCCAAAGCGGGAAGAAGCTGCGGGGTTGTTTTGGCGCTTTGTACACTCTCCGGTGACGGTTTTTCAGCTTCCAAATCCTCGGAAGTGGCACCGAACAGTGTCGCCAGATGAACGAAGGGAACCGGTCGCAGTGCCTGGCCGGGACTGCGCAGCGACTCAAGACCGGGGGAGAGTTCAGAAATGGAGCGCAACGCTTTTCTATCCACCTTGAAGGTCGGCATCGGCGTCGGTCTGACGGCGCTTCGGCTGAGTCGCATGGTGCTGGATTGATAATAGAGTATACCGGATACACTGAGAGAGATGAGGGCCACACCCAGTGAAAAGGCACCTTTAGATTTGGCTTTCATTGAGCGGACGATCCAGTTTCAGGTTGAAAAGAAGAAAATGTACGTCGGCTTTCAGAGTACTATCCGAGACGATATAGTTCTTTCGGCGCATGTTGGCGATGAAGGCGTTGAAGGTCTCCACATCCTGTCCCGAGCGTTTGTCCACGCGGCCATGCAGGTGAACCGAGACACCGTTCTCTCCATACTCCATTTTGACTTGGTCAAACGCTACCCGCGGTGCAGCGGATTGATACACTTCCCGGAGTATAAGATCCGGAATCGGCTGTTTGCTGGCATGCGTTAGAGTAGAGGTCAGAGCAAGTGTCGGTTCGAAGTCGGGATTGGGCTCCAGCTTGGTCTCTTGGGAGAGCGACCGAGTGATGCGGCTTTGAAGTGTCTGATTGGCCCTGGCGAGATCATCTCCCTTGCGTTCCCACTCCAAGGCGTTGAATCCCAGAAAGAGTGCTCCCGCCAACATGGGAACGGTCAGCCACGGCTCCAACCTGTGGAGTTGAAAAAGGAAGCGATCCTTTTTGGACGATGCCGAATCGGCCACATCAAGGGATTCAAGAAGCGCAGGCAGTGTCGAGTGGTACTGATCCTTGGCCAGTTTGAGCAGACCTGAAGGGGCCATGTGGCAGGTCACCTGCATCGATTCCGCCAGGGATGTGACCCAGGTAAACGCGTTGGGATCTTTGCTCAACCAGTAGTGAAAATGGAATTCGCGTATTTCGATCTCGCTGCGCTGCTCTGCTGTCTGCAGTACGGTTCTGATGAGATCTGGAAAGCGTTCATGATCCGTTTCCTGACTGACGGAAACGCGTGTCGCATCATAGAGGTGTTTGTGGTCTGCTACCAGAAGATCCACATGACGACCGTGTTGAATCATAATCACGGCCGGACGCTTTGGTTTGATCTTCTTCAGCGCTTTGGCAAGGAGGCAGGGGAACGAGAAAATCAGGTGGTGATCCGAATCCCCGTTTGCAGCGAATTGATAATCTCCGAAGACCGTGCGCGTCACACCGGTGAGCAGGCAGTCCAAACTCCGCTTGTCGCGCCGTACGTAGTCGTGGACAAGTACTTCGCCGGGACCGCTCAACTCGCCGATCTCACGAAGCTGTTTCTCCAGGACCGGTGCAGCATCCTCCGGTTTGGCGCTGACCCGCATCACCCGGGGAATTGCACCTTTGAGATCGGTCACCAGCCACTTGTGTCGATGTACGGCAGAGGTGTTGTCAAGGGCGGTGAGCCGTCGTCCCCGAAGCTGGAAAAGCTGTTCATCAAGCTCAAGAATGAGTGTGGCGTTGCCCCGTTTCATGGTGAATCTCCCCGCAACGAAACCTGGGCACCCATGTCTGCAACAGGATTACGCACCCAGTACTCCCCTTCCAGTGAGACCAGCACGTGTTGAAGATTCTTGATCCCACGGTCCGTCACCTCCTTCACTTTCCAATCTTCTGAGTTGGGAGCACGGATATCCAGCACCTTGGGAATGAAGTAGTAGTTCTTCCCCGGTCTGGTGTTGGCACTGAGCCAGCCCAGTTCGCGAAAGGGGACTTGACGGTCCTTGAAGGTGACCAGATGGCGATCCCATGCTTTGGGTGAGATGCCGGCTGCCTGGGCGCGTCGGGTGAAGCTGTCGGTACGGTTCAGATAGTGCCGGGCGATCTTCATCTGCTGTTGACGGGGATTGATCTGGGCGTAATCCCGTTGCAGTTGGCGATGCTGTGCCTCCAATAGGGAGAGGCGTGCATGGGCGGATTGAGCCCGATAGGCCAGATAGGGCACAAGCAGGGCCGCCACAATCAATATCATGGAGAGCACGTCTCCAAACAGCTTCCTCATGGACTGTTCCTCGAACCGACAGATCGGGACCGATTGCCTATAAAATGAACCGGTTCTACTGGTTCATTTTATAGTGGGCGGTAACCACGACCACTTGATCCTCATCGAATCGTGTTTGGTCGCTATTGATGACACCGGCCGCCACATCGTCGTTGCGATCACCATCTGCGGTAACACCGGCAGTGGAGCCGGTAACGAATGTTTGGGAGTTGATGGCGTTCCATGTGGTGCCTTCGGAACCGACAGTGTTGTTGGTGCTGATGTCCTGGCGGAACAGACCTTCACGGGCATCGGGCTTACCATCAATCATGGTGTCGATCATGCGCGCAAGGTCGGGTGTCAAACCGGTGATGATCATGACGTTTCCGGAGCCGCTGCGGGTGCCGGGAGGATTCCACTGAAAGCAGACCTGAACCTCCTGGGGGTTGCCGTTAGTGTCCTGGTAGATGTAACGATCTTCACGGCTTTCGGAACGACCCGCTGGCATCTCAATGCCGGCAGCATCAAAAAAGTTGTGCAGTGATTCGTTGATGCTCGTGGTTCGATTCGCCTCGCCCGACCCTTCGAACTCCCCTTGGCAGATCATGCCGGGCAGGGTGACGCCACTACCGTAATCAGCGACTCCAGCATCGAGAAAACTATCGAGAATCGTCTGAGAGAATGCGGCGTTTACCACCATGGTCGGTGCAGTCTGGCTGTCGCCGAGCACGACACCATAGCGCTCATAGTATTGATTGTAGGCTTGTGCCCACTGATCGAGAAAGTTGTGTTTGATCTTTTTGTATTCTGCGTTGCGCATGAGGTCCTTGCCATAGGAGATGCCACCCAGAATCAAACCGATGACCGCCAGCACCATCGCCAGCTCCAAGAGGGTGAATCCTCCTTCGCTGCCCTGCCTCGGATGATCCGATCGAGACGCTCTGGCCGCTCGGCTCTTAAATACGCTATTTCGAAGAGTGGACAATGTGAACATGATCGTTCCTCATGGTGTGTATGTTTCAGTCCGTTGCACGCGCTCGTCTACCCAATGTGTCCATTATAGTGACGGGTGACAATGCTGAACGGATCGAGTGATTCGTAATCCTACTGACTCATGCGATAGTGAGCGGTCACGGTTGCAATCTGATCTTCATCCAGATTGGCCTGATTGTTGGTACCAAAGCTGTCCCGGCTATCTGCAGACCACTCAGAACTTACCGTGGTGGCCGACCCGGAGAGGGTGTTTTGTCTGAAGAGGCCGAATCTGGCATCGGGCCGACCATCAATGGTCGAGTCCAGTGATCGCGCCAATGCTGGATCCAACCCATAGATGACCATGACGTTGCGTTGAATCGCTATACCCGCTTGATCGGTCCAAGCCGTATTGAGAAAACAGATCCTGACCTCCTGCGGATTACCGTTGGTGTCCTGATAGACGTAGCGGTCCTCTCTCCCTGTTGAACGACCCGAGGGCATTTCGATGCCGGCAGCATCCATATAGGCGTGCAGCTCACCGGCCTGATTGCTGTTCGAGTCACACAGCTCGGTATAGGCCGGATTGCCGAGGGCATTCACGCGGAGTGTCGGTGACGTTGCATCATCACCGACAACAACACCTTGCCGATCTATGTGATCCTGATAGGCGTCGGACCACGCCTGAATGTGCCGAGAATAGATCTTCTTGAATTCGGCACTGCGTACAACATCCTGAGCAGTGGAAGCGATCGCCATGATGAGACCGATGACGACAAGAGTAACTGCTAATTCAATCAGCGTAAATCCATCACTATTCCTGAGTGTGGTCGTAGGCATTCCTTACCCCGGTCGTGTGACGGAAAGTCGAGAGGGTGAGGGGGATTACCCCAAGAGAGTGTGTCACTTAACAGTAATTGATACAGCAATATGCCGCTCAATAATATAGCGCAACAGTTCGGTAGTGCGACAGGTTTATTAATAAGGTTTACAATGGTATTGATGTCGTTATACTTGTCAACCGTTCGTAGTGATGCGCTGTCAGTATTTATTTACATCAAGTGCGCGTCTGCTCTTCGTGCCTAAACCTCTATATCGGCACTACAATCACAACTGTTTGGGTTGCAGAGTGGTTTGTCGGACCGGTGCCTGATTAGTGAGGAGCCTTTCGGAATCCGAATGTGCCTCAAGACCAAACAGCCAGACAGACTCGGTATCAGGGCGGTTCTAACCGTCGGTATGTGTGTACTGTTTGTAGTTCTTTCGCCGCAGCTAATGGCGATGGGTCGGCATGCGTCCGAGCAGAGCATTGCCCTTGTGCAGTCGTTGGATGCGATCTGTCTACAGGGCGAGGATGTTGAGACAAGTGATTGGCTTCAAAAGCATTTTCTGCGGAGTGGCCGGAAATCACCGTTAAGTCCCGCTGTTGAATCCTTGCGCACGTTTCATCACCGTACACGGGACTCGGGCATTCAGTGGCACGAGGTAGAAACCTGGCTGGACGGGCGCGTTGTCGCTCTTCTCTGTCAGGAGCGGGCGGATGAACGGCGCAACTCATCCCTCTCACTTGTTGTTCGATGGGCGGGCGATGAACAGCAGAAGGTGGTGGAGGTTCTGTCGGTCGATGGTGAGGTTTCCATTCCTCTTCTCGCCGAGTTTTCTCGGGCGGTACGTACTTTAGTGATGACAGATGGGGGGCATCGTCTTCTCTCTGAGATTCGAAACATCACGCAAGAGAGTCCTACTGCCCAGAAAGAGGAGACGGAGGGTGAACCTATTCACTACTCCTCACCCCCTGATGTCGCGCCCATGCGTGTCCGGGTGGTCTCCACGGATCAGCCCTCTCGAGAGGTGTCAGGTTCTGAAAATGGGCCGGATGTCGATGGTGTATCTGAAAAGCTCAAGATGTGCCGGGAGTACCTTGACGCTGATCGTCTACTTGTTGCGTCTGACCCCAAGAAGACCGCTTTCCACTGCTATCGTTCAGTGTTGCGGATCGATCCTGATAATCCCATTGCCCAAGAGGGAATGGATCTGATTGAGCAGAGATATTTCATCTATATCAAGAAGGCGCTTCTTGGGCGTGACTATGATATGTTCCATACGTTTTACCTCAGATTGCGCAAGATCAATCGCAGGAGTCTCCAGTTCAAAGCCGTCAATGAACTCTACTGCACCTCTTTCACGATCGAGGAACAACAGGATCACAAGTGGACGGTACTGATGAAACCTTCCCCGCTCTGCATTGCCAAAGGCGTGCAGGATGGGACTTCCTGATAGGTATCCGAGTCGATTCAGACGGAGAGAGTGCTCATGCAGAAAATGGTGTTGATGGTCGTGTTGGCCGGGCTGGTCTCCGTTGGGTGTACTCTTGACCGACAGCGACGTGCTGCGGTCTGGATGGAGCATGAGTTCGCTGCTCTAGACTGGACGGCAAAGCACGGTACCGCCGAGAACTTCGACAAAGCATTGGAACAGCGAATACGCGTTGTCGAGAGATGGCGGCAGATGAAGGCTGAAGAGCCCTCTCTTTCCGAAGAGTCTCTTGATCAACTGCTTGCTGTTTCAGACAAGGGGTTTATGCGTGAGTACGTCTGGACCTATCTCCATCGCGATGGTTGGAGAGGGCCGGATAACCTCGATTTGGAACGGTTCGATGCTTGGCGTGAAGATGCCCTTGACGACCACGATCCGCATCCACCAACTATGGATGGGGAGTAAGGACCGTGTTACCAATCAGTGGGAAAGAAGCGATGCCGTCTCGATCTTTGCATGTAGGTGAAGTGAAACGGAAACGGGCCGATACGATCGCACCGGTTTTGTTCGTGCTCTTCATGATTCTTCCTTTTATTCCGTCCCTCGCATTGGCCGACTGTGTTGATGAGATGTACCATGCGCAGAAAGTGGAGCGTGAAGGGCTTGATTTTCTGAAGAGACAGCGCATCGCTGAAGGAAAGGAGATGCTGGAAGAGGCCCTTTTCTACTATCAGGAGGCCTACGCGACCTGTCGACTCTCCTCCAGAAAACAGGAATCGATTCTCAGCAGCATGAAACGTATTCGTGCGTCGATTCCGAAGACATCCTGCATCGATCAGTTCTATAAGGTTTCCCACCAGAAAGAGGCGGTTGCCTTAGCACGATTCAACGACAAAGATTGGGTCGGAGCCAGAGAGGCCTACGAGGATCTTGCGAAACTCTTCGATGCGGTTGCCGAGAGCTGTAAGGAGCCTATCGCCGGTAAATCCATCACTTTCGCGGCGATTGCCCGTGATAATCGTGATCAGGCCTCCTGCATGGCCCGCATCGGGCCTGATGGTGAGGGTGATGTCGCTTTTCGGTCGGGAGAAAGAGGTGCCCAGAATGGTAATTGGGAGCAGGCGGTCGTTGATTATCAAACGGCGCTTGACCACAACCAGTGGGTGTTGGACCACTGTCAGGATGAGCGTCAGACCCAGACAGCCTGGTTCAATGTGCGTTCAAGTACATTGAAGCTTCAGCACGCTACCCAGGAGCGTGATCGGCAGCGGTGCATGGCTGCAACGGCAAAAGCGATCTCCGTGCCGGGAGCTGATCAGGTGGAACGGCATCTCTACGACACGATCTGGTGGGAGCGGGCCAAGCCAGTTTTAGGAAAACAGATCGCGCTCTATACCGAGGCATCCCGACACTGCGATGCACAACCGAGCAGAGACCGGATTCGCTCGGTCTTGCAGTCGGTTACGGTCCGCTACAATGAATGGGGATGTAAGGCATTGACAGCGCGGGGGTTCGAAGTTCGTCAGGATGGGGAGGATCGTGCCGGTGCCGGAAAGTATGAAGAGGCTATGGTTCGATTCAAGGACCAGCAGACAACGCTCATGGAGGCGGAACCCTTCTGTCGTGCTCAGTCAGGAGTTGCGTCGAGGGTAACCTATCAACGGCTGCGTGAAATTCTTGCTAACAACCGCTGTCGCATGGCCGTTGCCCAGGTGCAGATCGACTATGCCGAGGGCCTCTCTTTGAGTGATGCGGAGCAGTGGGCTGCTGCGGAACGCACTTTTCTGATCGCAGCGTCCGATCTGAAGGCGGTTGATAAAACCTGCCAAAAAGGGATGATGTCCAGATGGACACCGATCACTTCTAATCAGATCGCCTGCCAAGCGAGCTGGTCGGCAGCGATGAATCTCAGTAGTACGGTCAGAGAGAGTGTCAGGAAACTAGAGTGGGACAAGGCATCCGAACGTGCTCCCATGGCGGTCAGTTCCTGGCATGCCGTCAGAGAAAACTGTCCCAAGGAGAGATCCGAGCGAGCCTCGGCCAATCTTGATCTCCTGCAATCACGCATTATCCCACGTCTGCAACAGGGACAAGAGTGGAGCGGTCGCTAGATGTCTGATACCAATAAGCAATGGGGATCAGATGAGAAGTGCATCGAGCTCTATAAAAACACGGGTAGAATGCCTGCCCGGGTGAACGGTAGTGTGCGTCCATGTCATTGAGAGCGAGTACAACAGAGATAAAGGGATCGGTTCAATGAACATGATCAAAACCATTGCACTCACCGTAAGTGCGGTTTTCCTCTTGAGTGGTTGTGCAGGAAACCCACAGAAGGAGGAGGATGCCAGCAAGTATGATGAGTGGACGGCGAAAACCAAGTTCCGTCTTCCTCATGCCGATGCGGATATGGCGCGCAACTCCGATAACATGTTCGAAGAGATCGATCAGATGCGGGAGCGCTTTGAGAGAAAGCAACCGCAACCGGTTAGGGTTGCTCCTCTTCGCCCGCAACCGGATCCCATGGATCTGACCATGGTGACTCTGGATGTTACCAATGGCGAAGTGCAGCATGTTCTCCGAGCGTTGGCCACTCAGGCAGGTCTTGATCTGGTGATGCACCCCAGTGTTGCGGGTGTGTCGAACAGGATCTCCGTCCACTTCAACAGCGCGCCGGCCAGTCGCGTCTTGAACCATATTCTGCGTATTGCCGATCTGCATGGTGAAACCGAGGGCAGGCTCCTGAGCATCATGCCGCTCCAGGAGAAGATTTTTCATCTCGACTTTTTGGAGACCAGTTTCAAAACCAGTATGGCCGCCGGTGGTGATGTGCTGGGCAGTTCACAGGTTGATGGTGGTAGCAGCGGATTGACGGGTAGCTTTGAGATTTCCGGAGAGATCCAACCAAAAAACAATCCATACGACCAGTTGGAAGAGATGCTCAAGACTTTGGTCGGAACGGTGCAGGATCCAAACGCTTTGGGTGGGGAAACCAAAGCGTCACAATCGGTCTCGGAGGTGGGTGCTGTTTCACAGATCAACAATGCGATTCGTCAGGATACACCCACGTACCACCTGAATCGTCTCACCGGAACGCTGTTCGTTCGGGCAAAACGGTCGGTGATCTCAAATGTGAGTGCGCTGATTCATACCTTTAAAAAGACGCTGAGCCAGCAGGTGGTGATGGAGGCGCAGATCATTGAAGTGCAGCTTTCGGATGGTCATCAGCACGGTGTGAACTGGTCGATCCTCAATGACAGACTTGTCGCCGGCATGGCAGCCAACGGTCTCTCAATGGGCTCCATCTCCACGACCTTGCGAGCGGCCTCGGCGGCATCGCGCAGTATCTCGGTTCCTGCAGTCTCCTTCTCAGATGGCAAGAACATGTTCAGTTTCGGTTTTGGGGATGGGACATTCAATGCCGCCTTGAACCTACTGAAATATTTTGGTGAAGTCCGAGTCCTCTCCAACCCGTTCATTCGTACACAGCATGGACGACCGGCCTTCATCAGTGTCGGCACCACCAACTCCTACGTCTCAAAATCCCCCTCTCAGATACTCAGTAGCACCACGGGAACTTCGGTGGGGTCGGATGAGCAGCCTCAGGTTTCTACAGTGTTCGACGGGCTTGTCGTCGGGGTTGTGCCGTTCATTGATGAAGACAAAATGGTCTCCATGACCATCCACCCCATTCAGAGCACGGTGGACTCCACCAGTTTGACTCTGGTTGATGTGGGTAACAATTTCAAACTGACCCTGCCGAAAGTGGATCTTAAGGAGATGACCACAACCTTGAAAGTGCATGATGGAGATACCGTCATGTTGGGCGGGTTGATCAGTCGCACCCAGACCACCGCTTCGGAGCGGGTGCCGATTCTCGGTGATATCCCGATTCTTGGAAAAGCATTTCGCAAGGATTCCGAGGCAGAAACGGGTAGGGAGCTGGTGATCATTCTACGGGTGAATGTGATTTGAGTGTTATCTTTGAAGCGTTGCGGGAGCTTCAGTCTCACGATGCTCCCCAGGAGATGCTCCACAAAGGGAGCAAACGGTCGATTTCGGTCGAGCAGCTGATCAAAGTCTCCCAACCCACTCGGGTAGAAACGGATAGAGACGGGGTGTCGCCCACCCTTATTGCTGAACAGAGCACCATGAGAGCATTGCTGGTGATCGGTCTGCTTGCTCTTGTCGGGGGAGCACTCTTTCTTGTTGCACGAGACGATCGTGTTTCTCTCCCTGCGAATCCTGTTGCCCAGCCTGGACAGCCTCCTCAACCCTTCATTGATAAGGGGCCGGTCACGCTCTCGTTCCAACCCGTCTTCACTTCTCTTTCCAACCAACAGACCCGACCCGATACTCTGGACCACCATTCCGACCAACAGGCCGAAGAGAGTTCGGTTGTTGATGCCCCTACTCCCAATCGCTCATTGCCGGTGACTGTGGTTGAAAGCGTGGAACACCCTTCGTCGGTCCGAGTAGTCCCTGATTATCCTTTGCCACCAAGGATCTCTCCCTTGCAGAGAGTTAAGGTAGTTGAGACAGGAGATCCGGAGAGATCGGAGAGCGGCCCCGTGTTCGCTGAATCTGAACCATCCAAACGGGGTGTAGACGTTGAAAACGTGAAGAGGGATCAGCACAAGGTGTCGTCTGAGCTGACAGCACCTGAGAGTCGTGTTCCACCCTCAAACGCGCCCAAGAATGAGACGGTTTTGAACACTGTACCGGAGGTGCCGCAGATTGCAGGTTCATCAGAGCAGACCGCTGACCAGCGTCAACCACCTATCGAGACCATCACTGTCACTAACGGCATCCTTGATCCGGACACACGGGGTGTCGGCGTTGTGACTGAACGTCTGTTTGCAGCCATCGACAGCAATAACGTGGAGATGGTCAGCAAGCAGTTGTCGGAACTGGAACAGCTTCTGGGATCCTCAAGCCCATTTGTGGCGAAAATGCGTGCCTATTGGCATCTGACCAGAGAGGAATACAGCAGCGCCTTTGGACTGTTGAGCACTGTTTTGAAGCAGTTGCCTGATGACTTGGAGGCGAATGTAAACATGGTCGTTGCAGAGATGGGTATGAAGCGCCATCGTGATGCAGTCAGGCGGTTGGAGCGGTTGATGAGGGACTATCCTGACCATCCTAGAATTCTCTCTCTCATCGATATGGTGCAAGCCTCCTCGTCGGCAACCGGTCGATAGGATGGATGTTCACGCCGATGCCGAGGAGAGAGCGGCAACCGAGCACCCTAAAGCTGGCTCTGGCCATGGCATTGGTCCGTCGCCGCTCTTGCACCTGCTCGGACTTGCCGAGACACCTTTTCCTGTTGTTCCGGACGCGACACATTTTTTTCAGACTGAAAGGATGGCGCACACCCTCAGTGAGATTCTTGATGCCGTCTGTCAGCGCAAAGGCTTTATTGCGGTGACCGGTGATGTGGGGTTGGGAAAATCGACCCTCTCCAGAGCGCTGATGAGGATTTTCAAGGAGCAGTCGATTCGTGTCTCCCTTGTGCTTAACAGCTTCCTCCAGGGAATCGATCTATTAAGGGCGATCACGACGGATTTTGGGTTGGAAAGCGGCGAGCACGACTCCATGTCCACGCTGATGGAGTCCCTGAACGGCTATCTGCTCCAGGAGTTCAAGGCGGGTTATAACTGCGTCATCATGATCGATGATACCCAGAATCTCTCATTGGAGAGTCTGGAGATGATCCGGCAGATCTCCAATCTGGAGACCGAGACGGATAAACTGGTTCAGATCATTCTTATTGGTCAGACGGAGTTCGAAACGACCCTGTATCTCCCCAATATGCGTCAG
Organism: Magnetococcales bacterium; assembly: GCA_015231265.1. GTDB lineage: Bacteria > Pseudomonadota > Magnetococcia > Magnetococcales > JADGBX01 > JADGBX01. Next base: position 35,018 of record JADGBX010000002.1, on the reverse strand, counting down.
TTGCACAGTCGCCTTGCATTGCACAAACGTTTGAGTCCCCTCAACTACGATGAACTTGTTCGCTTTGTTCTCTACAAGTTGGATCAGGCGGGTAACAGTGGTCAAGTCGTTGTCACACGGGGCGCTTTGCGTGTTCTCTTCAAGGAAACTCACGGAAATCCCAGACAGATCGGTCGGTTGATGGATCGTTGTCTCTATGCTTTGGTGGCATACCGGACGCAGAGAATCGACCGGGGGATCATGCGGCGTGCCGCAGGCGAGTTGAATGCCGAACTCCTGCCGACACGCGGGAGACGCAGTTGGAACGGTTGGCAGTCCGTGTTTCGTGTTCAGTGGCTGATCCTCGTTTGTCTGATTCTTCTCATCGGTCTCACTCTGACCAGGCCAGACCATCTGGCATCGGTGGTGACCACGATGAAGAGTCTTATGGATGGAGAGTTGAAAGAGTCGGCAACGGATAAGAGCCAGCAGGAAATAGAGATAAGCAGAAACGGTCGTCCCGCAGCAGGTGAGCAGAGACTCTCTTCCCGACGCTCTGAGATCAGGCAGTTTCTTGCAGCATATGGATTAGAGCACCATTCGAATACTTTCGAACGTGCTCTTGGCAATAATGATTTTACTGTTTTGCAGCAGAAGGTGAAAGAAGATGGCGGCTGGCGTCTGCTTCGTTTCCGTGAGAGTGTCGAGGGGATGAAGGGGAGGAGTCCGGTTCTGCTTCTTGAGTCCAAAAAAGGAAGCCATCATTTCCTGTTTTGGAAACCACGATATCCCCCACAAGAGGTTCATTTGCTCACCGATAGAGCTGCGCTGCTTCCGCTGATCGAAGATTTAAAGCGTGCAGGATTCGACCCGGGTCCGGAGCAGCGGTGGGGAAATACAGGGGTTCTGCGCGCTATTGCCCGTTATCAATCCTCGCTTGGACGTGCGCCCAGTGGGGTGATCGATGAGTACACCTACTACACGTTACACCACGATCAAGATCGGTCGGAACGTTAGGGTAAAATAATGAATACAGAACGCAAACCACTGGGTGTCCTGTTGGAAGAGCGGGGTTTGATCCGCAATCAACACGTGAAATACGCCTTGCAGGAACAGAAGGTGACCGGTGAGAAGATGGGTGAAGTTCTGGAACGTATGGGCTTCGTTACCCAGTTTGATGTGGCCTCACTGGTTGCGGATCAAGCGGGCATCCGCTACCTGGATGTGGATAGGGTGGTGCCGGATAAGGAGGCGTTGCGTGTCTTCAACAAGAATCTCTGTGTGAAGAACGACTTTTTGCCAATCAAGCTCCATGAGGATCATGTCGAGGTGGTTTCGGCGGCGACCAATCCGGAGATGTTGATTCAGACGATCCAGCGGCACAGTGCCAGTTCCAAACCTCCCATCTTGCATCAGGGGGAGCGCCGAAAGATCCAGCAAGCGATCCAGCACTACTACTACTTTTTGGAAAACCCCATTGAGAAGTTGATAGAAAAGGAGATCGCCCAAGCTACATTGATGCCCGATTCCGCCCAGAATCTGGACTCTCTGCTCTCCCATATGTTTACCCTGGCGATCCGCTACCGCACCTCGGATATTCACATCCGTCCCGGTCCTTTGAGCATCGCGATTGCGTTTCGCATCGATGGCATGATGCATCCGATGTTCTCCTTGAACCGAAGCCTGATGCGGTTGGTGGCAACGATTAAGATGCGCGCCAAGATGGATCTTGCCGAGCAGCGCAAACCCCAGGATGGACGCTTCTCCATCACTGTCTTGGATATGGGGTATGACGTTCGTGTCTCGACCCTTGTCTGTCCCCATGGTGAAAATGTTGTCATGCGTATCCTTCCGCGTGATATCGGGGTGAAGGGGCTGGGCGAACTGGGATTCGAGGCGAGTGATGTGGAGCGCTTGCGCCAACTGTTCAATGAACCGTACGGCATCGTTCTACTGACCGGTCCAACGGGATCGGGGAAGACGACGACGCTCTATGCGGGTATTCAGGCGCAGGATGTGATCGGAAAGAATGTTTTGACGGTGGAAAACCCCATCGAGTATCAGATTCCATCCATTCGGCAGACGGAGGTCAATGTCAAATCCGGCTATGGATTTGCCAATGCAATCCCCCATTTTCTCCGCCATGATCCTGACATCATCATGCTGGGTGAGATTCGGGATGAAGATACAGCACGAACCGCCCTGATCGCTGCTGAAACGGGACATGTCGTGCTCTCGACGCTGCACACCAACGATGTGTTCGGCGCGATCCCCCGTCTGCTTTCACTAGGTGTTTCCCATGTGATGTTGGCCGACTCACTGTTGGGAGTCGTCAGCCAACGTTTGGTGCGACGCATCTGTTCCAACTGCAAGGAGAGCTACGCTCCCACCAACGAAGAGCGGGCTATTCTGGGAGATCACGAGCTTACCACCCTCTACCGTGGTCGTGGGTGCGACTCCTGCAATGAGACGGGGTATATCGGTCGGGTTCCCATCTATGAAATCTGGCGCATCAGCGAAGAGGTGACCGCCAGTCTTGCCAGAGGTGAAACCATGGATCGAATCATCTCTCTTGCCAAGCAGGGGGATTACAATGATATCCGCTCAATTGCAGTAGGTAAGGTTTTGACCGGTGAAACCACAAGTGATGAGTTGATCAGAATTTTGGGAAGAGGTGCAAGCCGGTCACAGACTCGGAACAGTGCCGATGATCAAATCACCTGAAACGCTTCCGTCGCATGATGCATAACATCGTATCCATGAGTGGGTAAGAACATGGCCATCTACTACTATCGATATGTGCAGCCGGACGGTATACGGCAATCGGGCTTCAAGGATCTTCCCTTGCGGGAGATTCTGGATGTTCAGACCTATCTGGAAGAGGCGGGCAATACGGTCATTGCTCTACGCCGGTTATCCTCCTATCAGGAGCTGATCGTCGGCTGGTTCATGCGTCTCTTTCAGAGCCCGGTCAAACGCGACGACATGATCATGTTTCTGAACAACATGTCTGCGATGCTGCGTGCGGGAATCTCTCTGGTTGATGCTCTGAGAGTCAGCATGGACAAGATGGAGAGCCCCGGCATGTCCAGAGTCGTCGAGCTGCTGAGGCTTCAGCTGGAGTCGGGTACCCGGTTCTCTGATGCAGTAGAGAGTCATCCGGATGTGTTTCCCCAGGAGGTCTGTTTCCTTGTTCGGGTGGGGGATGAAACAGGGACGCTGGATAGAACTCTCAAAGATGCTTCCGACCATTTGGCACGCCTGAGAACCATCTCGTCCAATACCAAGAAGGTGTTGATCTATCCGGTCATGGTTCTGTTGAGTACCATCGGTACTGCTGGATTCTGGATCTACTATGTGGTTCCGAAAATGATGGGGATTTTTCACCAACTTGATGTGGAGATGCCACCCATCACGGTGTTCCTGCTGGATCTCTCCAAATTTATGGAGAGTTACATCATCATCATTCTGATTACGCTGTTCCTTGTCGTGTCGGGAATTATTGCCCTGATCAAGAGCAACAAGGATGTCCGCTACAGGTATCATCAGATTCTCATGCATCTGCCGGTGTCGCGCGTTTTGGTTCGAACCTCTTCACTCTCGTTCATGTCCGAATATTTCAACCTCCTGATCTCCGCAGGTATCGATATGATCACCTGTTTGAAGATCCTGTCCGAATCGCTGAGCAATGAGGTCTACGCAAGAAAAATCCATGAGGTGCGTGAAAGTGTTCTCCAGGGCGAGAGCTTGACGGAGGGGTTTCAACAGGCGCAGGTGTTTCCGGCATTCGTACTTGAGATGATCAAAGTAGGAGAGCAGAGTGGTACGCTTCCTGATCAGCTTCAGTACATCGCAGATGAGTATCGTGAGCGGTTACAGAATCTTGTGGATACGTTGAGTGAAGTGATTCAGCCGTTGGCGATCTTTCTTGTCGGCGGTGTGTTCGTGTTTCTTCTGGCCGGGCTGCTGCTGCCGATCTACTCGTTGATATCTCAGGTCAGCATGGGGATCTAGGGCGTGTCTTCAATGAGCCCAAAACCGCGTTGGCGTACCGCTAGCCCTTCGGGTTTGGCCTGAAAACGCACCATGCTGCGTTGTTCGTCGCTCATTTGGCCGTGCCAAACCGCGTTCCTCACGTCTTGCCTGCTGCATTTTCAGGCACAAACGCGATTTCGTTCTCATTGAAGACACGCCCTAGGCTCTGTACGAAGAGTTGTTGTACTCGTTATTATGAATTCCAGACAGAGCCGATCCCGCATGTCGCACTGATTGTAGACGCCCTAGATACGATCTCGTTCCTTAAGAAACTTATTGAAGAAGAACTCTGCTTGGTCCCACTGTTGTTGGGTGTCGATATCAACGGAGCGAGAGCGCGGCATTGAGTAACCTTTCAAGCGTTTTGGCAGCCATGTTCCTTGTTCTTTAAAGGCAGCCGTTTTCACCCAGCACATCGAGCTGTTATCCACGACGGCCTGAGGATGCTCTTTTGCAGGGGCCATGCACAAATCGGGGAAGACTGGGACCAGTTCACCACTTTGTGCAAGATACTGAGCGCAAAAAAGTGGGTAATCAAATTCGCTGACACCAACAACAGCTTCCGTCTTTTCATCCAGGAGCTGATAGGCATTCTTGATATCTTCGGCGGTTCTCATCGGTGCAGTCGCCCAAAGAATGCAGAAGTTCTCAAAATATACCTCTTTATTTTCATAGGTTTGTATGACATTAGCACAAACATCTCCCAGCCTCGCTTCGTCGGTAGCCAGTTCCGGAGGACGCATAAAGGGGATGTTCCCGTCATGATCTCTACAGAGCTGTGCGATCTCTTCCGAGTCTGTGGAGATCATAATCTCATCAAAGAGTTTGCACTTCTTTGCTTCCTCAAGGGTGTAGAGGAAAATGGGTTTGCCGAAGAACGGTTTGATATTCTTCTTGGGAATCCGTTTCGACCCCCCTCGCATGGGAATAATGGCCAAATTTTTTAATTTTTTCATTGTTGCGACTACCTATTATCCTTCTTCAAGACAGCAGAGTTTCTTCTGACGCCCAGATTTCAGGCATCCTTGTTGTCGGCCAATCTCAAACCCGTTTATCGGTTCTAGAATAACTGGGAAGAGACTCTCATAAATGTTTACTACCTATATGAGAATATTGGTGAAACGAGGTGTTCGTGTCCAAGTGTTTCCTGCTGGAGTTGATGCGATCCTTTGGATCAAGTGCGTCCATCCGGTCAATCCGGGGCCAACTTTACCACTTCCCATAATCCCTTCCAAGCGACGTGTTGTGTTGAACCATTGATTTCATTCCAGCGTCGGTAATGGCGTCGTGTCTCGTCAGGCAACCTGATTCTAGACCGCATTCTCTCATTCAGACCGAAGCTGCGCTCTTCACCTCTTTCTTGTTTCCTGTTCAGGCACGAACATGAGGGAATAGCTCAGCAGAATCTGTCACTTTCTTTGAATATATTGCAGAAATCATGGCCAGAGAATAGTATCCAAGGTTTGAGTGTGAATATGTGCTCTTTTTGATCTCTCAGGATTCGACAGCCATTGCTTACTCCAAGGATTCCAGTAAAAAGGCTCCTCATTTAGGGCGTGTCGTTTTGTTGAGGTGGCGTTCTTCTTCGATGATCAAGTCGTCATTGTACTTCGAAATATTCAAATGACGGAGAGGTGTGAGTGAAGAATGTAATTATGGTAACCGGGTATCACTTTGAAGATGGTGTTGGTCTTGCTGGAAGCATAGCCTTCACGCACTTGAAGCGTGGTGGCTGGACTATAGTGACCACAATCAACTAAAACTCTCCTGCACGTTGGTAATGACTCCAGGATGATCTTAAGTAGGAGGGAGATGCTGCGATGAACCTCAACACTCCCCTTACAGTTTGCGCATTGGTTTGCGGGACTAAAGGGGCAAACTTTCTAGAAGATACAATCGAGTTTCTTCAGCCGACCATGGTGTACACCTATCGTCAGAAGGGAGAAGGGAGCGATTATCTGGAGAGAATCAACAGCTTGTCACAGAGGTACGGTTTCCAGTTGGAAATGAAGAACAGGCCAAGCTTTCAGGAGTTGAAAGGGTACGATCTCTGTTTCGTCGTCGGTTGGCAATTTTTACTGCCTACCACTGAGAACCTGGTGATCTTTCATGATTCTCCGCTCCCACGTTATCGCGGTTTTTCTCCAACGGTTTCCCAGCTTCTGAATGAAGAACCCTGCTTGGGAGTCACAGCTCTGCTCCCCAGCGAAGAGCCTGATCAAGGGCCGATCTTGGCGCAATCGTTGGTTGACATCTCCTACCCGATCACCTTACAGGAAGCTCTGACGGCATTACGCTCTGCTTATAGTGCCTGCGCTAAAGAGGTTTTCGATTGCGTTGCAAATGGCAACCCTCTTGTTGGTCAGGAACAAGATGAAACCCAAGCGACCTACTCCATTTGGCGCAATGAAGAGGATATGTGGGTTGATTGGGAACAGGATGCTCAATACATAACACGCTTCGTCAATGCTCTTGGCCCGCCCTATTCCGGGGCAAAAACGGCATGCTACGGGCGGACGATTATACTTAATAGAGTCGAACCCGGTCCCGAAATGACCTTCGAACAACGAACTCCCGGCAAATTCTGGTCTATTCGAGATAATATACCCCTGGTGATTTGTGGCCGAGGAACCCTCCGTATTCTTCAAGCTCAGGAGAGTTCGGGTGAACCCGTTAACTTTACTGTCTTGCGTGCTCGACTTTCGAAGTATCGATAGATGTGAAGTGCCGTGTGATTCTACTCCAAGAATCCGCTCTCCTCGCTTTCGACAGGAGAGTGTTCGTCGTGATATTCTTAGCTGATCTGGATGGGGATGTGATCACGCCTGTTATTCGAAAAGTGTAATTAGGGCGTGTCCTCAATGAGCCCGAAACAGCGCTAGCGTACCGCCAGCCCTTCGGGTTTAGCCTGAAAATGCACCATGCTGCGTTGTTTGTCGCTCATTTGGCCGTGCCAAACCGCGCTCCTCACGCCTTGCCTGCTGCATATTCAGTCACAAACGCTGATTCGTTCTCATTGAGGACACGCCCTAGTTTATCTGGGCGTCTTCTTCATTGAAGCCACTGGAAAGTGGCTGCTACAGAGGTCTGTTCGGAAAGCCTGGCAGGGTGAATCCATTGGGTGCAGCCCATGGTAGTTGCTTACCAATCGGGATAATCTCTGCTGAATTAAAGGGATGGAAAAGGCGTCTGCAACTGGAGAATTGTCTTGGCTTGGTTGATCAAGACCACCGAATCGTGGCGATGGACTTCTGCATGAACACTCTGCTTGTTAATCCCAGTTATGCAGCCACAGCGAACAGCCGCTATTTTCCTTTGGGAATGGCATCCATTGCCGCGTGCTTGAAAGAGGATGGTCATCGCGTAATCTGCTTGAATCTCAATAATATCGACGCGAAAGAACGGATGCCGGCGCTCCGCCGAATACTCGAAACCGAAGAGATCGCTCTCGTGGCGAGTGGTGGACTCTCCGTGACCATGAATGCCATCCAAGAGATCTTCTCTCTTGTTGAGGCGTATAATACTGACATCATTCGTGTTTTGGGAGGTGGTCTGCTCACAGCCGAACCTGAGGCCGTTTTCAACCACCTGCGGCCACATATCGGTGTGATCGGTGAAGGGGAGGCAACGATGCGGGAGCTGGTCGCTGCTCTCGAAGCCGCGCAACCGGATCTTGCAGCGATCTCCGGAATTATCTATTGGCAAGGGGAGACGACGCACTTAACACCACAACGGGAGGCGATTGAAGACCTTAATGCGTTGCCTTCACCGGATTTGGAGGCGTTCGGCATTGAGCAGTTCGTTGCCATGCAAGGGGAGGACCGGTTCGACGCGCACCTGACCATCAATGATCTTGGTCGCACCATTCCGGTCTCTGCCAGTCGTTCCTGTCCATATCGTTGCACCTTCTGCTTCCATCCCACGAGTCAGGTCTACAGAAAGCGGGACATTAAACGAGTTGTTGCTGAGATTCTGGACTTGAAAGCGCGTTATGGAGCCCGTTTTTTTGCGATTTATGATGAACTGTTTGACTATGAAAAAGAACGTATCGACCAGTTCTGTCGAGCGTTGATCGAGAAGAAGGCTGATATCCGCTGGACATGTCAGCTACGGGTGAACGGGGCGGATGATGCCGACCTGCTGCGGTTGATGCGTCGGAGTGGTTGTGTATGGATCAGTTACGGCGTCGAGAGTGGTAGTCGCACCGTATTGGAGAGCATGCGCAAGCGGATACGGCCTGAACAGATAGAAAAAGCGCTACATGCAACTCGGAAGGCCGATATTGCTATTCAAGCCAATTTCCTTTTTGGAGATCCAGCCGAGACCGAGGAAACGGTGGCGGAGAGTCTGGCGTTTCAGGAGCGGAACGCCTTCCATTTTATCGACTGGAGTGCAGTCATACCCTATCCGGGGACGCCACTCTATGAGAGCTGTCGCCAACAAGGTCTGATCACCGACCCGATCGCATTCACTCAGCAGATCTCCAATGGGGCTACTTGGTTATGGACCACACCCCAACCACCCGTCAACATGACGACGATGACGGATGAACAGTGTCAGGATACCTATCTGAAGCTCCGTGAGATAACGGATCTCAACCACACTAAAAGACCAGCTACTCTTCACGATTTCCAGTCCGTTGATCACCAGTTGTCCACGGCGCTCATCTCCTGTCCATCGTGTGGTAAGCAGCACAGTTATCGTGTTCAGTATCCTGCTGAAGGAAGAACACCGGAACTCAATCCGTGGCAGCCTTTTTTTGGTGTGCGCGGCATCAATATCCTCTGTCCACACTGCCAACGAAAGATGCATTTCTCACCGCTGTTCGTGCCACACATCAAGGCGCTCTATGAGAGATTCCAACAGCGATTGGATGCATGGAAGCTGGATGATGAGCCGGTTGTGGTCATGCCCGCTATGGATCGTTATCTCACCATTTTTTCAAAGCGGATCGATCTTGGTGGTTTAACGATTCGTGCCGTTCTGGACGACAGGCCACATCGTCAAAACGGTCAATTTTTCGACGTTTCAGTCAGTCTGTTAGATGATGCTGCCGTGGAGAGGTATAGGGACAACCGCTTCCTTCTTCTTCCGAGCCACGATCCAGTCGGTATGTGGCAGCGGTTGCAGCGGGTGGGCATTCCTGTTGATCGCTCTCTTATCTGGTCAGAGTGCTATCAGCCTCCGGAAACCGTTTGCCATGGGGATGGCTGAGGGTGTACTGGAGATGTTCATCTTTGGAAGGGGGTATGGCATGCATGGAGGTTGCAATATCTCTACGCTTCCAGCTGTGAAAGATCCTTGCGGATGGTCTCACGCACCTGTTGGGCAAGACGGTCGTAGGTGAACTGTTTCATGCAGCTCTCAAACCCCTGCCGGGCGATGCGTTCACGAGCGTCCGGGTTGTCCAGATAGTGACGAACGTGTTCCAGTAACTCCTGCTCATTATTCCAGAGCACCATATCCTTACCATCTTCGAAGAAATCGGTGATAGCTGTATTGTCAATTGTTGGATCTGTCTGTTTACACATTAGAAATCCTCCAGCACCGAGAATTTCCATGGAACGCATGTGCAGAGTGGTTCCTGAATTATGGATGCAGATGCGACTGCGGGCGGTGAGTCGATTCAGGGGGTCGCCGTTCTGAACGATTCCGTGGCAGTGGTCGGCTATCTCAGGGAATGTTTCCCAGTTGGAGCCGTAGATATGGATATTGATTCCTTGTTCGGCGAGATGACGGGCAGGGGTGAGTTTGAGTTTTCGGAAGATATCCCAGCCAATACGGGTCTGGTTGTTATCCACGAAAAGGCCCATACACGATTCCACGTCCTTAATCTCGAGCAACTCCAGAAGTTGCTTGGCAAACAACCGTTTTCTCACCAGATTGTGTTCCAGTTCAAACGCTTCAAGGTAGGAGATTTTTTCCAGTTCCTCAACAATAAGCGTGTAGAGTATTACCATCTGTTCAACAGTGATGGCATTGTTGTCCAACGCTTCGCGCTCATTCTTGAAAAGGGTGTATTCGTACAAGGTATCCTTGTTGCGAAAGGGATCGAGTGTATGGTCCGACAGAGGTAGGTTGGAGACGTAGAGAACGTCGATATCCTTCTTCACGTCCGGAAGAGGGCGGATCACCTCAGTGTCAACACCCACCGGGAGATAGTGGATTGGCCGGTCTCCGAACATTGGCCCGCTCAACCGTTTGGTCCGAATCCACTTTTTTGAGAAGCTGAAGACATGATCGTGGGGACCAAGGGGACCTTGATCGTCACGGAACATCTGGGGAAGAAGATCCTGCACCCATGTTCCGAAAGGTATCGATTGTGGGAGATGAGGGTACTCCCAACGGAAGTGGTCGATCATCATGATCAGGTCCGGATCGAACTGGTCAATTTTCTCCAACATAAAGAGCATGTTGTATTCAGAGAGGGTGTCCGTCTCCTTGACGACTTGTACCTCACACCCCATAAGGCTGAACCCGTTGGCCAGATTGGCTGTTCCGTATTGTAGAAACGAGGTGTAACGGGAGGTGAAGAACATGGCGCGAAGCGGGCGCCCTTGATTCTGGAACGCCTGTTTGATCTCCAGCTGTCGCTCAGGGGAGTCGTAGCGTTGTGCACAACTCTCCATGAGGTTCTCTAAAGATTTCGTCTGCCTGTCCTGCAACTCCGTGATGCCGTCAATGACGCCCTGTTTCAGTTCTATCCTGCTGTTTGGCGACATGATGTAGGCCGGTTTCTGCCGATCCGAGATCGAAAGGAAATCGAGATAATCGTTGATGCACTTCTCGCCGATGAAGAACTTCACACGGGAAGAGGTGAAGATTTTGCGCATGTCATACAGACAGAGCAGGATGACAAAGGCATTGATGTCCGGTTCTAACACATAGAACGGCACCTGTTTGAGGTGCTTAAGCTCACCGATGTCGATACTGCGTTCAAAAAGATAGAAGAAGAGGTCGACGTTTTCCGTACCGATGAGACAGAAAACCGTCATGCTTGTCGTCTTTGAAAAAAACGCCTGATCCTCTTTGCTCAGATTGCCTGGTCGGCACGGGTAGAAATGGTGCCCGTCGGACATGGTTACCCGAACACTCTGAACAGCATTATTGGTCCCGAAAACGGGTTCAATAGCAACAGAGTTAGGCAGTTGTACAGCGGCGACGCGCGCATGAAGTTGCGGATCGAGAAGGCGAAGGATCTGGAGATTTCGTTGATAGACGATGTTGTGATCCTGACCAATCCGTTTGATTTGTGGGTTTTGAGTGGTCATGAATATCTATCCGAAATCTGAGAAAAGTGGTGTCAAGAGATAGGGCAGCCGGCTCTGGACTGTATGCTGGTCCAGGATCGTTCACCAGAGTCTCTTCTCAAAGAATCGGGTGCAAAGGGTGTCAAGATATCAGCCGCTTACCATGAATAATAATGGGATCTACAGGTGTGTATGCAAAGAACATGCAAACACACGGAAACCGTAGTTGGTGTGCGCTATGAAAGCACCCGGTCATGCCTCAACTGATGAGAGGTGTGTGTAGAATCGTCAACAGTCATGGCTTCTGTTCTCTAACAGCTCTAACAGCTCTCAGTCGGAGGCGCACTCTAGAATTTCATGGAACGCAAACCGTCGTGCCAGCTCTTCAAGACGGGGAGCCTGCTGCTGCATGATTGCCTTGACGCGGTCGATCTGGTCCGTCGTTAATTCGGTCAGGTGGCTCTTGGGGGTGCCTTTGCGGAAATGTGAGGCAGTGTTGTTTTTGACGGCTTTTGCTTTCATGACATCAAAACGGCTGTTTTCGACTATGGAAGAGAGCGTCTGAGAGTCAACGGTGATGTCGAGCATGTCGGCAAGTCTCTCAACCTCTCCCTGTTTTTCGGAAACCAATCGTTCATAGCTTGTTATGAAAGAGGGGTGTTCATCAGCCAGGGTGAACATCATCTCCATGTGCTGGAGATGGGTGCCGATTCCGGGCCAGATGAAATCGGGTTTGGTGAAACCGTCGATGATCAGGTCCAAACCTTCCTGACGGGAGATCTCCGAAAAATGGTGCTCGACATTGCGTCCACGCCCGATTTCAGCATCAATATTCTTTGCGAAGTGATAGTACATGGAGACGGGTAAGTCATAGATGTTTCGCAATAACATGACTGGTTTTGCGGCGCTCTCCATGATGATCTTTCTCACCGCCGGCGTTGGATAGAGATGCCAGGAATAGAAGTGGCCCTCCTTGCAGTGCAGTTGATCAGCATCTTGATAGTCCACCTTTCCGGGCGTAATAGCCGGTTCAAAGCAGGGAAGACCGGTGAGATCCTCAATGATGCGTCGGAATAGAACTGTTCCGGATTTGAAAACCGTCAAATGGACAATTGTAGCGTTGGGCAATTGAGAAGAGTGTGTCATGGGATGTATATATATATCATTCTGTTTCAATGGGGTGTGAATCATCGGTACACGACAGGTGAGATACCCTGGTCAAGAGTGTTGCTTTTCTCCAGATTCAGAAAGTAGCGTATCAGAAGAGAAGAAGCGTGTGCAAGCACACCTCCTCTGTCTGCTGCCATCGGTGATTGTAGTCTTCCGCATTGTGCGGTAGCCTCAGTAGGTTTCAGCACTACTCCACGTTCATTCTTTTCCTTGAGTCTATGACTATTCAACGTGTTTCGATATTCTTGCCCAGCCCGACACCATTCTACAAAGCGTTACTCAAGCAGATGATTCGAGGCTTCGAGCAACTCGGAATTCAGACCAATGGTGATGTTGCCCTCTTGGACGAAGAGGCTCTGACTAAGTGGGTGAGGAACTATGAGCCGGACCTGATCATTGAGATGAATCGGCCTCGGTCCGAGATCCCCTTTCTCAAGAAAGAGATTCTGCATGTTGCCTGGATCGTCGACTTCAATGGTCGCAGTATGGACCATTTCAAAGGGAGTGACATCACCTACTTCTTCTGTGGAACGTGGGTAACGGATTTCCCCTACGATACGGCCTCTGGTCTCCTCAGCCCCGGAGCCTGTACGGAGACCTATCGATCAGGATCACGACGCTTTGAGTCCACCCTCTCTTTTGTCGGTCACATATCGGCGCCGTGGAGTGAGGCGGAGTTGAGCCGTCCCATGAATCAAGCCGGTCACGCCTTGTACACCTTCGGCGAGTTCCTGCCTCACTATCGAAAAGAGCTGGATAACTATTCGAAAGAGTCTTTCAAACACGACGACTACTTCACCAAAGCGGATAGAATCTATCGAGAACTGACCGGAACCTCCTTGAAGATCGACGATGACGCACTTCTTTACGATATCGGGTGTCGAGTGGTGCGTTTTCGCAATCGTCAGAAGACCATGGACACGATTGTGAAGGAGACGGACTCCATCCGTCTCTACGGGCCGGAGAATTGGGCTAAATGGCCGGAGTATCGCGCCTATTACGAGAAATTTCTCACCGACCCGGAAGAGATTAGAAGGGTGTATCAATCCTCCCGCTTCAATGTGCATGAAGGGGTTGGCATGCATTTCCGTACCATGGATTGCATGTCATCCGGCGGCTTGATCATGTATCGGGATATTCCGGAGAATGAACTCTTCGGCGGTCTGGAGGACCATTTTGAACATGATCGTCACTACATCCGTTTTCATCTGGAAGAGTTTCCGGAGGTGTTTCGTTCCTACGTAAATCGACCCGATCACTGCGCAGAGATACGCCGGAATGCGATGGAGGAGATACGCGCCAACCACACATGGCGACATCGGGCGATCCAAATCATGAATGATATAAACAAACTATGAAATCACGCTTGTCTCTTTAGTGAAGCAGATGTGGTGCAGGGAGCAGCCCCATCGAGTGTTCAGTTCCTTGCATGCACGATAGTGATCCATCAATTGGTCAAGATTGTTGTACTTAAGTGCGTCGAAGAAAGAGACCATCTCGTCGGTCAAGTCACTGTTGACGCCTGCCTCCTTAATCATTTCAGCAATCGGTTTGAACGCGATAGTCGGGACATCCTCCTGCAAAGAACGGAAATAGCGGGAGAGATGGTGTAGTACCGTTTCCAAACCCTGGTTGATGGTTTCAATCCTGGAAATGGTCGTATCGACGTCGATCGGTTCACCATAAAGAAAATCCAACCGCCTGCGGGCCAATCCAGCCAACCGTGCCTCTTGTGTGGTCTCATCGCTATCCAGACGTTTGTACCAACTTAAATGATCCGGTTCGTAAATGCGTGGAATGGATGAGTAGAACGCACACCCTTCCTGTTCGATCACGGAGAGGATCGTTTGATAGTCCCAGCAGTGCTGCCACGTCAAGAAGGGGCTGATCAGGCAATCCTTCCACCAAATGGTGAAGGGTCTCGGATTATTCAAGCGACGATAGGCGGGCTCAAACAGCCTCCAGGCGATCTTTTCAGCCTCAGGTGAGGTGAGATCATCCACACCGGCCAGCTGATAGGCACGCCACAATATCGCTTTCTTGAGAAACTCCAGAAACGAACCGATGCGCTCGGGGAATGATATGCAGGCAATGCCGCCAGGTTGTAACAGAGTGCAGATTTTTCGCAGCAGCTCATCTCGGTTGGTCAGGGTAAATAGAAAGCCCTCCGCGGTGATAAAAGCGTAACGGAGATCATCTTCGTAGATCTCCATAGGAACAAAGCTCTTTTTAGTGATGCTGTCCGTCAAATTGAAGGAGCGGAACAGGGCTTCCAGAGGGGCATTGGTGCTCTCATCGGCATCCACCAGAGACAACTGCGCCCCATGCATGGCCAGGAACAGAGAGCTTTCACCGGCACCACAGCCGATATCCAGGACCTTTTTTTCTGCCAACAGCCCCAGTGGGATGTTCAGCAGATCCTGATAGAGATGTTTGCGGATCCGGAGGTAGTTTGAAAATTCCTCACCGTGATGATCGGCCATGCTGTCGGGATGAAAATTGAGTTTCTGGTAATACTCGTATTGAGAAACGCTCATTGTTACACCTTTCATCTCGTGAAGGACTACTCTTCCTCCGAAACGAGAATTCTCACCTTGAATTTCCGCTCACCGCTGACAACGTAAACGCCGTTTTCCTGGAAGCTCGTGGCTCGACCAAGTTTCATCAACCTCTCCAAGGAAATGGTGTCGGACGCATCAAAGTGCACGACGGGCTGAAGATCTTTCTTGAAATGGTAGCTGCCCGGACCGTGCTGTTTGATACGCGGGGCTTTGCCGATCAAGACACGGGGAAGATTGCGACCAAACAGTTCGACGCACTGATTCCGTGACCACGCCCGCACTTCGCTGGCCGGGATGACCCCATCATCGGTCAACAGCGCTTGATCAATGATATCTCCGGTATCGAGTTGCTCGTCCAGCCAATGCAGAGTGGCTCCAAGAGGAGTCTCATCGAGAATGCCCCAAAAGGAGGAGTGAAATCCTCGATTGTACGGAAGCACACTGGGGTGAATATTGATGCCCCCATATGTTGCCCCATCTATCAGGCTTTGACGGATGCGGTATTCGTAGTAGCAGGAGAAGAGCATCTCGATCTTGTTCTGCTGAAGAAGATCGAGAATCAGCGGTTCAAGGTCGGGTCTTTTCGTCACCACAATGGGCGGGACATTCTGAAAGGTCGAGGCAATCTCCGTCGCATCTTTCATCGGGACATCGGGCCCTACGACCAGAGCATGAATGGTCACTCCATGTTCCGCCAGATGTCGGGCACACCCTTTCGGTACTTCCGTGCCGTCGGTCAGCAGAATGCCATTGTGAATCATGGGAGTGTTGTTGGAGTGCATCTGTCTATTCCGTCGAATGGCTCTTGGCAGCGTTCAGTTGAGAATATGGGAGATCCGGCGCATTAAAACCGATAACCGAACCCTTCGAACATGGAGATTACCTCATCGCTGAGAAGGGCATTGAAGGCCTCTTTCTTCCAGTCCGGCCACGCTGCATAGAGTACTTCCGGACGATCCACCACCCGTCCCGTCTTGCGCCATGGTGTGTTGACATCTCGGTAGATACGGTCGAGAAGGGCGTCGTCAAAATGCAGACGGCCATGGCTGAGATAGTGGGCGATTTCATTGAAAACAGCACGGTTCTGAACAATATCTTCAATACGGTAGTTCACCACCCCTTCGTTGGCGTCGGTAATCATGCGATTCAGGATATCCATGCCCTGATAGGAGGCCCAGATCTCAATATCGGAACGGGAGTAGGGTGTGAGACCCAGCGTCTTGAATGTATCGTGGCAGGTGACGCTCCACTCGTGATCGATACCGTCGGTGTTGCCCATTGGCATATTCATATTGATCGTTCGCCAATAGACATAGGATTCCAGCCAGCAATAGGGGTGGCGGATGATGTTGACGAACCGAATCCGTTCTCCGAAGCTGCTCTGTAACTGTTCCAGTTGATAGGAGCGATAGGCATAACACTCGCCGATCGCCGTATAGGCTTCGCCCAGATCGATCAGAAACTGCGTGAACTGCATCAGGTCAGGACGCTCTTTTCGTGTCCTCTCCTTGAGATACTTCGAGCGTACGGTATCTCCCATGTAGATCATGATTTCCGGATGGGCGTTGAGTCCTTTGGCAAACCAATCGAACCAGTGATCACCGGAAGTGCCGTGTGAACTTACATAAAAGACATGACTGGCACGCTCCATGGGATCGGTGCCGAATTGACTGTTCATGGTCCCTCTTCCTATCCTGGTTCCAACGATCGATACGTCCGACACGTGAATGAATCGTTCATGGTACAGTGGGGCATCATCATAAAGCCTTCACTCTACCATGGTGTGCTCATCTGAGAATAGTGACCGCTCCGGTCCCGAGACAGGGTGAATCAATGAGTCGCAAGGGAAGGCTTAAGCAGGATGGTGATTAATGTGAGCGATAGTGAGGCGTGTGAACACTGGATCGACGACCACATCCATGATCTTGAGGATGAGGCGTGGTGTCGCGGACATCTGAGTGCTTGGGCCTCTGCTGGTCACGCATCCCCCTTGGAGAGGCTGCGTGATATCTGTGAGACGTTGTTGCAGCGCCACGCGCTAACACAGGCCGGTCATTGCTATCGGGTTTTGACTGAACACCCGGACTCATCACCAGAAGATCTTTTCAACAGAGCCGCCTGTGCCATGCAGTTTCGGGGCTTGGCACGGAATGACCACTACTGGCGTCCTTCACTGGAGCTGTTTCGAGTGGTGACCAAACGGAACCCTGCGCATGTGGCTGCCTGGATGAATATCGGTCACTACTGGCTGAATGCCCTGCAACCGATTGAGACGGGAGAGTGGAGAACGGAGGCGGAAGGGGCGTTTCGAAACGTCATCAAAACGTTGAATCGGTGGGGAAGAGTCGGTCATTTCCCACAGGAGCATCAGAGGCGTTATCGTCAGGAGGCCCTTTTGGGGTTGGCGCATCTGTCGATGGCCTCCGGTGATGCACGAGGTGCGGCAGACTCACTGATGGAGATTCTTGCCCACACCGCGGATCATGCGGTTGCCCACTGCCTGTTGCGCTGGCCCGATATCTGGAGAGCGCTGGCAATTTCTGAGCGTGAAGTGGTGATCCGTAGCCGTTCTACCCCTATTGAGCCAAGCTGTTTGGTGCATGCGCTCTCTTCTCCAGAGGGGATTGAAGAGTGTATCCAGACTCTTCACACATACGGGGCCGTTCTAATTCGAGGTTTCTTTCCACGTCAGCCCGTTGACAGGTTTCATCAGAAACACCGTGATACGCTTCTTCACCATCGCCGCCATAACGAGGGTGAGGCGTGGCGTCTGGAAAAGGTGGAGCCTCGTGATGACGCTTCATCGATTACTGTTGATCTCTCCCACCTGATCGACGGATCGCTGCTGCCACGTCTCATCACTCTCTACTCGGAACAGCGTCATCCAGGGTGGTCGGTGATTCCCCATCAGGCCAACCACATTCAACTGCGTGATGAGACGGATCAACGCCCGGAACCGATCCACCAGGACCATCCGGTTCACGGCAAGCAGTCGACGTTTCTCACCTGTTGGATTCCATTGACACCGTGTGGCAACGGATTAGCTCCCGGGGTGGAGCTCTATCTGGAACGTTTCCAACACCCTGTTCATCTGAAGAGTGAGTTCCCAGCAGCGCTCAATGGTCTCCCCGATGGTTTTATTCTGGAGCATCTGCACGCACACCGGTTTGTTCCACACTTTGAACCGGGTGACCTGCTGGTGTTCGACCCCATGCTGTTTCATAAGACGGAAACGCTTTCCCGAACTGAATATCCTCGAATCAGTTGTGATCTGCGGTTTCAATCCGGTCCATCGGCCTTTGGATATGGAGATCAATCCCAGAGTGTCGTGCTCTGAAATCTGAGATCGCAGTATGAATCCTCAGGTGCGTTCAACTGAAGGGGCGTAAATTTATCACAGAGGAGCACTTCGCCCGGCTTCAGGGTGATGCTCACCGCTTCAGCATCAGGTGAGAGCTGCGGTTGCAGTCCCTCTTCGCTTGTATTGGTTGGCCACAGTGTACTGCAACCGATGGCAAGGATTCGAATCGTCGTCTTTCTGATGGCGACGATGCCACGCACGTATCTCCGAGTATCATTGATCACGCGGACCGATTGGTGCCAGCGGTGACGCAGTTCTTCACTATTCGGCCACTGTATGATGCGAATCGCTTCTCCCAGGATCAATTCGGCACACTGGTTCAGATGTATCTGTTGCCAATTCTCTTCAAGATAGGAGGGGATGGCATCGGGGTTCTCCAGAATCTTGTCTCCAGTGCCGGTGGTGGCAATAACAACAGATCCAAAACGTGTTAATGCGTCGCTGGTGACTGCCGGGTCGGAACACGGATCACGGTGAGAGGAGGACTCCGTCGCTCTGGCCAGGTGTTCGGTGAGGGGTGAGGATTGTGCCGATTCCTGGACAATCTTGGAGAGAAGATAGCGATACTCCAGACTCTCCACCTCGTTGTTCGAGATATGTGGTGCCCCCCGGACGAATCGATTGAGAAGTTCATCAACCACAAGGGGTGGGTAGGGGGGAGTCGGCTGTTTCAATTCTGCAAGAAAGTGTTCGACTTCTTCGGTGAGCCGAGCATTGACGAGGGAACGAATGATGCGGTGAGCGGTGTCCGGTGTGTTTGGCCCCGCTTCCCATGCCCGTAGAAAGAGCCCCGTAAATGGGCGAACCCAGTTGATGAAGGCGTCTTCAAACTGACAATAACGCCCCTGAACGGCAAACCCTTCTGCCAGAAGCTCCTGTGCGTGCATTGAAAAGGTGGGCGCAAGATCCAGTGTCCGTTCTATCCGTTCAAGAGCATCACCTGCTCGGTGTAGACGGATCAGACCGAAGAGGCGTTGCGGCAGTTCTTCGGTGAGAAGATGGTCAATCAGTTTCTCTGAACTCTTGCCCGAGGAGATCAACGCCTCCAATAAGTCCAAAGCAGTATCGACGATGACATGTTGTGGCACCTCGTCACGTGATGTCAGGCTTCGCCAACACGCCTCAAGATAGAGAGCTGACGAGCGCTGGGTATCGGGAACCTTCTCCAGACCGTTGGCAGCTTGTCGGCCCAAACCGTGTTCCAACATCCACAAAACCTGATGCAACCACTCTTCTGCACTGAGGGACTCTTGCGTGAGTAGCGTGTAGACCTGTCGCATTTGGTCGGAAAGGGCGGGTTCCAAAACACGCCCCAGGGGAAGGTGGTCCGGGCTGAGGGAGTCCGGCTCTTCATCACAGGCAATCGCTTTGAGCCAGAAGAGCGTTGCCGGTTCACCGTTTCCGGTCTTGTATAGAAGCTCGGCCATGGCCAGAAGCGCATCACCATCGCACGGGTCGTGGCTCAGGAGTTCTCGAAGAAGTTGTTTGGCGTCGACGAATCGCTGTGTTGCGATCGCTTTCCAGGCATCGGTCAGTAGATCTTTTCTTTGTCGGTCCGTCTTGTACCAGAGGCCGAACCCGGTATTGAACGGGTCGAGAAAGAGCGACTGTGCCGCGAGCAGGTTGGGGCGCAGTGTTGAATACCAGCTTTCACGCACCCCTTCCGGATGCTCGAGGCGGATATCATGCCACAGCACCAATCCTCCCGGTCTGACAAGAGGGAGATAGAGTTCCGTATCGCGCAGCACTCCCTCCTGAGAGTGATCGCCATCGATCAACAGCAGGTCGCACGGGCCGGAGAGTTCGGCAACACGGTCGCGGATCTCCTCACTGCCCGAGTCGCCGAGCACCAGTTTGAACCGTTTGTCGTTGAGAACATCGGTCGCAATGGGTTCCCACTCCAGGTCGAGACCGATCACCGTGCCGTCTGGGCCGACCAGATCGAGAAAAAGTCGGGTCGAGCCGCCCAGTCGGACACCAATCTCAATGATGGTTTTGGGTTTCAGAGGGAGTAGATGGCGTTGAACAAGTTCATAGAGTTCATCACTGTTCTGGTAGGCTCCTTGGATGCATTGGTTGAATTCAGCACGATTCATGTGGCATTCCGACCGATATTGAATAACACTGTTGATATCCACCTTTGAATAGATGCAGGCATGTCAATTGCATGTGCTTGTTGGAAGACTTAATCAATACCGTGTAACGCGTGTTTAAACCGCCGTAACGATATCTGCACACACTGCCTCGGACTTTGGAATACCATCATGAAGCTTAAGGGTGCAACTCTCAAGCAGACAGGCTCGACGACAGCTCCCCCGGAGATGCATGTCACGTTCCAGAAGAACCTGCAGTTGTTGAGAATTGCTGATGCCAAACTGTTCCAATGCGTGAATGACCACTATGATTCCACTCCTCTGACGATTGAATCGTTACAAGGAACAAAGGGCTATAGTGCCACTTTTCACGACGGTCATACGATCAGTCGTGAAGGGGATCAATCAACCTGGCTGGAAATTGCTGATCAATCGGTAACGGTCAATATCAATACGGAGCTCGTTCCTCTGATTATCGGGGTTGAGAATGGTGAGGTTATCTTAGCGATTGCCAGGAAGACTGACGAACCGTTCTATGAGTTTCCGGAAGCTTTTATTTCACTCTATATTGTTGAAGAACGGGTAGACCACTTTATCCTCTTCATGCATCTGTTCGATTTGAGGGAGATTCTCTTTTCCCAGCGTGTCAATTTCGCTGTCGGACCAGAGTGGGAAGCGATGTTGAGAGCGCATTTGAAACGGGGTAATACACGCAAACCGACAAAAATATTCAGTACACAGGGGGGTGAGTCGGCAGTCGCATATACACGCAGTGTCATTGAACGGATCGGCTCTGAAATCGATCAAGAGGCCCGACAGCTCCAAGCAGAACTGCACGACTACTACGCTGAGAATAGCTATGAAGTATGGCAAACCCAATCATCCCTGATGAATGCCGACAGGCCCTTGCGGGTGCTTGGCATCGTGTCGGTCTTCTCCTCCTTTATTAAATACTGCATGCAGGATCTGTTACAGGGTGTTCGTGATCTTGGACATGAGACTGAATTGTTGATTGAAAATGATCGCGGTTTCAATGCCTTTAATGCTTTCAAACAGTTGAAGTCCTTCAAGCCCGATCTCATTATCATCATTGATCACATGCGCTGGGAGTGGAAGGGTGTGTTCCCCCCCGGATTGCCCGTGGTAAGTTGGATTCAGGATCTTCTGCCGAATCTTACCCAGGCAGATGATAAACGTCTTCTGAAAGAGGATATCGTTTTTAGTTTTGCCAAGGCTTGGTTGGAGGATGGTAGCCTGTCAGGACCGATGTTTCAGGAATCGAATAAAGAGGCCCACTTTCTCCCAATCGGTTTCAACCACCACGTAATCCAGCCGCGTTCAGATGTTGAAAAAGATCTGGATGTGGTAGTGGTCTCTCATCTTTGTGATCCGGGTGAGAACTGCAACTGCATACGTGCTGGAGAGACGATGCGCCTCTATATTCCCGAGAAGCACCTGCTCGAAGCCGATAGGGTTACTGTGAGTCAATTGCTCCGTCTCTATCAAGTGTTTATGGAGACCTTGGACGGGTTCAGCAGTTTCGATCTTACTCGGATTCAATTCGAAACGGGAGCCCTGGATGATCTGGGACGTGATCTTCTTCAGAGGGTGAATCTGCCGACAGACCCTGACTATCTTGATCTGTTTAATGGGTACTGTTCGCGCGTTATTTGGGAAATCATCACGCGTATCAAGGCACGGCCAGTGGAACATCTGGTCAAAGCCGGTGTGGATCTTCATGTCTACGGTAAGAATTGGTCACAAATTTCAGGTATCGATAGTGCCATTAGAGGTCAGATAGCGTTTGGTGATGAACTCAATCGACTCACCAATCGAGCGAAGATCGCCCTCAACGCGCCGGGGACCACCTTCCACATGCGCTCATTGGAGATCATCGGCAGTCGCACCTTCATGCTCTCGCGGGATCTGCCGCATGCGTTCGATCTGACCAGCCTGACCGATTTCTTTGAGCGGGATTCCGAGGTAATTCTCTACCGTGACGGTATGGATCTTGTCGAAAAAGTGCACTACTATCTGGACAATCCCGAACAGCGGGAGAGGATAGCTGAAAGGGCGTATCGCAAATCACTGGACCAGTTTACCTATCCCAAAGTCGCTGAGAGGATGATCAACGTCGTGTCGGAGGAGTTGACCGGTCATTCATCAACATAGAAGCATGGTGAGCAGGGAGTCGACACTATGAATGCAGATGCCCTTCAGCTCGGGTTTTGTCGTCGGCCAGCCACCCGAACTGCTCTGAGACGGTTTATTGCCGATCACTGGAAATCGGATGTGTGTCAGGCCATGTCAGATCAGGCCGAGGTGTTCGTCAACGCCTTGACCTCATCGGCAAAGAAGGGTGAGGTGGTCCTCTTCGTTGCGGTTCATCGCGGTAACTTTCCCAGCATTGAGTATGTCGCCCATGGGCTGTCCCAATCCGGAATCGCTACCCATGCTCTCTATCTGCACTCCGACCCCCCTCAGCAGGTTTATGATCATGCACTCACACTGGATAGCTCTTTAGCACTGTTGTGGCAGATTGCTCAACGACTGTCGGCCCTCCCTGTCTATCTGCAGTGTCATGCCAAGTGGATATTTCTCAACGCATTTCTCACCGAAGCGAATCCAAAATTGAGAATTCGGCACGAAATCTTCGACTGGATGGCACCCTTCATCGGTGATCAGCTCGATCTCTTTGAGCAAGAGGGGGTGTTTTCGCGAGAAGAGATGCACTGGATGCTGGATGGTGAAGAGCAGGTGAGAGCCGCATCTGATGGTCTGTTTCATAAAAGCGATGGCCCTTGGGTCGAAGAGCACGTCAAGAAGGCCGAAGCGCCTGATCTTTGTGTCATGCCGTGCCCTCCCAAGTCGTGGTTTAGAGAGAGCCGGACACCGGCACCAATCCCGCCGGAAGGCCCTTTTCGTTTGGTCTATCCAGGACAGATCAAACCTCCGGGGGAGCAGAGACGCATCTTCGGCGTGATGAACTTTTTGCCGATGATTCAATCATTCGGGCGGCAGGGTGTCGATTTCTCCATCCATCATCCCATCTATTACAGCCCATCGGAATCGCAGCGGGTATTTGCCGACTATCATCGAGAAGCGGACGGCAATCCCCACTTCAAGTTTCTTCCCGGCGTTCCTCTACCTGACCTTCTGGATCATCTTGTCGGCCGCTACCACTTGGGTCTTGTGGCCAACTTCTTTGATGATGATTTTGCAGTGGGGTGGTCGCATACTGAGGAGTGTATGTCCAGCAAGCTGTTCGTCTACCTGGCTGCCGGGCTGCCCGTTCTGGTCAGTGAGGAGTACCGATTCATGGCCCGATTCGTTCAGGAGCGTGAGATCGGTGTCGTCGTCTCCCGATCCGAGCTGGAGAATCTGGTGCCTGTGTTGGAGCGCATCGATTGGTCGGCGTTGAGTACGCGGGTTATCGAGGCTCGTTCCGACCTCCATGTCGATGCGAATACCCCGAAGATTCTTGACTTCATGGGAGTCGGAGAGCAGCCTTGAAATGCCGGTTCAACGTTGCGAAAACCCGGTCTTCTCCCTACCATGCACTCAACACTCTCTCCATCCGGTTTTCCAATCGCATGAGTCCTGTTACATGAAACCGATTCGCAAATTTCAGTTTCTTGTTCCCAATACCCGCTGGTTTGGAAAAAGACAGTGGCTGTGGTTTACCCCTGCGGTTCCCATGTTGACGCCGGTTCTCCAGCAGTACGGACTGGAGGTGGAGATTCTTGAAGCCAACATCGACAATCTGACCCGTGATCAGGTGAAGGAGCGTATCCGAGCGTTTCAACCCGATATCGTCGGTATCACCAATATGTCTCTGGAGTACTGGCGGCAGGGGCACCATGCGGCGCAACTGGCCAAGGAAGTCGATCCCGCAATTATCACCATCATGGGCGGCGTGCACGCTACGACACTCCCTGAGAAGGTGATGGAAGATATCAATATCGACCATGTCATCCTCTCAGAAGGGGAGGCGAGACTGCCGAAGTTCCTGGACATTCTGCAGACTCCCGAGCGCGATTTTTCGCAGATGGACGGGATTGGATACCGGGTGGGTGGCAGCGTAGTGATCCGGCCTCCTGAAGGGTATATCGAAGATCTGGATGCGTTGCCGCTGCCGGACTATACCCTCTTCAACTGGCAGAAGGTGATGTGTTCGGAGCAGAAGTCGGCGGTGGGTCTGGGCTCGAAACGACAACCGGTGGGGTTGATTCTCACCTCTCGGGGATGTCGTTTCAGGTGCTGTTTCTGCGCGTCACCGGTGATTAGCGGTCGGGGTGTGCGTTTGCGGAGTGCCGACAGTGTCCTGCAAGAGATCGATATGCTTGTCCAGAGCTACGGTATCAAGGAGCTGATCTTTACCGATGACGAAATGTATGCCGATCGCAACAGGGTGGTGGCGATTCTGGAGGGGCTGAAGGCGCGCAACTACGATCTGATCTGGAAGAATCTCAACCAGTCCGCCTGGAGTCTCGACTACGATCTGCTCAAACTGATGAAAGAGACCGGCTGTTATCAGGTGATCGTCTCTCCTGAGTCGGGCAGTGAGCGGGTGTTGCGCGAGATCATCAGAAAACCCGGCAATAAGCAGAAGATCAAACAGGTGGCCCAGTGGTGCCGGGAGTTGGGAATCGAGGTGGATGCCGATTTCGTCATCGGCTTCCCGGGGGAGACTTGGCAGGAAATCCGTGAGACGTGCGCGTTTGCAGAAGAGCTGGACGTGGACCAGATCAAGTTCGCGATCGCCACACCGTTTCCCGGAACCGAACTGTTTCAGACGGCAGTCGAGGGGGGGTATCTTCCGCAGGATTTCGACTTCTATCGTGATGATACGCTGGGGTTTGCCAAAGGTTTTATTGAAACGGAGCATTTCACCGTCCGTGAGCTTGAGATGCTACGCTGTTTTGAGTGGGATCGCATCAACTTCTCCACACAGGAGAAACGCGAGCGCTTTGCCAGAATGAACATGATGACTCTTGAGGAGTTGGAGGAGTTTCGCAGACGGACACGTCGCAATGTCGGTGTCTACTTCCCCGATCAAGTTGCAGACGAGCGGGAGGAGGGAGATGAAGTCAAGACCCGGGAAGAGCAGAGTATCATTGAAGAGTCGGGCAGTTCCTCCTGATGCGTGTTTTGTTGATAACACTGCCTAATGAGGGCGAACCCAGAGACTACACCACGCCAGAGCACTTCTCCGTTGGCCGACTGCGCTATATTCCGTTGGGGGTGTTGGCAGTCGCCAGTGGTATTGACCCGCAGCATGAGGTCAGGATTCTGGACAGCGCTTCCATGGGACTCTCCATCGACGAAACTCTTGCAGTCATTGATGAGTGGGATCCGGATGTCGTCGGGATGACCGCGACCATCGGTACGTCATACGCCATGAAACGACTGCTTTCTGGTATCAAAAGGGCGAAGAAGGTGGTCGGAGGGCCTCATGCCACCCACTTTTCCGATGCAATTCGACAGTTAGGGGCCGATGCAATCTTTCAGCATGATGCCGACAGGAGCTTCAACGCCTGGTTGAGCAGCGGCGCACCCGATGGCCTTTTCAGAGACCATGTGGACGATCTCGATACCCTACCCATGCCGAGGTTGGAGCTTCTTGATCTCGACGATTATGCGATCAGTGATCCAAGTAAAGTTCTATTGAAAAACAGCGGTTTGCGGTTTCCCATGTACAGCTCAAAGGGGTGTCCGTTCCACTGTGTCTTCTGCGATACTCAGGAGCGGGGGTTTCGCTTCAAGAGTCCCGTTCGTGTGGTGGATGAGATGGTTCATGCGCTGGATCACGGTGCTGCAACGGTTCACTTGATGGATGACTGTTTCAATGTCAAACGGTCCCGGGTTGTCGCAATCTGTGATGAGATCCGGAAGCGCAATCTGTCGATCACCTGGAGTGCGCGGGGAAGAGCGCACATCGACCTGGAAACAGCTACCGCCTTGCGGGAGGCGGGTTGTGAACGGCTGCATGTGGGTGTAGAGACGCTGGATCCCGACCTGCTCCACTTCGTCAATAAGTCCATCACGCTCGACCAGATGCGTCGTTTTTTCTCGATCTGTCGGCAGGTTGGTATTCAGACTCTGGGTTATTTCATCATCGGATTTCCCGGAGAAACGACGGCATATCGCAAGGCTTTGCCGGAGATGATCCGAGAGTTGGGTGTTGATATCCCCTTTTTCAACATCCTCTATCCACTGCCGCACTCGGAGATCTATGATCGTTGGGTCGCCGAGGGGATCTTTCCCAAAGATTTTTGGTCACAATTCGCACGCGACCCGCAACCGGGATTTCAACCCCCGGCTTATGCTCCTCCCGACCTTCACCAGGAGTTGCTCGATACGGCTGAATGGTATGTGGACGAGTTCTACCAACCATGAGAGAGTGCGGCAGGTGCGTATCAATGGGGCTTTTTCGTTGTACGAATTGAGGAGTGCAGCATGCATCTCGACGCAGTCGGTATCATCAGTAGGGATATCTCGCAATCAAGAGCGTTTTATGCCTTGTTCGGCCTGACGTTTCAGGCCATTGGTGGGACCGACCACTGGGAGGCAACGACGCCCAGCGGTGTTCGCATCATGCTGGATTCAGTCGCTTTGATGAAGAAGCTGCATCCGGAGTGGGTCGAACCGACGGGGTGTGGCATGACGCTCTGTTTCAAACAGGAGAGTCCTGAGCAGGTGGACGCACTCTTTGCCAGGATAACCGACGCGGGTTTCAAGGAGATCACCCGGCCCTGGGATGCATTCTGGGGGCAGCGCTATGCGACGGTTCATGATCCGGATGGCAATCAGATCGATCTGTTTGCTACACTCCCGGAAGGTTCTGAATAGCCAGTTCTGTTGTGAAGGTGCGTCTCCGGGTCATTGATCATTTCTCTCCTTGGCCGTTGTTGGGCGCTTTGCCAGCTATGGAGAGGGCGTGTCGGAGATCTCTCGCCACCAGGCCGTTGCCGGCAGCTCTCCATTCATGGCAAAGCGCTGTCCGATCCTGGGGGTGACGATGGTGAGGTTCTGTTTTCTGGCTGCTGTCTCCAGACGTTCCACCGATGCATTCCATGGGTGAAGAGCCAGATCGAAACGGCTCCAGTGGATCGGCATTAGCGCTTTACCGCGGAGGTCGATGTGGGCTTGGGCGGTCTGCTCCGGGAACATGTGGATGTTTGGCCAGGCCGGATCGTAGGCACCACACTCCAGCATGGTCAGATCAAATGGTCCCAGACGTTCTCCGATCTCTTTAAATCCGGGAAAAAAGCCGGAATCCCCACCGAAATAGAGTGTGTTGTCCCTGCCGCGTATCGCCCAACCCGCCCAAAGTGTTCTGTTTTTGTCCATGAGGCTGCGTCCGGAGAAGTGGCGTGTCGGGGTGGCCGTTAGAGTGATGGAATCTAGAGTGGTGCTCTTCCACCAGCCCAATTCGGTGATCTTCTCCTCAGCAATGCCCCAACGGCGCAGGTGACCCCCCACAGCAAGCGGTACGATGAAACGATCCGTTTTATCGGCGAGTGCTTTGATGGAGTGCATATCCAGATGGTCGTAGTGGTCGTGAGAGATCACCACAGCGTCTACATGATCAATCGCTTCAGGTGAAATCGGCATCTCAGGATAGAAACTACGTGGTGGTAGCCAGGAGAAAGGGGAGGCGTTGCTGCTGAATACCGGATCCAGAAGTACCGTTTTCCCATCCAATTCAATCAAAAGAGTCGAGTGTCCCATCCAGGTGACATGAGTCGCCCCATCCCCGACAACGGGAGAATCAAGCCTCTGTACAGGTATTTCCACACGCGGGGTACGCAGTTTGCCATCAAAGAACCAACTGTGGAGCGTTGACCAGATATTCTCCGTCTCAATACCTTGGGGCGTGGGGACTGTATTGAGAAATCTGCCATTTTCCATTCTCACGCTCTCTTCTCTCTCGATAATGCTATTCATGGTATTGGAGTCTCCAAAGGTGTCCATGTTCAGTACGGCACAGCCTGCCACCATTACGGCAATGATGAAGAGTAGAATGCGTCGGATCATATACACCTCACTCATTAAACTGATTAGTCAGTCATTGATCGACTCCATGTTCACCGAGATGGTGTCATGGTCTGCATGGATTCTACTGAGCGACGCCGTGCCAATAGGCGGCAAAGGCGCTATTGATCAGGGCGTCAGGGTCGGCTGACCCGCCTTCAGGAGAACGCAGATAGATAAGAGTGGCGCTCATGAGTGCGGCACACGCCTGCATATGGTAAGCGACTGGAAGTTCTTCTAATACCGCCTCTGCAACGCCCATCTGTATGTCCATCTGAAAAGCGGAGAACTCTGCTGCCATTGCTTCGCGAGTCTCTTGTGATACCCGCTCTGACATGCGCAACTGTTCCATTAAATCATAACGATCTTGGTTCTTAAGACCCCAGTGAATCACACAGCTCCAAGCGGCGAGAAGATTCTTTTTCAGGGTTCCATCCGGCTGCCATATTGCCATGATACTGGTATGAATCTCTTTCTTCAGTGAGACATAGACCGCGTTGATCAGCGCATCTTTGCTGCTGAAATGGTTGAACAGCGTTCCAGTTGCGACACCGGCCTCTTTGGAGATGCTGGCGGTAGAGGTGTTCCAAAATCCATCTTTGGCAAAGAGTGTGATGGCAGCATCCAGGATGCGTTGTTTCTTTTCGTTCATAGGGGAATGGTAGGGTAGATTGAGTGATCAGTCAATCTACAAATAGCAACCTGTGAGATTTCCGGGTTACAGGTTGACTCTTATGCTCTCAACACACACCGTGGTGGAGATGGATCTCATCCAGTTGGAGACTATCCGATGATCATCGGTCACCTGCCTATCAGCTACCTTGCTGCCGTTGCCATGCACTCTCGAACTCAGGGACGCTTTCCCGTTTGGGTCGGCTGTGTGGCTGGCGTGGTGCCGGATGTGGATATGATCTGGTTCTATTTGGTGGACTCTTCGACCCATCACCATCAACTCGTAACCCATTGGCCTGTTTCGTGGGTTGGGGTAGCGATGCTCCTGATGATTCTATTTCAACGGTACACGTTCGTCGTAGTGGCCGCGTTGGGTTTCGTTTTTCTTCACCTGTTATTGGATACCATTGCAGGGGCGATTCCTTGGCTGGCGCCATTTGATATGACGCCATCTACATGGGTGGTTGTACCGGCTCGATACTCTTGGTGGGTGGCCAATTTCATCTTTCACTGGACGTTTCTGCTGGAACTCGTCCTCACAATTAGCGCAGTGACGATTTGGATCCGTCGTGCTGGAGTTCCGATCAATCGATGAAAAACACCCCTCCTTCCGGTTTTTGATCGATCATCGTCAGAAACTCATTAATACGGGCCATTCGACAGTTGAGTCGGCACTCTTCCGTCAGTGCAAGCCGCTTTTCACCGAACTGGATGGAGTTCTCCCGTTTTTCACCAAAGAGTACCGCCTCCATCTCCTGCTCCAGAACATTGCCGACCTTGAATCTTGGGTCACCGAGAAAGACACTACAGGTGTAGAAGTCACCTCGGGAGTCCACGTAACCCCAAAAGGGTAGGGCCAGACAGTGGTCGAAGGCCATCTTGCCATCAGCATAGTTCTCCATGGCGTCCTGCCGGAAGATGATCCGGGTTGGGCTCTTCTCAGAGGGTGTGCATGTCTTGAGAATTGACGCGACGCGATCCATCAATCCGTTACGATAATCGACCTCTTTAGTAGCCAACATCTGTGGATGCAGTGAGTAGGGCTTGATTGCCAAATAGTCGACACCAATCTCACTGAACAGGGCCACGGCTTCGGCAAGATCATCGACATTCTCTTCGAGCACGACAAACTGCGCACCGATCGTGACCGATAGTTCATTATCCCGTTTGAACTGCACCGCCTGACGGATGTTCTGTATCGTACGGTGAAACATCTCACCAGAGACACCGTGCACGACGCTATACACCTCGTCGGTTCCGGCGTCGACGCTGAAACGCACCCAGGAGAGCGCGGGCAGAATCGCCTGCCAATCATCGCTGCTGCCAAGATTGCCGTTGGTGGTCAGGGCAACATCGATTCCGGCCTTTTTGGTTTCGAGAATGATCGGGACCAGTTCACGGTGCAGAAGCGGTTCACCTTCACCGGCATACATGATGCTGCGGACACCCGCTTTGCCCATCTGGGCCAGTTTCGGAATGAAGCGGCTCGCATCAAGCGCCAGGGATTTCTCCATGCTGAAGTCGATAGCGCAGAAGATGCAGCGATTATTGCAGTAGGCGAGGGGACTGACCTCAATGTAGATGGGGGCTATGACGCGTTTTTCCTGCCACTGTTGAACCCTCTCCAGATGCCAGAGAAGCTTGTGTCCGTCCATCTTGTATTGATCAGAACCCATGGCTGCCTGCTGTGTTGAGTGATAGGAAATGGTAGGTTTGTCGAAATCCGGTTGCGGTATGGCTGAGAGTTTCTGAGAATAGAAAAAGGTGTTGTACGAAAGGAATTGTCTCACGTTTTCACGGTCAGGTGTCGAAAAGGTGGTACGAGGTTCCTGTCGCAACCATGTTCTACAATTGGGGTTTCTGATCGCTTTTGAATCGGCTTCCATTGCTATTTGTTTGTCACTCTTGATCAACACAGGTGTTTTATCGTGGCTCCAAACACTGCGTCTTCCCCATCTTCTCCCCCTTCCGGCCCCGTTGTCCAGACCCGCTACACCATGCGGGATCTTTTGACGGTGGTGTTTTATGAGAAACGGATGATTCTCATCTTCTTCTTCTTCATCGTTTCGTTGGGTGTGGGTGTCGCTTTCATGTTGGGTAAGACCTATACCGCAAGCACCCGGATTCTGGTTCTGCCGAGTCAGGAGTACGTGATGAAGGCCAGTGTGGGGACGATTGCCCAAGGGCTTGCCATGGAGGACAAGGCGATCGTGCGTTCCGAGATGCAGATTCTCGACAACGACCGTCTGATTGAAGAGGTGATTCAGGATATGTCGTTGGCCAGGATCTATCCCAAGATCGCAGTCCAGCCCGTTGAGAAAGCAAGCTCCGTAGAAGAGGCCAATAGAATCAGGTTAGGGATGGCTGTCACCGCATTTCGTACTCGTTTGGATGTGCAGACGGTAAAAGATGCCAATGTGATTGGAATCACCTATACCCATGTGGATGGTGGCATCGCCGCCGAGGCACTCAATCTTCTGGTGATGGCGTACATGGAGTATCGGCGGTCGGTTTTCGCCCAGCCAAAAGCAGATATCTTCGTCAATCAGCGGGATATTTTCGCTGGTCGTCTCACCACTCTGGAAAAGAAAGCGGAGAAGCTGAAGGAAGAGAACAATATCAGCGATTTTACCGCTCAAAAATCGCTTATTCTCCGACAACATGCCGAGATGCTCAGCAACCAGTTGGAGACCAACACCCTCTATGATCAAACGGTGCGACGTTTGGCGCAGGTAGAGTCGGAGTTGGCCAAAACGCCCAAGGTGATTCCCATCTTCTCCGACAGCAATCAAGACGACTCCCGCGATACTGCACGCTCCACACTGGTGACACTGGAGATGCGACGCAACGAGTTGCTGACCCGGTTCACCGA
The DNA here is from genome assembly GCA_015231265.1 of Magnetococcales bacterium. Classification (GTDB taxonomy): domain Bacteria; phylum Pseudomonadota; class Magnetococcia; order Magnetococcales; family JADGBX01; genus JADGBX01. The sequence continues at coordinate 2,988 of JADGBX010000002.1, read as the reverse complement.
GGATAACCGCTATGTTCTGGATCTGGACACCCAGATTCAGGATATGAAGAACCTGATCACCGCCACACCGCCAAAAGAGAGCCGCAGTGAGCGGGTCGGACCCAACCCCCTGCACCAGCAGCTCAATGCTGAGGTGGCCACGCTCAAGAGTGAGGCCGAGTCGCTTCGCGCACGACGGACATCAGTCAATGGCCAGATCGAGTCGATCTCCGACAGATTGACGCAGTTTGACAATCTAGAGCGGCTGTTCAACAGCATGAAATTGGAACGGGAAGTGTTGCAACAGAACCTGCTGGTCTACTCCCAGAAAGTGGAGGAGTCACGCATCACCAAGGCGATGGAAGATCAGAAAACCGCCAACGTCCGAGTGATCGAAGAAGCAACACCGCCCCGTAAGGCCAACAATCCCACCCGGATCATTCTGATTCTCTCCGGTATTCTCGGTGTGATCTTTGCCGGAGGTAGCGCTTTTATCAAGGACTTCTTCCGTGAAATCATGATCTCCCCGGAGAATGCGGAGCGGGTATTGGGCCTGCCGGTTCTGGTTGCAGTGCCTGTCAAAGGGGCTCTGGTTCCTGTTGAAGCTGATGAGCCGAGGCGTAAAAAGAAGCGTCGCAAAGCGAAGAAGTAGATCGATCAGTCGGACATGGCGTGTTAACCGCGTGATGCAGACCACCAGCACTGGAATGCGTATCTCGATATGATGCAAATCCCTACCATCGGACAGTATGGAAATAATCGCTCAGAAGAGCGGTTTGACGTCGCGGCGTGGTTAACGTTGGCTGGTATCTCGCTCTATATTCTTGTCTCCGACAATCTGTTGGTTTCACGGGGTATTCCCTACAATGCTCCGGGAGGCCCGGGTTGGAGCAAGCTGCACCCTGGCACCTATCTGATCGTCATGGCTTTTCTGTGGGTGTTTCTGACCCGCAATCCCATGCGTTTCCTGTCGGAGATGTTTCATAAGCACACCTCGATCCTGATGTTCGGTATGGCCAGTCTGGGAACGCTGATCTACTCAACGGTCCGTTTCGGGGCGGGGGGGAATGGGTTTCTGATCGATACGCTGATCGTTCCGTCACTCTTAGGTCTGTTGCTGTTATCTCAGCCCAGACATGTGCAGGAAAAAGCGGTCACTCTCACTGTTTTTCTGTTAGCGATTAATGCGGTGATCGGTTTGGGGGAGTCGATATTGCAAGAGCGGATGGTTCCCTATCTGGCCGGTGATGAACCGCTGATCGAAGAGATATTTCGCTCCACGGCACTTGGTGGGCATCCCCTGACCAATGCGCTCAGGACCAGTGTTGCGTTCTTCACCGTTCTTGCTGTTTACAAGCCGCCGTGGCGTACCTTTCTGCTGGGACTCTTTGCTCTAGCGCTCTTGGCATTTGGCAGCCGAACGGCTCTTGTTGTTGTTATAGGGCTGGGCGGTCTTTGGGGCGTTTGGAGTGTGATCAAAGGCATGGCCTCCAAAAAAATCAAGGGGTACGTTATTCTGCTATTAGCGATTTGGGCGATTTTGACACCAATCATCGGTGGTGTCGCCATCGTCAAATTTCGCTTGGGTGAGCGTATCTTCCAGGAGTTCACCTGGGATGAGAGCGCCAACTCCAGAATTCTTGCGTTCAAGCTTTTCGATCACATCAAAACCGATACCTTTATCACCGGTGTCGGCCCGGTGGAGTTGGAACATATCGTCGATCGACTCCGTGTCTCCACAGCGTTGAACGACATTGAGAACGTCTGGTATCTCCTGTTGGCGGAGTTCGGTGCGGTTGCCTTTCTCTTTCTTATCTGGTCGATGATGGCGATGATGCTGCGATTTTCGAAAGAGAGTCCGGCTGCACTCAAAATGACCATTCTGACCTTCCTAGTCATGATCAGCTCCAGCAACTCCCTTGCAGTTAAATCGCAAAATCTGGCCATCTTCATGGTGTTGGTGATTGGAGCACGGGCTGCCTTGGGTATTCGGATGCCCGGCCTGTCAGACACTAAGGGTGAAACATTCACCGTCAGCTATAAGATGTCCATCCAGCAGATGTGGCAGCAGCCACGACCGGGAAAAACGGTCAATTCCGGCGTCGCTGTCACGACAGAGGAGGGAACTCAGCCCTCTCCAGTGTACGCTTCTGGGAGTTCTCACGACCGGACACCCTCTTCTCCATCCCTGACCTCCATGGGATTCACTGACTGGCGTGCGAATGTCCGAGGTGATCGGTAATCTTGGCTATATCAGCAAGGGACTCTTTTTCCTGTTGGACTTAATTGCCGTTAAATTGTGGAACTCTCTGCCCCAATTTAACGGTCATTCTCACCACGCTCGCCCGCATGCCACGTGAGATTCTTTTCTCTGTTTCCGTTTTTATAATCTATTAATATCAACGTAATGGGTGTGATGTTCTTCGCTCTTTTCGCTGCCGATGCAACTCTGGAACATCCATTGCTCATAGTGTGGAGTATTCGTCTGATTGCATCGGTTTCAGGGAGTTGAGCCCATGAGAAGAGCAGAGCATACACAGTCAGAGATGGATCTAGAGGATATCCATGTTCTGCTCGGTTCCCATCAGGAGGAGCTGAGTCTGATTCAGGAGATCCTTTTTAATGCCGCTCACGGTCACGAACCGCGAACGCTTGCCGTAACCAGTGCCCTGGCTCGGGAGGGTAAGACGACGATTGCGGTGATTATGGCCAAGTCTCTCGTCATGCACTCTCATGCGCGCGTCTTGCTCATTGACGGCAACGAGCACCATCCAGCACTGCACGATCTATTCGAATGCCGTCAATCTCCCGGGCTTGTTGATGCGATCCTTGATGAAGAGGCACTCTTCACGCCTCAAGCCAGCGATCTGGACGGATTGGATATCCTAACATTCGGTTTGCAACATGACCGGATGGGAACACTCTACCGTTCCCCACGTTTTGCTGAAATGATCGCCACCATGCAGGAGAAGTACGACTATGTGATCATGGATGGCGCTGCCGTCCATA
>JADGBX010000029.1 GCA_015231265.1 Magnetococcales bacterium | reverse complement strand
AAACCGCGTTCCTCACGCCTTGCCTGCTGCATTTTCAGGCACAAACGCGATTTCGTTCTCATTGAAGACACGCCCTAATGGGTAAGGAAGACTCTACGATATTTTTTCTGTCACCAACACCGCTATGTACACCTGCCGGTGCCCAAGTTGCTTACCCTGACGGACCTGAATAAAGATGAGGGGAGTGCCGCGTCTCGCCATCACCTGCCGAAAAACGCCTTATTCAGAGACATACGTACGTTTTAACAACGCTGTAGCCGGGTTGGATTGCAGCCAGTTTCCGGCCCATCTTTTCGGTGACTCTCAGGATTGATACGTGTCGTCGTTTACACGTTGGCATTTCTGGTAAAGACAGGGTACATTCTCTCATTGCGAAACCATCCGCTATATATCTTTAAATAGTTGATTGTAAAGTATTAAAATGAGTTATGTTGGCTTCTCTTGGTACGATCCGAGCGAGAAAACCCGTAGAATAGAAACGCGCAAAGACTCTCGTTGCAATAATTGAAAAAAAGAAACCGACCAGAGGATGATCTCATGAGTATGAATGAACAATCTCTCTCGCTGATCACCGATTTGCAGTATGCGATTATCGAGGAAGACGAAGAGGAAATTCATTCGATCCTCTCTGAAAGTCCAAAAAACGACATCATCCATGACATCATGTTACTGGATGAAAAAATGCGGGATCAGCTCTTTCGATTGGTTGATCTGGAGGAGGCGGCGGACATTCTACGCATCCTTCATCATCTTCACGCCAGCGATGTGATTGCCCACCTTTCACCTGTCAAAGGTGCCAGGATTCTGGAGCAGTTGGATTCTCACCAGCAGGCCATGATCCTGCGTGATCTTGATTCGGATGATTTCAATAAAATCATCCAACAGATGGCCCGCGATGGTTTTAAGAACCTGCATGAGGTCAGAGAGTATCCCGAGAATAGCGCCGGAAGTCTCATGAGCACCGAAACCCTCACCTTCCGGCGAAAAGATACCGTAGGAGAGGCACTGACCAAGCTCGTCATGGTCAAAAAAACCCGCGGTTCCCAGTTCAAGTTCTACCCCTATGTCGTGGACCGCCATGGCTATTTGGTCGGTGTGGTGTCGGCCTTGAGCCTGATTGGTGAGCGCAGTGATCGTACCATTATGGAGCTTGTCTCCGACGCCACGTCCATCCATGTCGATCACAGTTTGGAAAAGCTGCATTGGATGTTTGAGGATACCGATTATTTCAGCTTTCCCGTGGTGGATGAAGAGGGCAAACTGATCGGGGTGGTCTACCGGGAAGATGTGGCCGAGCAGATGCTCGACGTCTCCGAGTCGGATGGTTTGAAAGCTCAAGGCGTGATCCACGAAGAGCTGAGGACCATGCCCCTGATCCTGCGCTCCCGACGCCGTTTGGCTTGGCTCAGCGCCAACATCGTGCTCAACATCATCGCAGCCAGTGTGATCTCTGCCTACGAGCAAACCCTGGCAGCCGTCATCGCAATCGCGGTTTTTCTACCGATGGTATCGGATATGAGTGGTTGTTCGGGCAATCAGGCGGTCGCCGTCAGCATGCGCGAACTTGCCCTGGGTCTCGCACGTCCGACAGACACGTTCCGCATCTGGTTGAAAGAGGTCTCGGTCGGCCTGATCAATGGCACGATCCTGGGCATACTCATCGGGGCGGTTGCCTGGCTATGGAAAGGCAACCCGTACCTGGGAGTCGTAATCGGCACAGCTCTGGCCTTAAATACCGTTATCGCCGTTTCCATTGGTGGCACCGTGCCGCTTATCCTGAAAAAGTTCAACATCGATCCTGCTGTCGCGTCAGGACCACTTCTGACCACCATCACGGATATGGCCGGTTTCTTTCTGGTGCTCAGCTTGGCGCAGCTCATGATGCCTCTGCTCTTGACGACGTGATCTGTCGAAACCATCCGTCTTGATGCATGGCCACTGAATGCATGGCCACTGAGAAATTCGCTGTCGAATAAACGAGCAAGCGAGGGCGTCTGCGATTTATGCACGCTCTGAGTTTAACGGTACCCGCTATCGTTGACAGGTGGGGCAACAGCTTATGCAATCAGGACTTCTGCCCCCATAGTTGCCCCATGAATATCTGAAATTAGGTGAAATAGGTCTGAGATAGTGGCAGATGGCAGACACAAAAAAAGCCAGCGTTTGTGCTGGCTTTTGATGCGGTATAATGCCTTGTAAGGCTTTGTTTTGGCTGGCGGACTAGGATTCGAACCTAGATTAGAGGAGTCAGAGTCCTCTGTCCTGCCGTTAGACGATCCGCCATCACGCCTTGGAGTCCGAAGAGAATACCGATTCTGAATCGGGTGTCAAGGCGAAAGTTGATTGGAATTGTCGTGGGTTTACTGTTGGCTGGTGGCAGCGACTTTCTCTTTGAGAAACTCCAGAGCAAGATGGAGCCGTTTCAGAGAGCGTTCTCGGCCCACAAGGTGGAGCACCTCGAAGATGCCGGGAGAGATCGGTCCACCGGTGATGGCGATACGCACCGGCTGCGCCAGTTTCCCCATGCCCATACCGTGGCGTTCAAGAACCGTTTTGAACGTCGTCTCCAGAGTCGCTTCGTCCCAGTCGGTCTGGGCCTCGAAAGCTGCGATCAGATCGGTGAAGGGTTCGAGAATGGTTGCCTTGAAGAAGCGCTTAACCGCCTTGGCGTTGTAGGGGCGGACATCCTCGACGAAGTGGAACTTCGCCATTTCGGCCATTTCGACCATGGTCTTGGTGCGTTCCTGCATGCCGGGGATCAGATCGGCCAGATAGCCCAGATCGTCACCGGGATCCACCTCCATGCGTCGAAGCGACTCGGCCAGGATGGGAGCGAGCAGTTCGGGAGTGCTGGCGCGGATGTGGTGACCGTTGAGCCAGATCAGCTTCTCCTGATTGAAGATCGCTGCCGAGCGACCCACGTCGGCCACGTCGAAAAGGGTGAGCATCTCCTCCATGGAGAAGATCTCCTGTTCCCCATGGGACCAGCCCAGGCGCAGCAGATAGTTGTTGACCGCTTCAGGGAGAAAACCGTCGTCCCGATACTGCAAAACCGAGACTGCACCATGACGTTTGGAGAGTTTGGCACCATCGGTACCGTGCAGCAGGGGCATGTGGGCGAAAACGGGAACGTCCCAACCCAGAGCCTCATAAAGAGGGATCTGTCGCGGTGTGTTGCTCAGGTGATCCTCGCCGCGAATCACCTGATTGATCTCCATGTCGTGGTCATCAACAACCACCGCTAGATTGTATGTAGGGGTGCCGTCGGAGCGGACGAGAATCAGGTCGTCCAGCTCTTTGTTCTGGATCCGAATGGTGCCCTGGATGCGATCCTCCCACACCGTCTCACCCTCTTGCGGTGTCTTCAGTCGAATCACGAAAGGGGTGTTTTCCGGTTGATCATCGCGGTTGCGACAGCGGCTGTCGTAACGGGGTTTCTCCTTGCGAGCCCGCTGCTCGGCACGCATGGCGTCCAGATCTTCTTTGGTACAGTAGCATCGGTACGCTTTGCCCTCATCCAGCAGCCGCTGAGCGATCTCCAGGTGGCGTTCCATGCGCTGACCCTGGTAGACCACCTCGCCATCGTGATTCAGTCCCATCCAGGCCAGCCCTTCGAGAATCGCCTCCACCGCTTCCGGTTTCGAGCGTTCCCGGTCGGTATCCTCGATCCTGAGCAGCCACTCGCCACCGTGACGGCGGGCGTGCAGATGGCAGAAAAGTGCTGTTCGAGCTCCACCGATGTGGAGAAAACCGGTGGGTGAGGGTGCAAAGCGGGTGCGGACGGTCATGGTGACGGGCTCCGTTATTGAACTGGGGCGTGCGGGCTGAAGATGGTGGCGGCGGTTCGGGGCCGGATCGTACCCGGTCTCGACGGTGATGGTCAAAGGGGCGTCGTGACTGCTTCTCTCTCGAACGACAATTCCATGCTGGCACTGGCGTTGGAGGAGTCTGTTGATTACTATCCCAGATCAAGACTCTTTTTCAAAGGGAAGGGGCGTATTAACCCTCTCCCAAATCTTCGACACTCTGCGCCGTGCACTGCATTGAAGAGGGAACCTTTCGCTGTGGATACCATGAAACCCATCGATCTCAACACTCCCGGAAACTACGCCGAAGCTCTGGCCAAGGCAGCCATGACGGAGGAGCCGCATGCGCTTGCGATGTGGCTTGCCGGTGAGGATGAGGGGGCTGTTGAGGGTCCGTTCGGCAAGTGGTACCTCTACTTTGCCGAGCGTCTTATGGATATGGCACCCAATCCCGCCGAGGGGTTCGCCTCGCAGCCGACACAGAGTGTGGCTGCGCCCACCATCGGTCGCAATGATCTCTGCCCCTGCGGTTCCGGAAAGAAGTTCAAGAAGTGCCACATCGGCAACGAAGGCGCAGCAGCATGGCGATTGGGATCACCGACTCAGGAGATCAAGATGGAGGCGGTGGCCCGCCTGATTCACATGATGCCTATGGAGGCGCTGGAGAGTGTGCCGGTTGAGAAGTGTTCCTCCATGGTCCGGACCGAGATCCTCAATGTCTTCCATGCGGCAGGACGTTTGGAGGAGGCGACCACCATGTTGAAGACGGTTCTTGAGGGTAAGCGCTCCGATCCGAACCTGCTCTACGACTACTGGATCGCCCGTTATGCAGAGTGGTTGGTGGAGCTGGATCGTGCCAAGGAGGCAGAGTCCTTCCTTATGGACGAGTATGACAATCCCAACAAGGTGAAGCAGTGGCAGGTAGCGCAGAAATTGGCTGCCTTTTATATCGACCAGGGCGATCCGGACAGTGCCGAGACCTGGATCGAAACCTCTCTGGAAGGGGACGAAGAGAACCCCTTTACCCACTATCTCAAAGGGTTGATGTACCACACGTTGAGCCAGTACGAACCAGCCGTCGAGGCCTATGAACAGGCGATACGATATGGTGATCGCTTTCGCAAGCAGGAGCAGGAGTACATGGTGCGGCTGGTGGAGGAGGCGCTGTTGCTTGCCAAGGAGCAGAAGCCCCTGGATGGCGAGGACGAAGGGGCGTAATCTCTCCATGCACCGACGCCGAAACCCTTTGGTCACGGTGTGCTCGAACACCATTTTTTAATAGACGACGACTCTGACGGATAAGGACGAACAGGAATGAAGCGGACCCACTACTGCAATAATGTACGTGAAGAGGCCATCGGCCAGCGGGTGACCTTGAGCGGCTGGGTCAACAAGCGTCGGGATCACGGTGGTGTGATCTTTGTTGATCTCAGGGATCGCACCGGTTTAGTGCAGATTGTCTTCAGTCCGGAACGGGACGCGGAGATGCATCAACAGGCGCACGTACTGCGCAGTGAGTTCGTTCTCACCGTCGAGGGGGTGGTGGACAGCCGTCCCGACGAGACGCTCAATCCCAAGATGGATACCGGGATGATCGAGGTGAATGTGGATCACTTTGAGATTCACAGTCGTCCGGAGAGTCTGCCGTTCAATCTGGACGAGGAGGTTCAGGAGAATCTGCGCCTTACTCATCGCGTTCTCGATCTGCGCCGTCCGGCGATGCAGAAAACTCTCATGACCCGGCACGCGGTGATGCAGAGTGTGCGGACCTTTTTTGATGGTGAGGGGTTCCTGGAGATCGAAACTCCCATGCTCACCCGCAGCACTCCGGAAGGGGCGCGGGACTATCTGGTGCCGTCACGGGTGAATCCCAGCCAGTTCTATGCCCTGCCACAGTCGCCGCAGCTCTTCAAGCAGATGTTGATGATTGCCGGCTATGATCGCTACTTCCAGATCGTTCGCTGTTTCCGTGATGAGGATCTGCGGGCGGATCGTCAGCCTGAGTTCACCCAGATCGACCTTGAGATGGCTTTCGTCGATCCCGATGATGTGATGGCTGCCACCGAAGGGATGATCTCCCGGGTATTCAAGGATGTTGTGGACCAGGAGCTTGCTCTCCCAGTTCAGCGCATCACCTTCGACGAAGCGATGGATCGTTACGGTCTCGATGCGCCGGACCTTCGCATTCCTTTGGAGCTGACCAATCTTACAGAGGTGATGAAGAACACCGGCTTCAAGGTGTTCGCCCAGATCGCCAACATGGCGGGGCCGCGGGGTGAGGATGGCATGGTCAAGGCGCTGCGGGTGCCCGGTGGTGCCAAGCTGACCCGGAAACAGATTGACGACTACACTTCCTTCGTCGGCATTTATGGAGCCAAAGGGCTGGCCTGGATCAAGATCAACGGCCCCTGGCGAGAAGGGGGGTGGCAGTCACCCATCGTCAAGTTCTTCTCCGACGACGAGAAGGACGCTATTCTGGCAGAGACCAAAGCGGAAACCGGCGACATCATCTTCTTCGGGGCCGACCGTTCCCGCGTCGTCCATGAGGCGCTGGGTCGCTTGCGGGTTAAGGTGGGACAGGACATGGGCCTGATGGCTGATGAGCCCTTCTCCCTGGTGTGGGTAACCGACTTTCCGTTGTTGGAGTGGGACGACGAAGCGAAACGTTTCACCGCTGTGCACCACCCCTTTACCGCTCCCCATCCCGACGATCTCGACCTCTGTCTCAACCCCCCTGAAGGTGAAGAGGGCAACATCGCCGTGAGCCGTGTGCGCTCGTTGGCGTACGATCTGGTTCTCAATGGTGTGGAAGTGGGCGGAGGATCTCTGCGTATTCACGATATGAATCTCCAGCGGGCGATGCTCAAGCTATTGCAGATCGGTGAAGAGGAAGCCCAGGCCAAGTTTGGATTCCTGCTCAAGGCACTCTCTCTGGGTGCACCGCCACATGGTGGTTTGGCACTGGGCTTGGATCGTTTGACGGCGCTGATGTGTGGGGTGGAATCGATTCGTGATGTGATCGCTTTTCCGAAGACCCAGCGCGCAACGTGTGCACTGACGGAGGCACCTTCCGGTGTCGATCCTGCTCAGTTGCGGGAGCTGCATTTGCGCAGCACATGGCGGCCAAAGTCCGATTGATCGTGAAAAGGGACGGATCAGGTATGGCAGCGAAAAGGGTGTTGATGTGTGGCTGTTAAGTGCTCCGGGTCCAGGGCGCGGGGGCCCTGGCGGAGTTTGAGGCAGCGCCTCAAGGTTTTGCCTTTGATGTTGCCATACTTCCTCCCTAAAAGGAGGATTGGAACCATGGGTTCCAAGGTTTAGCCGTTGAAGTGGCCGTTGAAGTGGCCGTTGAAGTGGCCGTTGAAGTGGCCGTTGCCATACTTTCTCCCTAAAAGGAGGTTTGGAACCATAGGTTCCAAGGTGTTGCTTAAATCCGTTGATATCGCTGTTGCCATATTCCCTCCCTAAAAGGAGGTTTGGAACCATAGGTTCCAAGGTGTTGCTTAAATCCATTGTTCTTGGAGTTGAAAGTGACGTTGCCATACTTCCTCCCAAAAAGGAGGTTTGGAACCATAGGTTCCAAGGTGTTGCCTTAATCCGAACATCGCACCGGTTGCAGATGCCCTTTCCGTCCTTTTGACTCAACAGCTTATTCCTCAGTTAATCATAGAGTGAAACCACACAAACCCATCCCGCTTACAGAAAGAATTGGGAAGGGAGGGAATCCATGACCAACAAAAAGTGGATACTGGTTCGCACACTGCTTCTCCTTATTCTGGCTGCTGGCATTGGTCTGCTCGGGTTTCAGCTGGGTCAGTGGAATGGTCTGCACCATCGAAGCCATGACGAGGATAGCGTTGGAGAGCGACTACGCAGGATGCCGGTTCCTCCAGCCCCCGCCATTGATCACTATGAGGTCGCTTTCACGCCCGATTTTCTGGTTGAGGAGCCGCTCTTTCCCATCCGCCCCACGCCTTTGGAGATGGCAGAGCCTGAAGAGTTGGAGAAGAGTCCCGAAGTCGATTCGGATGCCACCTCCGAAAACCACGCATCCTCCACAGAGCCTACCGCTTCAAAATCTGCTGATGAGCAACCTGATGCGTCCCCGGAGCCCGCGCCGGAACCGGTTGACTGGCTGACACTGATTCGAGAAGAGGTGCCGCCGCTGCGCAACCCCCGTGGTCTGCGCATGCCGATGATCGTCTGGGAGTGTTGTGGGCGGTTGCCGCTCGATGAGGCGGATGTGCGTATGTTGCTGGATAGAGGGTTCACCCAGTTTGTACGGCTGGTGGAGCGTGATCTTGCCACGGCGTTGGCGTTGCAAAAGGCGGGATCGCCGGTGATCGTCATGCAGGGACGTTTGGGAGAGTGGCCTTACGATCTGGCGGGAGAACCGGAGCAGTGGGCGCATCGCTATCCTGAACCGGACACTCCTGAAGAAGAGTCCGACAAAACGAAACAGGGTGATGATTCGGAACAGGATTCAGAGCGTTCGGATCAAAAAGAAGAGTCGAAAGATCTTATCCCGAAGCCGTGGCGCAAGGAGCCCATGCCGTTGAGGATCACCGGCTGGCAGAAAGCGGCAGAAGAGTTTCGGGCCATGCTGAAACGGTTCAAAGAGGCGGGTGTACATCTGGATGCGGTGTGGCTTGATTATGAGAATCGGCCCAGCGGCTCCGACTATCGGGCGGCCATCGCCTCCTTCGACACCCAGAAACGTCTGCCCAAAGGGGCTCTGGCATCACCAAGAGTCTACCACCACTACACCCGACAGCTCTGGATGGGGCTGCTCTCCGCTTATATTGCCGCACCGTTTCGGGAGTTCTATCCGGAGGTTTCCATCACCAACTGGGTGGCCACCTTTTCCACTCCGGAGTACCCGGCGTTGAGCTGGTTCGGCAATGCCCACCCCACCTCCGGTCCGACACTGTTCAACGCTTCGAATCCCATCGCCTATGCCATCGATCTGGCTTGGTTGCATGAGTGGAAGAGCCACTATCCGATGGATCGGGACCATGTGGATCAGTACTACATGCACGTACTGTTGCGCCAGATCTCAGCCGATGCCTATAACCGTAACCGGATCGCCCCTTCCATCCGGTCATATCCCTGGGTGGCACGTTGGGTTCCCGAAGCGGGTATCGATAAGGCGCCGGTGATGAGCCGTCGCCGCTACCGCGAGGCGCTGCGTCATCTCTGGTTGCGGGATGTGGACGGGATGCAAGTGTTCAACTCTCAGCGGGGAGACCACTGGCAGATGGCTTTGGCAGAGCTACAGGATGCGGTGCAGATCTACGACGAAATGCTCGCCTTCGCCCCGTTCCTGGAGTCGGGAGAACCCATCAGCTTCACCTCACCTCGTCTTCTGGACGACAGCCCATTCTGGTCGGGAAAACGGCTGGGGAGTTATGCGGTGATTCGCACGGTGACTCTGGGGCCGGAGCCCTCTGAGGTTGTGCTTCTGCCATGGCCTCGCCATTCGGTGGTGCTGCCTGCGACGCGCGAAGGTGAGACCTTTCTGCTAAGAAAAGGGAAGGGGGGATCGGTGGAGATGCTCAAGCGCTGGCCCGGTGAGACCTTTCCCGACGCTGCCAGCCTCTTTCCGAATCAGTCGAACAGCGACCGCACCTCGCAGAAAGAGGGTGAGTCGCCACAGAGAGATGGGACGTAACAATGGATATCATCACGCAAGGCCTTTTGGGTGCCGTGGCGGCACAGACGATTGCCGGTCGGGAGACGGTACGACGGGCGGCACTGATTGGGTTTCTCTCCGGACTGCCTGCCGATGCCGACATCCTGATCCGCTCGGCCAGCGACCCTCTTCTCACCCTGGAGTACCATCGCCAGTTCACCCACTCTCTGCTCTTCATTCCGGTGGGTGGTGCATTGATGGCGTTGATTCTTTGGGCGATCATGGGACGGTTCGCGCGTCAGCCCACGAGCTTTCTGCAGCTTCTGCCCCTCACCACCATCGCCTATGCCAGCAGCGGTCTGCTCGACGCTTGTACCAGCTACGGCACCCAGCTTCTCTGGCCCTTCAGTGATGCTCGAATCGCCCTGAGCATCGTTTCGGTGTTCGATCCCGTCTTTTCGGCGATTCTGATTCTGTTTCTGATCGTCGGTTATCGTACGCTGTCACCGGTGTTTCCCCGAATCGGGCTGGGATTCGCGCTGCTCTATCTGGGCGTGGGATTCACTCAGAATGCCCAGGCAGGCCGGTTGATGGACTTCATCGCTCAGAAGCGAGGTCACCGAATGGAGCGCATGGTGGTGAAACCCACCCTGGGCAATCTCCTGGTGTGGCGGGGGGTCTATCAGTTTCAGAATCGCTATTTCGTCATGGCATTACGGGTGAGTCCCTTTTCGGCACCCATGGTTAGATACGGTCGTTCCCTGCCGGTATTCGACGAGACTACGGTACTGCCGGGGTTGAAGCCGGAGTCGGTGCTGGCCAAAGATATCGCGCGCTTCAGCCACTTCTCCAACCGCTTCGTCACTCTGAATCACACGCGCTCGACACACCCCCTGTTGGAAGATGTCCGTTACGCCATGTTCCCTTACGCGTCCGACTCTCTCTGGGGGATCCGGCTCGATCTTGAGAATCAGGGAGCGCACGCGCCGTTCCTCACCTTCCGGCAGTCAGATCGTGAAACCTATGACCGCTTTACCGCCATGCTCGGTACCGACTGGCCGGAGTGGAAGGTCGTGGATGTGCGCTCTACGCGCTGACAAGCTCCGTCAGTGCTTCCCACGCCAAGCCGATATCGTCGGCGTTGTGGGCATTGGAGCCCGGTGAGATCAGCGCATCGTGGCGTTGACACACCTTGAGATAGGGGAGCAGTGGCTCCTGATAGGCGGGGTTCAACTCGATGGCGATGCCGTGAGCGGTGGCCTTTTTCACCACTTCGTCGAAGAGCGTCATTGGGAAGGGTGTGATGTGTTTGTGGCAGATTCCACCTGGATGGGCGATGGCATCTACATCAGGGTGTTCCGCCAACTGCATGAGGCCTCTGAACTCGATCTCAATGGCCATCTCCGGCTCAAGATGGGGCATGTCGTGCCAGGTAAAGCCCGGATAGACGTGCACGGCTCCGAGAATAAAGGCGCTCTTCTCCAGCATGTTCGGTTCAGGCAAGAGCAGATTTCCCTCCTCATCCCGTATGGGCACCTCCAGCCCTGCACGTAGATCGAGACGGTCGGCGTAGCGCTTCTGCATCCAGTCCATGGTCTCCATGTAGCTGCGGAACCAGTCGGGGCCTGCCGTCAGCTCCAGCTCGGTGTGTTCAGTGATGATCAGCCTTTGCATGCCGCGGTCGATTGCCGACTCGATCACCAGATCCGGGGCGTCCACTCCATCGGAGAAGGTGGTGTGTGCATGGTATTCCCAGGAGGGTACGGTGGCGCCTGAGCTGAGCGTACGAGCCGGGATGAAGAGGGTGTTATTCTGTTTCATGAAGGGCTGTTATAATCCCGAAGTAGATCAAGGTTTATGGAGTCTGTCGAGTCGAAGGCGGTGACGCTCGTCAAAGAGCCGTCTCGACGCCATTTTCACAGAAAAGATGGTTCCGAATCCCGCACCGGCAGCGATCATGAACATGACGAGTATCTGATAGCCGACCGCCAGCATGGGAGGATTGCCACCGAGAATCTGCCCGGTCATCATGCCCGGCAGGCTCACCAGACCCGCGGCGGCCATGGAGTTGATGGTGGGGATCAGGCCGGTGCGAACCGCATCCTGGGCGTAGGGGGTGATGGCCTGTTGCCAGCTCTCACCGGCGAGCAGGCGTGCTTCGACAGTCATGCGATCCCGCGCCACATCCTGAATCAGTCGATCCATGCCCAAAGAGACGGCAGTCATGGTGTTGCCCAACATCATGCCCAGCAACGGGATCAGATATTGTGGGGTGTACCAGGGGTCGGGTTGAATGACGATGAAGATCGCCACCGCCGTGACGATGAAGGAGGAGAAGAACATCGATCCGGTGCCGATACCGTAGCTCCACCCCTTCTGGAAGCGCTGTTTCTGCCGCTTGCTCACCTCTCGTCCCGACACCCCGAGCATTATCGACGCCATCACGATCATCCAGGCGGGATGAAGATCCTCGAACAGCGCTTTCAGTACCACACCGATGGCCATGAGCTGTATCGCCATGCGCACCGCCGACCAGAGAATGGTTCGGGCGATGCCCAATCGTTCAAGATGGGAGAGCAGGGCCAGAATCAGAATCAGAATCGAGGCGATGGCAAGATCAAGCGGCGAGAGGGAGAGAATGCTCATGATTCAGGCGCTCCGGAAGTGGTCTCTTGCAGAGTGGGCGTGCTGCCGAAACAGTCACCGGTCAAGCCACCCTCTTCAACGGTCAGAACCCGTGAAGCGACTCGACGCAACTGTTGCGGGTCGTGTCCCACCCAGATGACCGGCACCGTGAATGCCGTGCGATAGTCGCTGATCAGGGATTCCACCCAGCCGCTGCTTGTCGCATCCAGATTGGCGGTGGGTTCATCCAGCAGCAGCGCCTGCGGCTTGCGGGAGAGAAGGCGGGCCAGCGACAGACGCTGTTTCTCTCCAGTTGAGAGCCGATCCACCCGCCACTTCACCACATCCTCTTCGAAGCCCAAGCGCTGTAACCAGTCGCTTAACGCACTGCATGACTGCAGGTGCTCCTCCACCGTCTCGAACCACCAACGGCTCTCCGCCGGCAGGAGACCCACCCGAGTTCGCCAGAGCGGAGCCTCCATGCCACTGCGTGATTCTCCATCAAGCACCACCTCGCCGGTATTGGGGTCGAGATCAGCCAACGCTCTGAGAAGTAGGCTTTTCCCCGAGCCGGAACGCCCCTCTACACCGATGCACTCCCCGCCATCCACCGCAAAGGAGACCGGACCCACATGGGCGATGCTCACCCCATCGACCCAGAAAGAGCCTTGACCATTTCCGTTAAAAGAAGCACTCACCAACCGTTACCTCGAAGCTTATGTATGGATAGATAAATAAGATGACTTCACAAAGGGTGCCGTCAGGTTTACAATCAACTCTCCAGTTTCAGAAGAGAGGGATGGGCTGTGAGAGCGCGTCTCGGAACCAGCTCCAGGAGGGGCCTTCGGTTGCGCGGGCTCCGTCATCTTCACCTGAACCAGGAATCGGGGTCAATCCCTGTTTATTTATTGTTGTTCCGAGAGTCGCTGCCTCTCTGGCAGGCTCTCCTTTATGAAGCCCTATAGCGGACATTCGACAGACACCATTATGAGCCTTTCCACTCCCCTCTCCAATCTCTTCGGCAAATCGCCGTTCAAGCCGATGCAGGAGCACATGCGCACGGTAACCGAGTGTGCGGCAAAGATCACGCCGTTGATCCATGCACTCTGTGAAGGGGATGATGTGGCAACCGTCTCATTGAAAGAGGAGATCTTCAAGCTGGAGGCGGAAGCTGACCAGATCAAACACGCTCTGCGTATTCGTCTGCCCAAGAGCCTCTTCATGCCCGTTGATCGGCGAGATCTTCTGGAGCTGCTTGATCTTCAGGATAATATCGCCGATACAGCCCAGGATATCGCCGAGTTGATGATTGATCGTGGCATGATCGCCCCGGATCCACTCAAGGCAAAGATCCTCGAACTCTCCGAACGCAGTGTCGATACCTGCCGCCTCTCGGCCAGTGTGATCGAGATGCTGGATGAGCTGGTTGAGTTGGGGTTCGGAGGGCGCGAGGCGGATCGTGTTCTCGATATGGTGACGGAGATCAACGAGGTGGAGCATAAGACGGACACCATCTGCATGGAGCTCAACCGCCACCTTTTTGCGATAGAAAATGAGTTGCCCCCAGTCTCCGTCGTGTTCTGGCATCAGGTGATTCAGATGACGGCTGATCTGGCCGACTACGCCGAGAAGATCGGCAATCGCGTGCGACTGTTGCTGGCACGCTGATCCACAGAGGAGCGCAGGAGATCCGATCTCGCGCTCTTCACAGTTTCTTTAATAAAGCGACGAGATTGACGCAATCTTGTCCAGTGATGAGTTTCGACTGTAGTCACAGAGTGAGGGGTTGCGTGTAAGCCTGTATTTGTATAATCGGTGATCAGCTTGGAATCCATGCGTACGAGTTGCGACTTCTTTTCCGCAGTGTGCGTGTAGTTTCATCATCGTGTGTACGTATCCCTTCTCCGTTGACAGAGAGTCCATCTAGATGACGCATCGGTACGGATTGCAATAAATTCCGTCAGAGGGAACAGACTGAGATATGGAAGCCATTGCCGAATACGGCCCAGTCTTGATGACGTTGGCCATGATCTTTGGCCTGTACATGACATGGGGCATCGGAGCCAATGATGTTGCCAACGCTATGGGAACATCGGTGGGCTCGGGTGCCATTACCGTCAAACAGGCGATCATCATCTCTGCCATCTTCGAGTTTGGTGGCGCTGTGCTTGCAGGCGGGACGGTCACCGAAACCATACGCGTAGGCATCATCGACACCACGACCATCGTCGATCGACCGGAGACTCTGGTTTTCGGCATGTTGGCGGCTCTACTTGCCTCGGCTATTTGGTTAATGATCGCCTCTGCACGAGGCTGGCCCGTCTCTACGACGCACTCCATCGTCGGCGCTCTGGTGGGATTCTCCATGGCCGGGATCGGTATCCATGCCGTCCACTGGAACGTGGTTTCCGAAATCGTCGTCTCCTGGGTGATCTCGCCTCTGGTCGGCGGCATCATCGCCTTCCTGCTGATGCTCAGTATCCGCTCCCTCATTCTCAATACGGAGAGTCCCTTCAAACAGGCCAAGAAGTGGGGACCCGCCTATGTGTTTCTGGTTGGATTCATCACCTCTCTGATCACGATGTTCAAGGGAATGAAGCATCTTGATATTCACATGACGACTCTGGAGAGCGTTTTGCTTTCCATTCTCATCGGTCTGCTGGTCATGGCTGTGGGTAAGGTTCTGATCAACCGTGTGGAAGTGGATGAAGAGGCGGACCGTGACTTCTATTTCGCTAGTGTTGAGAAGGTGTTCACACCCCTGATGCTCTTCACTGCCTGCGCCATGGCATTTGCGCACGGTTCCAACGATGTGGCCAACGGTGTTGGTCCCCTCTCAGCGGTTGTCTCCATTGTGCAGAGTGGTGGACAGGTGGCCCAGATGACGCCCCTTGACGTCAATTTCCTGATTTTGGGCGGTGTCGGTATCGTCATCGGAATCGCCACCATGGGTTACAGGGTGATGCAGACCATCGGTACCAAAATTACCGAACTTACCCCTACCCGCGGGTTTTGTGCCACTCTCGGCGCCGCATGCACAGTGGTTCTCGCGTCGAAAACCGGCCTTCCGGTCTCCACTACGCATGTCGCCGTTGGGGCCGTAATGGGCGTTGGACTCGCCCGCGGCATCGGTGCTATCGACCTGCGAGTCATCGGCGGCATCATCGTCTCTTGGGTCATTACTCTGCCAGCCGGCGGGCTGCTTGCTGCGATGCTCTATTTTACCCTCAAGGGCATCTTCAGCTAGGGCGTCTCCTCAATGAGCCCGAAACTGCGCTGGCGTGCCGTCAGCCCTTCGGGTTTGGCCTGAAATTGCACGATGCTGCGTTGTTCGTCGCTCATTGAGCCGTGCCATACCGCGCTCCTCACGCCTTGCCTGCTGCATT
Organism: Magnetococcales bacterium; assembly: GCA_015231265.1. Taxonomy (GTDB): domain Bacteria; phylum Pseudomonadota; class Magnetococcia; order Magnetococcales; family JADGBX01; genus JADGBX01. The sequence continues at coordinate 7,116 of JADGBX010000029.1, read as the reverse complement.
TTCAGTCGCAAACGCTGATTTCGTTCTCATTGAGGATACTCCCTAACCAATCCGAGCAGCATATCCTGTCACGACGTTTCCGTTTGATAGCGGTGATTGTTGCATTTCTACAGGTGTTAATGTCTGTTTTTGTCAGTATATCTCTGCTGCCCAAGTCCTTTTTGTGGTTGGATAAACGCATAAAATAACTATAAAAATCAATGAATTACTGCATTTCATAGAAGCTCCCCTCTGTCAAGAACTCCTTTGCGTCTCGCGGCTTTCATGTAGAATTCTTCTTAACTTCACAGAATTGTCATAATTGAACCCGCCAGCGATGATCCATTGAAACACCTTGTGATATTTGATATTTTTATATGTGTTATCTATAAGGAACGTTGGAAAAGGGTGTCGTTCTTTGTTGCAGAGTAACCTTCATTTTTTTTGATTGTGACAAACTACACACCCAGATACGGACAATCTCCCGCTGAATATCCGACTCGGCTCTGGGGAGGGCCGTGTCGAGTGTTTAAGTGGACCAGGGAAAGTGCAAATCGCCCAGGGGAATGATCATGGCGAAAAAAATCTCAAAAAATTTCAAGGATTATTACAGCATCCTCGGTGTTCCTGCCAATACGACGGAGACCGGCGTTAAGAAAGCGTTTCACACCTTGGCGTGGGATTGCCATCCTGACCACAACAAGGAAGAGGCCAGCGTCGATCGCTTCAAAGAGGTGAATGAAGCGTACCGGGCTTTAAAGGATCCCAGCAAGCGTAACAAGCTGGATGCCAACCTCATGACCGACTTCTGCCGTCTCTGCACAAAAGGCCACTTCAGCCTGATTCCCAAACGCAAGAGCGCACCCTCAGAGTTTCTCCGTCTCCTCAAGGGTGACAAGTATCGCGAAAAAGAGCAGAAACCCCAGGTAGAAGTCCACTCCTGATTCAAATCGAGCAGTGTTGCGAGACCCAACATATGGCAGAATCAGTCGACGTTAGCTGACTGATTCTGTTCAGTGCTGGCCGCGCTTATTCCCTTCTGCACATGCTTGTCACACCTCACACTACTGACGACTATTCAATCACAGAATAATCAGGGTAGCAGGTAAGCGGACCAGAATGCTGGTGCCGCCCATTCCCGGATGCTCGAGTGTAAGTGCCCCCCCGTATGAGTCGATCAGATTCTTGACGATATCAAGGCCAAGTCCACTGCCGGGTGTGGTCTCATCCAACCTCCGGCCGCGGGTGCAGACCGTCTCCCACTCCGAGGGTGGAATTCCGGGTCCGTCATCCTCCACAAGAATCCACAGTCCTTCTGGATCCTTGCCACAACTAATGGCAACGGTACTGGTTGCCCATTTGCAGGCGTTGTCCAGTAGATTGCCGAGTATCTCCTCAATCTCTTCCGGCTCACAGCGCAAGGCATAGTCGGCAAACCCCTCTCCGGAGATGGAGAGGCGTTTATGGGCAAAGAGTTTCTCCATTGTAAAAAGAAGATCATCCGCAACCTGATCAAGCTCGGTCCGAGCTCCCAAGAGATGCAGCGAACCGGTGCGGCGAGCCCGGACAAGGCGATGTTCGATGGTATCGGTGATGTGGTGAATCTCAAGTTTCAGGGCGTCACGCAGAGCGTCGTTTTCAACCCGTGTCGAGCAGTTTCGCATGACAGCAATCGGCCCTTTCAGAGCGTGGGCCAGATCTCCCGACTCCTTACGTGCACGGATCACCAGTGATCGGTTGTATTCAATCAGTCGATTCAACTCATCTACAAGCGGTTGCACTTCGATAGGAAAGGTGCCCTCAAGCGTATTGCTTTTCCCCTCCCGAATTCTGACCATTCTCTCCTGAAGTCGTCCCAGTGGATTGAGTCCATACTGGATCTGAAGAGGCACCAGAATCAACAACCCCAAGGCAAGAAGCCCGAATGTCGAGCCCATGGTGACGGCAAGCGCATCGGTTTTGGATGCAATTTCATCAACTGGTCCTGCGACGATGAAGTGGTAGTTTCCATCATGGGGAAGGAGGGTAGGTTTATAGCTCATGGCTCTCAGATACACGCCATCAGGAGTATTGAACTCTACAACGAATCCGTGCGGGGTTGAGCTCTCCTTCTCATTGAGCAGAGCTGGATTGATGGCCCCGAGTGTCTCTGATCCTGCGACAATGGTCTCGTTGTGACGGATCTGCCAGAACCAGGGGCTGCCTTCACTGTTGAAGGGAGGAAAGATCGGTTGCCAGGAGACGGTGATGGAGCCATCGGCATGGGGGGTGGTGACGGCGATCAGTTCCATCAGGTGATCCTCAAGAATACGATCAAACTCCTCAGTAACCTGATTGAAATAGATGTGGACCAGCAGGATGCTGGCAGTGGAAAGCGTCACGATAACCCAGGCCAGGGTCGTGAACATCAGACGACGCGTGAGACTGTTCCCAGCGGTGACGGTCTGGCGAAATCGGAGGAGGGGATCAGGTAACGGCATCGTTCTGCTTCGGGTCCACCAAACGGTAGCCGCGTCCTCTGAGGGTTTCGATTCGATTGCGCCCCAGTTTCTGACGCAGACGGTTGATCATCACCTCCAGAGTGTTGGAGTCCGGGTCGTGATCGGTTCCGTAGATGTGTTCCGTCAGCTCCCCTTTGGAGAGAATACGGCCAGCGTGGTGAATGAGGTAGCGGCCCATGCGTGCTTCAGTGGGTGTCAGATGGATGCGTTTACCATTGAGAGTGAGGATGCCATCACGGCTGTTCCACACCAGATCACCACAGCGAATCTCCGCTTCGGCATGGCCGGCTGAACGGCGGATGAGCGCTTCGATCCTGACCAGGAGCTCTTCCAGTTCAAACGGTTTGGAAAGGTAGTCGTCGGCCCCTTCGCGCAGACCGGAGACCTTGTCACGCCAGGTATTTCTGGCAGAGAGAATCAGGACGGGCATCACCCGGCCATCACGACGCCAGCGCCTGAGGATTGAGAGTCCGTCGATTCTCGGTAGTCCCAGATCTAGAACAACAGCATCATATGCCTCTTCTAGGCCCAAATACTCTCCCTCTTCGCCATCTCTGGCGACATCAACGATGTATTCAGCGTCACGAAAAAGATCGGCTACCTGACGGGATAACTCCCTGTCATCTTCGACCACCAGGATTCTCAAAGCCCTCTCCTGATCAGATAATATTCAATAAAAACATTATTTTAAAAAGGAATCGCAAATCCGTTGGCTTGCTTGTAAACAGTTGGTGTGACGTCATGGATTGGTGTTTTTGGTTCGAATCAGTCACACCACCATTCTACCTTAACAAAACCTTAACAACGTCTTCAGCAACGGTTAATACCGGTTGTGATACCCTCCTTTTCAAGATGCTCTTAAAGACAGATTAACGCCTCTGAGAGCGGATATGGAGAAGGGTTGAAATACGACTGATTCTTATTTACAATACCCCGTCATAGATAAGCAGTATATCACACTCTGCATGTCTGAATGGGGAGAGAGAAGCATAGCCACACTCCCCACTGAACGACTGTTCCATACTAGTGAAGATGGGGAAGAAGATGGATGCTATAGCGAAGGAGTATCAACACGATCACACCTTTGGGTTGGATGCGAAACAGAAGAGTGAGCAACGGACGCTACTCGTTGTCTATCTGACTCTGATTACGATGGTGGTAGAGCTGACGGCGGGCTTTATCTCCGGCTCCATGGCGCTTCTGGCGGATGGATGGCACATGAGTACCCATGCCGCAGCGTTGAGTATCTCGGTTTTCGCCTACTCTTTTGCCAGAAAGCACGCGCAAAACCCGACATTCACCTTCGGTACAGGCAAAGTTAACGCTCTTGGTGGATTCGCCAGTGCGATCTCGTTGGCCATCGTATCGTTATTAATGGCTGTCGAGTCGATTGATCGGTTGATCTCTCCGGTCGAGGTTGAGTTCAAGATGGCCATCATGGTTGCCGTGATTGGTTTGGTTGTGAATGTGGCCAGTGCGTTTCTCCTCGCACAAAGCGGAGAAGAGGGTGGCCACCACAGTCATCACCACAACCATCACCACCACAAAGCGGAAGAGTCCCTGGATGGTGGCCACCAGGACCATAACCTCAAGGCGGCGTATATGCATGTCATTGCCGATGCTCTGACATCGGTGACAGCCATCGTTGCTCTGATCTGTGGATACTACTGGGGTTGGGTTTGGATGGATCCGGCCATGGGTATCGTCGGCTCGGTAGTGATTGCCGTCTGGGCAGCCGGACTGCTCAAGCAGACAAGTCACTCTCTTCTGGATGCTGAGGATACGACGCGTATCCAGAAGGCGTTGACGGAACGTATCAAAAAGCAGGGTGTTACCGGAATCAGTGATCTGCACGTGTGGAGAGTCGGACCGTCCAGTTGGGCCTGCATCATCGCCCTGGTCTCCAATACGCAGCTCTCTCCGGAACAGATACGCGCCTCTTTACAAGGATTGCCGGGATTGGACCATGTCACTGTCGAGATCAATCACATATCGTGAACGATCTGATTATACAGGGCGGTGACACGGGGTACCTTCACGCACTGAACGTGCTGACCGGTTAAGGAACAGGGTGGTTTGAAAGACCACGTAAACGGACTATTCAGTTTCCCCCTGTCATCGCCCTTAGAATTCATAAGGGTCTCATAGCGACGCACATATGAATGTGCGTCGTTTTTTTTTATGAGGATGTCTGAGTATCTTGAAGAAGGGGAGGGTGGAGATCAGTATCGCTTTTCGCGAATCTGGTGCTCACCGGAGCAGAGGTGCCACGCGTTTCGTCCCGCCTTTTTGGAGCTGTACATCGCTTCATCGGAGCGCTTGAGCAGGTTCTCCATGTCTTCGGCATCCTGAGGGAAGATGGCCATGCCTATAGATCCCGAGATGAACACCTCCTTGCCTCCGAGGATGAATGGTTCATTGAGAACATCAAGGATTCTGTTGATATACTTAATCGCGGTCTCCTTGCTCTTCAGGGAGCGAACAATGGCCGTGAACTCGTCTCCTCCCAGTCGGGCCGCAAACCCCTGTTGACCGACAATGGCCCGGATACGCGCACCGGACTCTTGCAGCAGAACATCCCCTTCGGGGTGACCCAAACTGTCATTCACCCATTTGAAACGATCCAGATCGATGAAGATCAAGCCGAGTTTCTCGCCGTTCCGTTTCGCCTCTTGAAGGTTTTTCTCCAAGGTGCGCATGAAATTGGGGCGGTTGGGAAGATCGGTGAGGGCATCGAAATTGGCTTGGTAGTGGATAAGCTGTTCCGCTTTTTTCCGTTCGGTAATATCCCGAACGATGCCGGTAAGCATGAGCTGATCGTTAGCCAATCGCACCGCGCTTACCGACAACTTGATGGGAAAGGTCTCGCCGCCTTTTCGTACCGCTTCCAACTCAAGCGTGGTACTGACGGAGCCCGAGGTTTTCTTCTTTTTTTTGAGAAGCTTCTTGATAAACTGCTCATTCTGGTCGCGGTTCGGTGCGTTGAGAAGAAATGCAAAGTGCTGGTTGAGGGTTTCAGCTTCCGTATAGTTGAAAATCCGCTGGGCTGCTCGATTGACCGATTCGATTCGGCCTTTGTCATCAATGACGATGACCCCTTCAGCCGCAGTATCCAGAATGGAGTGGAGGCGTGTTTTCTGATCTTCCAACGCTTCCATGGTTCGTTTGCGTTCGATCACCAGACGGATGCGGTGGATTAGAATGGGAAGATGAACCGGTTTGCGCACATATTCGTGGGCACCAGCCGCGAAGGCTTTATCGACGTATTCGGCCTCGTCGGAGCCAGTGACCATGATCACCGGTGTCAGCTTGCCTTGAGGGTACTTGTTGATCTCTGCACAGGCACGAAAGCCGTCCACCACCGGCATGGAGGCGTCCATCAATATCAGGTCGGGGTGCTTCTTCAAAAACAGCTTAACTGCCTGTTTGCCATCTTCAGCCTCAAGTGTTCGATACCCTTCGTTCTCCAGTGTTTTTCCGAGCAGGGAACGAAAAGAGTTCGAGTCATCGACGATGAGGATCAGTGGTGCTTTTTCGTGTGATCTATCCGAGCCCATTATTGTCGCTCTTGATGATTGTAAGATCTGGTGATTTCAGCAGGGTTTCAGAATCAATGCGTGTTGTTTATCGTTGGGAACCCGACTGATGTGCCGACCATTTTATATGATATTCAACCTCTGTGGAACTACTCTCTCCCTATAGCAGGGTCGTAAAGGTGACTGTGGGTCGGTATTGGGTGGATTTCTTGATGAAGTCGGGTGATTCCTCAAACGCATGTGCTATGCTCCGGATTCAGAGATCTTTGATGGTCGGAAGTGCTTCCGTAAGATCATCAGCAGGAATAAACATACAGTTTTGGAAAAGGTCGATGCGCCAGAGAAAAAAGGGAGAGCGGTGCCCGGTCTGTTACGGGGCCGGTCGAGTGTTCAAGGGGTCCAACGCCTGCGCAACCTGTAGCCAGGGAGATTGCTGCTGGTACCCTTGTGACCGCTGCAATGGAACGGGTTGGGTAAGACCCGAGCGAAAAAAGAGAACAGCATTTCAGAACATCTCAGGGAGCTGATTCCCCTCTTTTCAGCCGCTGTTCTCAGTGGATTCTAGATCCTCTCTGATTCGTCCAATAGCGTTATGTTGAGACAAAAGAAGCCGCTGAAAGGATATTTCAGCGGCTTCTTTGCGTTCAGAACACAATTCGGTGGGGGAGCGTCTTTCATTCGAATCGGAGAGCAACTCTTCGACTCGAATCAGTTCCCCCGACCGAGGTGTGATTTAGACCGAGTAGTAGAGCATGAATTCAGCCGGGTGCGGCATGTGCTCGACGGTGTGAACGTCTTCCATCTTCAGATCGATCCAGGCGTCGATCAGGTCATCACTGAAGACGTCGCCTTTTTTGAGGTATTCACGATCCTTGTCCAGGGCCTCAAGAGCTTCACGCAGGGAGCCGCAGACGGTGGGGATGTCTTTCAGCTCTTCGGCGGGCAGGTCATAGAGGTTTTTGTCCATGGGAGCGCCGGGATCGATCTTGTTCTCGATACCGTCGATACCCGCCATCAGCAGAGCGGCGAAGGCCATGTAACCGTTGGCAGTGGGATCTGGGAAGCGGATCTCACAGCGTTTGGCTTTGGGGTTGGTGGCT
>JADGBX010000299.1 GCA_015231265.1 Magnetococcales bacterium | reverse complement strand
ATATATTTCTTTTTGAAATATATACCCTCCACCTTAGCCGATGGTTTTGATGGTGACGTATCATTTATAAGAGGGAGAGCACGGAGATGGCGCCGAATATCAGGCTCCACAAAGGAGAGTGTGAGTGGCACAGAACCTAAAACAGCACACACTCTCCGTCGCCAAAAAAAGCCGGACCTAAAACAGCACACACCCACTATCGCCAAAAAAACGGTTCTGTAAGTCGTTTGTAAACCTACACGTGATAAACATGGAATGACTACATGTTTAACAGGCGTATAGGAGGATCGTGTGGACAGGGTGTGTAAGAACGACCAGCGATTCGTGCTTCATATTAAATCGGTACTTCATGATAAGCTCGAAGAGCTGCGTGCTGCGGGTCAGCCTGTTGATATCGTCGACTCGTGGTTCGATCATCTGCCTGTTGTAAACGAGAAGACCAAGTGTGTGACACGAGGAAGAAAATGCTTCAATACACACTGTTTAAGGTATTACAAACACCGTCAGATAGTCTCTGTTCTTGGGGCTGTAAAAACCACCAACGATCTGTCCGACCCTTTGATTCTCTACAGATACTATTTCACAAACACACTGCATCATCTGCCAATTAAGGGAAAATGCGAAACCCTGGACGGAGAGTAGCGTCACACATCCAGGAACCAGCGATACACCCATATGCATTGGATTCCCGTGCATACTCAAGGCCGCAGTGAGGGCACTAATCCCCACCCCTTCCCCTCATTAAGATCTCTCATACACGCCATTGATCCCATACAGAGATAGTGGGACTTTTCAACATTGATCCATCTATGGAATATTTTGGCATAAAAAAAAGTGTTGGGTAGAGTTGTCAAATCTGTTCAAGTGATGTATACCAAAAGTCAGAATCTCATTCTTACAATCTATATGGAACGCAATCATGAAATCACATCTTTTTAAGAGATCTGACCGTGGCTTCTCTCTGCTTGAACTCGCCATCGGCATCGTGATCATCGGCATGGTGGTCTCCGCGGTTGCCGTGGGTCGCAACACCATGCGCAGCGGTGAGGCGTTCAAGGCGTATCAGCAGTTCATCAACCCCTGGACACAATCGGCGATTCAGCGCTACCAGAACACCGGCCTCTCCGGATTCGGTACCACGGGCGGGCTCAACTCCGACCCCTACAACTTCGGCGGCGGCACCATTACCCGTCAGAGCGCTACCTATGCCGAGGGTATGGTGACAGTGGTGTTCGCCCTCTCTTCGGAGATGCGGGTGGATGCGCTGGAGGAGCTGCAAGGAGTGATTGAGAACGGCTTCGAGTCAGCGCGTAGAATCGACTTCAGTCAGGAGAACATCTCCGTCGCTTTTGAACTGGCTGGCGTCAACCAGACCACCGGCAGCGAAGTGGAGACAGTGGCGGATGCTGGGGGTGGCGACGAACCTGCTGAACCGCAAGATCTCAACGAGGTTATTGACTTCTATTTTTCAGATGAAGATGTGATAGATTTTGCGAAAGCAAACCTCCAAGGTGCTTTGGACCAAGCAGCCACTATTCCTTTTGTACCTGTACGCTTTGCGGCCGAAGAGGACACGAGCGGAACCTATTTAACTGCCCACCCGGATGGATCTGTTGAATTGTACATTGTTGATGATCTCAGTGATCATTCCGCTGATGCAAAAACAGAAACCATCATTTTTGCTCCGGGTGAGTTCACCTTCTGAGAGTAAGGTCCGAGAACAGCCGGATTGGATAGACGCCCAGTAAAAAACGGTCCTTCAGAGGGCCGTTTTTTCTTTTCCGCCATCAACCACCGCTGCGTGGCCCCTTTCCTCGCCGATGGTGTTGAGTCCTCCCTTCTTCAAGCACGCCAGTGTTCTCCCTCTCCTGTGAACAAAGGGGGCCGGAGCCCCCTCGTTCAGCTCTGATGACTCACCGTTGAAAAACCGCCGTGACGGTTAGTCGGCGACGTAGGCGACAAAGCCTTCCAGGGCGGTGGTGTCGGGAATGGTTCCCCCCTTGACGGTGGCCTGAAGAACCACACCATCGCGGGAGGTGAACTCATAGCAGTCACCGCTGGTGGTGGCGGTGGCGCTGCCCAGGTTCATGGTGGCGGCGGCGGAGACGTCGATGCCGTCATCCAAGCCATCTTCATCGGCGGAGACGGCGCTGCCGCTGACGTCGGTGTAGGCGCTCCAGCCCACATCCAGAGTGCGTCCCGCCCCCAGAGCGCCGACGCGCAGGAAGGAGAGCGGTCCCACCAGCTTGATGCGGCCAGGGGGGAGCTTGCCGAGCATTACCAGAGAGTTGGCATCGCCCGCTCCCGACTGGGCAAAGGTGATGCTCATGAAGCGCAAACGGCCTCCGTAGGCGGTGGTCTCCTGGGTGGAGCCAGCGAGGAGAGCGGCGTATTCGGTACTGTTTTGTGTGGTTACGGCCATGGTCTTTTCATCCTTGTGAAAACAGGGGGGTCACGCCCCCCATCGGCTATTGGAAACGGTGTTCGGTGGGGCAGTCGGTGGTGTTACACCAGGGTGGGATCACACTCGATATACCCCACCTTCTTCTCCTCCATCCGGGTAGCACCGATGGACATGGAGCAGAACACCTGGGTGGCGTAGTTCTTATCGGCGCGCTCTTCGATGCGGCCCTTGTTCTCGCTGCCGATCGCCAGCAGCAGACCGTCGCGGGCGAAGAAGAGCACCTTATGATCGCTGTTGGCATCAACGCCGATGCGCTCGGTCTGGATAAAGGTGAAGCCCATGTAACGATCAACCGTGCCCTCAACCAGGCCCTGAACCGTGTTGTAATCCCGCGACTGCAACGGGGTTTCGTTGAGCAGGTTCTGCATCTGCATGGCGTTGACGACGATGAAGCGGTCCTGATCCGGATCCACATCATTGGAGTCGAGCAGGTATTTGGCGTTGCGCAGTTTGGCGATGTTCAGCCCCACATCGGAGCTGGAACCGCCCACCTGCACATCGACGATCATGTTGGTGTCGAACGCCGTGGAGGTGCTGCCGGTCTGACCGGTATAGGCGACCGCATCGGCGGCGGTGATGATCGCATCGTCCATGGCGCGTCCCAGGGCCATGCCACCGGCCTTGACGTACTCGCTGCTGGGGTCGATGAGCATCTTCACCTTATCTTCATTATCAATCAGATCCGCCCAGTCATAGTCGATCAGGGTGGCGCGACGGCGGGCGTGGGGCGTATCCATACGCGGGGTGTCGGCGTGACGGCTGGGACGCTGCCGGGCAGCCACGGCTCCGAGCTGGTCGAAGTAGGCGTTGCGGCCGGTGACGTTCTCCACCCGAACCGTTTTGCGAAGTTTCGACCCTTTCTGCTGGGCAAGGTGTTGGACGTTGGCGCTGAACTGTTCTGCAAAAGCAGTATCGATCTGGGTACTCATTGGTCATCAATCCTTATCTGATAGGTAGGTGTGCCGAGCGGGTTGTCGGGAGGGGATCCCGGCCCGTGGTGGCAGGAGGGGGCGTGCCCGGACGCGTGGAAGGGCGTTACCCGGGTAGAGGCAAGACAGTAATGAATAGTGTTTGGCCGTTAGGTGGTAAATCCGTGGCCGTTTAATGTGTGGCCTTTAAACATCTCGGGGTCGAGGGGACGGGTTCCCTCGCGGAGTTTGAGGCAGAGCCTCACGGTTGTGACTTTTCTTATGACGTTGTCGTTGTCGTTGTCGTGGCCATACTTCCCCCTAAAAGG
>JADGBX010000298.1 GCA_015231265.1 Magnetococcales bacterium | reverse complement strand
TCGAGGCTTCCCGGCGTCTCATCTCCTGCCATCGTCAATCGGATACGGTTGCCCGTCTTGGTGGGGATGAGTTCACGGTGATTCTGCCCGACATGGCGCGTGGGCCCCATGCGGAACGTGTCGCCAAGGAGGTGTTGGATCAATTGGCCCGGTCGTTCGTTCTTGAAGGACAGGAGGTGTACATCTCCGGTTCAGTAGGAGTGACCGTTTATCCCGATGATGCCGATAATCTTGAGGATCTGCTCAAGAACGCCGACAGCGCCATGTATCGGGCCAAAACCGATGGCCGAAACGCTTATCGCTTCTTCACCCCGGACATGCACGCCGAAGCCCAGGAGCGGATGGAGCTTGAGAAGGATCTGCACAAAGCGCTGGAGCGGGATGAGCTGATCATCCACTATCAACCCATTATCGATCTGAAAGATGGACGCTTGATCGGGGCTGAAGGGCTTCTGCGCTGGAAACACAAACAGCGCGGTTATGTCTCTCCCAGTCTCTTTGTCCCTGTTGCGGAAGAGATCGGCCTCATCGCCAAAATGACTGAATGGGCGATGCACACCGCCTGTCAGCAGGCGAAAATCTGGCGTGAACGCGAGGAGACGCGGGACTTCACCATCTCCATGAATCTTTCATGTACCCGCTGTCGGGAACTCTCCACCGATTCGATCATCGAAGAGGTGCTGCGTGAAACCGGGCTGCCGCCGGATGCATTGGTTCTGGAAGTGACGGAGAATATTCTTTCCGAAGATGAAGAGAGGGCCATGGCTATGCTCCAACATCTGCGTAAGCAGGGAGTTAGGCTCTGGCTGGACGATTTCGGAACCGGTCAATCCTCTCTGAGCGTTTTGAAGAAGCTACCGGTCAACGGTGTCAAGATTGACCGGGCCTTTATCCCGGATGCCATGCAGGATCACGAAACCAAGGTGCTGGTCGAAGCGATCATCTCCCTGGCCAGCAGTCTCAATCGCGAGGTGATCGGTGAGGGGGTTGAATCGGTGGAGCAGGGGCTGTTCCTGCTGGATCACGGCTGTTATATGGCGCAGGGGTACTTTTTCGGACGGCCACTTCCGTCCCACGAGTTCGATGACCTGATCGGTGAGAACTTTGCCGTGCGTGCATAAAGAGTAAAAAGGGCCACGTAGTTCTACACGCCCCTTCCCTGTTCATCACACAGAATGCGCAGTCGGGCACCGCTGTTGTCGCTGAATGCGGTGTTGCCTGTGATTACTCCTGCTGCTCTTCGCTCAGGCCACCGATCCGTTTAGCAAGAGCCGCATGGATGAAGGGGTCCAACTCACCATCCAGAACTGCATCGGTATTGCCGCTCTCCACCTGAGTACGCAGATCTTTCACCATGCGATAGGGGTGCAGCACATAGGATCGGATCTGATGACCCCAGCCGATCTCCGATTTTGAGTCCTGCAAACTCTGGGCTTCTTCAGCCCGTTTCTCCAGTTCCATCTGAAACAGACGAGCCCGGAGCATCTTCATGGCGTCATCGCGATTTTTGTGTTGGGAACGGCTCGACTGGCACTGAACGACGATCCCGGTGGGATTGTGGGTGATGCGGATAGCGGAGTCCGTTTTGTTGACGTGCTGCCCACCAGCGCCTGAAGCGCGATAGGTGTCGATACGCAGATCGGCTTTGTTGACGTCGATATCGATGGCGTCATCGATCTCCGGATAGATGTAGACCGATGTGAAGGAGGTGTGGCGTCGGGCAGAGGAGTCGAACGGACTGATGCGGACCAGCCGATGCACGCCGCTCTCGGTCTTGAGATAACCGTAGGCGAATTCACCCTCGACGCGTACCGTTGCCGACTTGCAGCCCGCTTCATCTCCTGCTTGATACTCAACCAGTTCCGTTTTGTAGCCGTGACTGTCACACCAACGCAGATACATGCGCAGCAGCATTTCCGCCCAGTCCTGGGACTCGGTACCACCGGCACCGGGGTGAATCTCGAAGAAAGCATTGTTGATGTCTGCATCACCGGAGAGCATGCGCTGAAGCTCCAGCGCCTCGACACGCTCCAACATGCCGGATGTCTGCTCCAGCAGGTCTTTGGTAACGTCGTCGTCGGCCTCTTCCAGAGCCAGTTCCAGAAGATCTCCGGCATCGCCGGTATCGGCGTTCAACTCGTCCCACTCACCGATTGTTTTTTCCAGCAGATCTTTTTCACGCATCACGTCCTTGGCCCGGTCCGGATTGCTCCAGAGGTCGGGGTCGGCACTCAGCGCGTTTAACTCGTCAAGGCGTCGTTTTCCTTGATCATAGTCAAAGATGCCCCCTCAGGAGAACGAGCTTCTCCTTGATGGCGTCGAGGTTTTTCCGGATATCTTCGATCATGGTTGCATGGTCCATTCATTGCATTTGTCGTTGGACGTGGGACACGGAGGTTGCTACTTTCCTCACATGGCTCTGCGTCCTGTTGATACCAGAGCATCAACATTCTTGCTGAAACTTTTTCTTTGTCGCCCGATCATACATCAATCACTCTTCTGCTGCATGGCGTTTGCTGCTTCAGGAGAGGAGTGTGAGGTGGGAGCGGTCGCTAAAGTGGGGATGCGTCAGGAAATCGGTTATGGTTCATCGCATCGCGATACAGTACACTGAGCCGGTTATCCAGAAATGTTGAAAAACAGAATTATCAAGTGTCCGGTACACTTCATATCGCAGTGCAGCACAGGGGAAGGGCCATGGCGAACGAAGGACTCACCATCAGCGACGATGCTCTGATCGAAGAGTTGAAGAAGCGGTTTGACCAGACTAAACAGGCGCTCTACGACGTCAAAATGGTGACCAGAAAGTTGGAAGCCGTCAATAAGAAGCTTGAGGCGTCGGAACAGGTTAAAAGCAACTTCGTTTCCCACATGAAGAATGAGATCAACAATCCGTTGACCTCAATTCTCGGTCTGGCGCAACAGATTAAGAGCATGGGCGGAGATAACCCTGAGATGGTGCCACCTCTTGCTGAGATGATTCATGCCGAGGCGTTCAGTCTCGATTTCCAGCTACGCAATATCTTCAGCGCGGCGGAGGTAGAGTCAGGAGAGACAGATCTGCAGATCTCGATTCTCAATGTCGGTAATATGATCAACGACGGTATCGACTCATTCAAACATCTGATCGAAGAGAAGAAACTCACTATTGAAGTGAACGTGGAAGAGCCCGAGGTCGATCCTGATGCTGTTGAAGAGCCCTCGGGTGAAACGGAAGACGCTGCCGATGATGGAATGTTTGGTTTTGAAGATGATGAAGCCGCCTCGGGTCTTCTGATCAAGACTGATCCTGAAAAGCTGGGATTGATCTTCATCAACCTGCTTTCCAACGCCATCGAGTTCAATGTCGAAGAGGGCAAGATCGTCATCAATGCCAGAAAGAGTGGCGACACCCTTCAGATACAGGTGACGGATACCGGTCACGGTGTTGATTCCAGTAAGATCAGCCGTATGTTCGACCGTTTCGTCCAGATGGATACCGGTGTACGCAAAAGCCATAAAGGGCACGGATTGGGATTGAGTATTACCAAGGGGTTGCTGGACCTCATGGAAGGGAGCATCTCCGTCGACTGTAACAAGGATCAGGGGTGCACTTTCACCATCGCCATCCCCGAAGTTGAGATGGATATCGAAGCGGATGCCTTTTCCGTTGATGGTAATGAGTTCTTCTTTGATGACGACCAGATTGAGGCATTCTGAGCGATG
>JADGBX010000297.1 GCA_015231265.1 Magnetococcales bacterium | reverse complement strand
TATGGGCAGGTTCATAGTAGGGTTCTTCTGGTTTCGTGAAGGTCGTTCGTTATGGTATTGAGTGAGAAGAGGGCACATGTCTGACAAGCGATGGGATCTTATCGTTCTCGGTGCAGGTCCGGGAGGCTACGTGGCGGCAATTCGTGCAAGCCAGTTGGGGTTACGGACTCTCTGCATCGATCGTAATCCTCTGCCGGGAGGCACCTGTCTACACCGGGGCTGCATTCCATCAAAAGCGCTACTGGAGTCCAGCCGATTCTTTGCCAACGTTCGTGACGCAGCCACACTCCATGGCGTCGTCGTCCCGGAACCCTCACTGGACCTTGCTGCAATGATGCAGCGAAAACAAGGCGTCGTGGATCGGCTCTCCAAGGGTATTCAGGGTCTCTTCAAACGCAATGGTGTCACGCACCTCACCGGAACGGCCCGTATTCTCGAATCCGGCAAGATTCAAATTTCCGAATCCGACGGTTCAGTTCGTGAGGAGGAGAGCGCCCGCATTCTGGTCGCAACGGGCAGTCGCTCCATCGACCTACCCATGGCTCCTTTTGATGGTGGTCACATTATCGACTCCTCAACAGCGTTAACGCTGGATCGGGTCCCAAAACACCTGATCGTCATCGGCGCGGGCGTTATCGGCCTGGAGATGGCCACCATTTGGCGCCGCCTTGGTGCCGATGTAACGATTATCGAAGCCCTGCCGGAGATCCTTCCCGGTGTCGATCCGGTCCTCATCCGCAATGCCAAACGCCTGTTTCGTAAACAGGGCTTGGTCTTTGCGACCGGGCAACGTCTTATTGAAAGCCGGGTCGAGGCGGAGAGCGATAAGGTGATGGTATGGTGTGAAAACGACAAGGGTGAGCGCACGGAATATTCAGGAGACAAAGTACTGGTCTCGGTGGGCCGTAAACCGAACCTGGAGGAGAGCGGTCTCAGACAGCTTGGTATCGCCTGCGACCCCTCAGGTCGAGTTATCGTGGACGATGACTTCCAGACATCACTTCCCGGAATCTACTCCATCGGCGATATAACACCTGGTCCCATGCTGGCCCACAAAGCGTCTGAAGAAGCTATCGTGGCGGTGGAACGTATGGCTGGCAAGGAGAGTCGAATCGACCATGATCTGATTCCGTCCGTTGTCTACTGTCAACCGGAGATCGCCATGGTAGGAATGACGGAGAGTGACGCCAAAGCACTGGGAAGGGCAGTCAACACCGGTCAATTCCCCCTTCTGGCAAGCGGTCGGGCTCAGACTGCGGCAGATGCCGATGGAATCATCAGAATCGTTGCCGATGCTGAGAGTGATGAGATCCTCGGTGTGCAGATTTTGGGTCGGGAAGCGTCGGAACTGATCGCCTCCGCAACAGTGGCGATCCGTTCAAAAATGACCTCCCGTCAGCTTGCAGAAACGATCGTCTCTCACCCCAGCCTCGCTGAAACTCTCAAAGAGGCTGCGCTCCTGGTCACGGGGAAGGCGATCCATCTTTGATCTTGCCGGTATCGATCACGGTATCGATCAGCGGCAGAAATAAAAAGACACTCGTCTGAACACCCTCGCCAGAGACGATTCCATCGGTACTATTGCCTGCCATCTTCCGCTATAGAGAGAGGCGTTTGAAGATCACCTCCGGAACGTGACGAATGATCAACATGATCACTCTCCAGAACCCAGGCAGGTAAATCACATCCTTACTGCCGTTGACCGCTTTGAGGATACCCCGTGCAATAGTATCAGGCGTTGCCCAGAGCGGCCCTTTCGGAAAATCGGACGTCATGGGTGTATCAATGAAGCCCGGTTTGACCGTGATCACACGCACACCTGATTTGAACAGACGATTACGCAAACCCTCCAAAAAGGTGTTTACGGTGGATTTCGCCGCTCCATAGACGTAGTTGCTCTGCCGCCCACGATCTCCAGCCACCGATGTGACAACGGCGATAATCCCCTCTCCACGCTTCTCCATGTCATTGGCCAGATGTGTCAGGAGAGAGAGGGTGCTCAAGGCGTTGGTTTCAAGTTCACGAAGAGCGTGAGAAAAATCCGCTTCACACGCCTTTTGATCAGCAAGAGTCCCGTGGAAGATGAGAGCATGATCAACAGGCCCCAACTCTTTCTCCACGTCACTGAACAGGCGACTGTGGGATTCGGTTACGTTGAGATCCTGAAGTGTGGTCTTGACCACGGATGCACCCAACACCCGCATATCTTCGGCAACCGCATCAAGCCGTTGTGCATTGCGAGCCACCAGATGGAGTCGATGGCCATCACGCGCATAGATACGGGCTGTCGCCTGTGCAACTGAAGATGTCGCCCCCAGTATCAGAACATTCCGCATCATGATCCACCTCCTTCGCCGCTGGACGTCTGGTCAGTTGCGGGACCACCCAAGCGGCGCCAGAGACTGGAGGAGAGTGCCGGATCGACAAAGGATCTGAATTGGTCCAAATTGGGAAAGAACTGCGCAAAACTCTCGGGAGCCATTCGGGCATCTTTCGCCGGGTAGATGGCTCCTCCCACTTGGACAACGATAGTATCGAGGGAATCGAGAAGATCCAGCGTCTCCCGGCCACGGAAGGGGAAATCCAAAGAGAGCGTGCACCCTTTACGTGGGAAGGTGAGCAAACCAGCCGGTGGGTGATCACCAAACATCTTCATCACTGCAAGGAAAGAACCGCTGCGTGAGGCCGACACCCGTTCCAGTATCTCTCGACTCGCGCCCTCGGCCTGATCCGTTGGCAGAACGCACTGGTACTGGAGAAATCCTTTACGTCCATAGATTCGATTCCAGTTGTTGATCGCATCCAGGGGATAGAAGAAGGTGTCAAAATGCTCCAACCTCTTCTTGGAACGGGAGAGCTGGCGAGTGTAATAGAGAAAATTGAACACCTTCAATGTGAGACGATTGACCAAAGGGAAAGGCGGTGTGATGGCAACACTCTTCCGCTTACCGGGCGCGTTTGGTCCCTGGCTGGAACTCTCTGCATTGTGGTTGCCCCGCATGAAGTGACCACGCCCCAGACTCTTCCCGGTTGCCGCACAATCGAGCCAGGAGAGTGTGTACTCGTAATCACTGTCCGACTCGGCGGAAAGGGCAAAGAAACCGGCCAGATCATCGTAGCGTATGGTCTCCGAATCGAACCAGGGATTCACAATCGGCCTGAGTTGCAGTTCTGCCCAGAGAATCACCCCGGTCAACCCCAATCCACCAATGGTAGCCCGAAACCACTCTGAATTCTCATTCGGGGAACAGATCATCCGTTCACCATCAGAACGTACCAGTTCAAAACGTCGCACATGGTGTCCGAATGAGCCTGCACGATGGTGGTTCTTTCCATGTACATCGTTGGCGATTGCCCCACCCACCGTCACCAATTTGGTTCCAGGAGTCACAGTGGGAAACCACCCTTTGGGCACCACAACGTCCAGAATCTCGGAGATGAGAACCCCTGCCTCACAGGTGATAATTCCGTTTTCCTGATCAAAGGCGATGAATCGATTCAGATGGCGCATATCAAAGAGCAGGCCACCGTCGTTCAGACACGCATCACCATAGCTACGACCCTGACCGAAGGGGAGGGCAGTTTCACCGGGGTTGAGCTGATCCAGAGGCAGCGCTTCGTGACGCCAGTCAATGCGAACTCCCCTCTGATCGACGGCAACGGGATACCCTCCCCAGGAGCAATACTGTTTTCCACTCATTGACGCTTTCCACTCTAGGGCG
>JADGBX010000296.1 GCA_015231265.1 Magnetococcales bacterium | reverse complement strand
AAGCGGCACCGATGCCTACCGGAAAGCTGCGTGAAGGCGTTATGATCTATATGCGTCCAATAACCAACATTCACCCAGACTTTTCGGAATTCCAGCAGTATGGGACTGGGCTCATATCGTTTGATGAATTGTGGAAGCTGTTGTATTTCAATAAGTTACACACATCGCTCGGTTCTCGCAACCTGTTGATTTCAAACAGGTTCGTGATTGAGTCAAATGGTTTGAGCCCAGTCCCACTTCTGGATTGGAAAGACTATATATACACAAAAAACCCAGTTCGCCTTTAGGGATCGATGCTCTGTCAGAGAGCAACCGTGCAACTCCTAAGAGAGATCAATAGTAGGTTCTTTTAGGGCGTGTTGGCATGTCAACTCCCGTTCCAACAGCGCCTTCCAATCCTCTGCCGGGAGATTCCTTTTCATGGTGTTACACTCCATGCACGCAGGGACGCAGTTGGACTTGGAGGTCTTGCCTCCGCGGATCAGCGGCTGAACATGATCCAGAGTCAATTCGGAGGGATGAAAACGTTTCCGACAGTAGTGGCAGGAGCCGCGACCCTTCTGGTTTTTCCACCAAGGGGTTCGTTTCAGGGCTTTGGCCTTCTGCCGTTCCCGGTCAACATGGTCCTGATCAGAAGCGATCAGCAGGGTATCGAACTGGGTCATGAAGACTCCTGGTGATGAAGAGTTCAGCTTGCCGGGTCCACATCCGGCGTGCTAGGTTGCTTGTTTTTTACTGGTACGTCCAGCGGCGATACGGATCGATGGGCGGGCACCCCCCTCTGCACGGGAACCACACATCATGACCAAACGGGCTCTGATCACCGGCATCACCGGGCAGGATGGCGCTTACCTTGCCGAATTCCTTCTGGAGAAGGGGTACGAGGTACACGGCGTCAAACGTCGCTCGTCGAGCTTCAACACCGATCGAATCGACCACCTCTACCAGGGTCCGCATGAGATGGATCGGCGGTTCATTCTCCACTACGGCGATATGACCGATGCGACCAATTTGACCCGGATCGTCCAGCAGGTCAAACCCGACGAAATCTACAATCTGGCAGCTCAGAGCCACGTGGCAGTGTCGTTCGAGATGCCGGAGTATACCGCCAACAGCGTTGCACTGGGCACGCTGCGACTGCTGGAGGCGATTCGGATTCTCGGGCTGGAAAAGCAGGTCCGTTTCTACCAGGCATCGACATCGGAGCTGTACGGCAAGGTAGTGGAATCCCCCCAAACCGAGAAAACCCCCTTCTATCCCCGTTCGCCCTATGCGGTGGCCAAGCTCTACTCCTACTGGATCACGATCAACTATCGCGAGGCGTATGATCTCTACGCCTGCAACGGGATTCTGTTCAATCACGAATCCCCTCTGCGTGGCGAAACCTTCGTCACCCGCAAGATCACCCGCGCACTGTCGCGCATCAAGCTGGGGCTTCAGGATACACTGCATCTGGGCAACCTCAACGCCAAACGCGACTGGGGACACGCCCGCGACTACGTGGAGATGATGTGGTTGATGCTGCAACAGGAGACCGCCGACGACTACGTGATCGCAACAGGCGAACAGCATACGGTGCGCGACTTCGTCAACATCTCGGCTCGGGAGTTGGGAATCGCCATTCGTTGGCACGGCGAGGGCGTGGATGAGGTCGGCGTGGTGGCCCATTCGGAAGATGATGTGGTGCGAAAGGGCTCAACGATTGTTCGCGTGGATCCTCGATACTTCCGCCCCACCGAAGTAAGCACCCTGCTCGGAGATGCCACCAAAGCCCGCGAAGCCCTCGGCTGGGAACCACGCATCAGCTTTCAACAAATGGTCTCCGACATGATCAGCAGCGATCTCGAAAATGTCGAGCGAGACGTTCTCTGTCTGAAAAAAGGGTATAAAGCGTTTAATTTCCATGAGTAACGGAACAGACGCTTGACGAGGAAGAGACGATCATGGACACAAACGCACGCATATTCGTGGCAGGTCATCGGGGACTGGTGGGATCCGCCATTGTTCGACGTCTGGAAAATGACGGCTTTACCAACCTGATCACCCGCACCAGCAGCGAACTGGATCTTACACGCCAGGCAGATGTGGAGCGTTTTTTTGCTGAAGAGAAGCCGGACTACGTCTTTCTCTCAGCGGCCAAGGTGGGCGGGATTCACGCCAACAACACCTATCCGGCGGATTTTATCGGCATCAACCTGATGATCCAGTCGAATGTAATCGATGCCGCTTGGCGCACTGGCGTTCAGAAGCTGCTCTTTCTGGGCAGCTCCTGCATCTATCCCAAAGAGTGTCCGCAGCCGATCAAGGAAGAGTACCTGCTGACAGCTCCTCTGGAGCCGACCAACGAACCCTACGCCATCGCCAAGATCGCCGGAATCTCGTTGTGTGATTCACACAACCGCCAACACGGCACACGATTCCAGACAGTGATGCCGAATAATCTCTACGGTCCCAACGATAATTTCCATCTGGAGAACGCCCATGTTCTCCCGGCATTAATTCGCAAATTTCACGAGGCAAAACAGAGTCACGCCTCATCCGTCGAAATCTGGGGAACCGGCACGCCACGTCGGGAGTTCCTGCATGTGGACGACATGGCCGACGCCTGCCTGTTCGTGATGCAGCAGAATGAGACCACGGAGATGCTCAACATCGGCACCGGCTCGGATGTGACGATTCGCGAGTTGGCGGAGACGGTACAGAAGGTTGTGGGATTCTCCGGAGAGCTGCGCTTCGATACCAGCCGCCCCGACGGAACCATGCGTAAACTGCTGAACAGCAGCCGCCTGCACGCCCTGGGCTGGAAGGCGAAGATCAGCCTTCAGGAAGGTGTTCGCACCACCTATCAGTGGTTCCTGGAGAATCAGGAGAGCTTCCGGGGGTGAATCCTGTAAATCGAGATCTTTGCTTAATATGACTCTCCCAAAAAAACGATAAGAAGAGCATAACGCCCCCCTTTTCCCAACCCCACCAGCAGAAAGAACCTCCAGAAAGAGTATCGCAACGCCCCGGCTACCACAGTCAAAGGGTCGCCGATCACCGGCACCCAGGCCAACAATAGCGACCACGCTCCGTATCTATGGAATCGCTGTTCCGCCCGAGAGATCTCCTCCCTTTTCACCGGGAACCAGCGTCTCCCGAGAAACTGCATCCCCCAGTATCCCAGTCCCCAATTGACGCACGCTCCCAGGACATTCCCCGTCGTTGCAGCCAACCACAACGCTCCAGGCATATTGTCTGGATCGTTCAACAGAGCAAAGAGAAGCACCTCCGATGAGAGCGGCAGGATGGTTGCCGCCAGAAACGACAGGCTGAACAGCTCGAAAAGGGCCATGTGTTACGCGTCCGACAGTCAGAATAGCGTCAAGAATCCGTTAAATTCTTCCATTTTGAAAATTAATCAAGGGTAAAAACAAAAAAAACGCACGAGTTGATATTCTCCACAAACGCTTGATCAACGACGATGTTCAATCGGAACAGAGAGTTGATATCCGCCAATGGCACAATGCATGCATCAAACAAAATAACCGTTCGAATTCAAGTTCCTCCGGCAACTGCCGATAAGGTTAACAAGAGACACGGTACAACACTATGATCTTCGGAATCGGACTTATGAGCATGCTAAGCGACCTTGGACCCTTTCATATGATTCTGCAGTCGGGCGGCGTCCGGAACGGGCTGAGCGTCTCGGCAGGACAGAAAAGTGGCTGGCGCTCGCCCGGACA
>JADGBX010000295.1 GCA_015231265.1 Magnetococcales bacterium | reverse complement strand
TGCCGAATCGTCTGCATCTGCTGTCGCTCGGAATCGGCGCGCCGGCGCAGGGTGGGATCACCACTGCCCGAGGCAGCCAGACTGGCGTTGATCACCCAGGCAAACGGTTCGATCTCGGCACGGCGCAGATCCTCCTGAAGCTGGGCCGCCTCCTGAACCGGCGTCGTCTCGGCCAGAGTAACGATCACCACGCGGGTGTGACTGCCGTTGCGCAGCAGCATCAGCGGCGTCTCGCTCCCCTCCTGCTTCGCATCACGATCGCTCTTCATCACCTCTCGATGGTAGGCGCCGGTCGCATCCAGAAGCAGCAGGGTGTGTCCCGTCGGAGCGGTATCCAGCACCACGAAGCGCTGCTTCGCCTCATCCACCAATCGGGAAAAGGCGTGAAACACCGCCACCTCTTCGGTACACGGGGAGCGCAGATCCTCCTCAAGCAGCGCCCGACCATCCTGATCCAGGCCCGACCCGGCAGTGTCCAGCACCCGATTGACGTAGGATTCGGTCTCGCCATGGGGATCGATCCGGCTGATCTGCAACGTCGGCAGTGTCGCGCCGAGTCTCTCTTCAAGATGGGCAGCAGGATCGGTGGTGCTGAGGTGCACGTCGGCCCCTCGTTGCGCCAACGCCACCGCCACCGCCTGGGCCATGGTGGTCTTACCCACACCGCCCTTGCCCATGAACATCACCAACCCGTGCCCCTGCGCCATCAGCTCCTCGATCATGCTTTCGAGAGGCAGAGAGGCCACCGATGTCACGCCTGCGCTCTCGTCGCCATCCAGATGCGCCGAGGCGTGGTCGAAATCGCTCTCTTCCGTGGCGCAGAGTGCCCGTAACGCCTCCAGGCCCACGAGATTCCGCCCCTGCATGGGGATGCGCGTCGAAGGGAGACTCCGCAACGCCTCGGGCATTCCGGCCAACGCCTGCGTCCCGCGCTCCTCCAGCGCCACGGCCACCGCATCCTCCCGCACACTGGCGGTGAAGAGACCGTTGATCAACAGATGCTGGTTGACGATGCCCAGTGCGCTCAACTCATGGGCACTGCGGGCCGCCTCCTGGAGAGAGGAGGGCTCGGGACGGCTGACCATCATCAGGGTGGTGATCTCGCCATCTCTCAGAGTGGCCACCGCCTTCTCATAGCGATCACGACTGGATTGCAGACCGCTGGTAGGACCGAGACAGGAGGTGCCGCTGGTGTTGGTCGCCAGAAAATCGGACCAGGAGGCGGGCAGTTCCAGAAGACGCAACGTGTGACCGGTGGGCGCCGTATCGAAAATCACATGATCGTAGGCCGCCGTCGCTTCGTCATCGGCGAGAAAGAGGGTGAACTCGTCAAAGGCGGCCACCTCCACCGTGCACGCCCCGGACATCTGCTCCTCCATCGCCTCTAGGGCGTCCTGGGGCAGCATCTTCTTATAGGGCGTCATCACCCGATCCCGATAGGCCTGGGCCGCAGCTTCCGGATCGATATTCAGCGCCTCCAGATTCTCCACGCCGGGCACCGGCTGCGGCTGACGGCTGAGGCGGGTGTTGAGCACCTGATCCAGATTGGAGGCGGGATCGGTACTGATCAGCAGCGTCCGCTTGCCCCGATCCGCCAAAGAGACCGCAACGGCACACGACAGAGAGGTCTTACCTACACCGCCCTTGCCGGTAAAAAAGAGATAACGCGTCGGTGCGTCGACAATACACATGGGAGTCCCTTCCATTCTACAATCCGTTGCACAAGTCCGGCATGATGCCCCACATCTTCCCTACCCTGCCCTACTTCCCTACCCTGCCCTACGTTCTAGCCCTGTCCCACCGCAATGGGAAAAGCACTGGGCGCTTTCACACCGCACCACTGCGCCAGCTCGGTATTGCTGGGATATCTCCCCTCGGAGACCAGTTCACCATCGACGAAGATCATGGGCAGACACCCCTGCCCCTTATCCATCAGAATCTTCTGCACGGCGGCATTCTCGACGAACGCTGCCGGTTGCTGCCCCAGATTGAACCGCTCTACGGCAACACCGCTGCGCTCCAGAAACTGGAGATCCGCCGCAAACTTCGGCAGCACCGGATCCACCGATTCACCACAGACACCGGTGGAGCAGCACATGGGAGGGTCGTACACCTCGACCTTTCTCTTCTCGGACATGACTATTCTCTCTTCCTCTTGCACAGTTCGGAATCGTACTCGGACTCAGGATGTGATGCTGCGATCCATCACCTGGGTAAACGCCTTGATCTCGTCGCGCACACGCCGGTAGACCGCCAGAATCTCCTCTTCGTCGCTCATCTCGGCGGTCAGCTTCGGCGGATCCTCGAACCCGACGTGAATGATCTGTCCACCGGGAAAATAGGGGCAGTGCTCATGGGCGTGTCCACAGACGGTGAAGACAACGTCGAATCGTTCCACCCCCAGCATGTCCACGGTCTTGGACTCATGCGCGGAGATATCGACACCCGCCTCCGCCATCACGGCGATGGCCCGTTCGTTCATTCCGTGCCGTTCGGTCCCGGCTGAGTAGATGTCGTAGGTATCCCCCCAGAAGTGTCGCGCCCACCCTTCACCCATCTGGCTGCGGCAGGAGTTACCGGTACAGAGAAATAGAATCTTCTTTTTGCTCATGATCTTCCTTCCTTGAAATGGAAACGTCTCATTCGACTCTTCCGATGATCGCTCATACCGAGCAGCAACCGCCCCGCTCCGGACGATCGTTCATGGTCTGCAATCGTTGCCAATCCTGTTGATAGAGCGGGGTTTCCTGCACGCCGTCCCGCACGGTCTCCAGCACCGATACCGCCCACTGGGGCAGGGCATGATGCAAGCGATAGTGCACCCAGGTTCCGCGACGACGGGAGTCGACGATGCCCTCCTGCCGCAACCGGGCCAGATTGCGGGAGATCGACGGCTGTGGCACCTCCAGAGCGTACACCAGCTCGCAGACACACAGCTCCTGCTCACGCATGATGAGAATCAGAGCCCGCAGGCGCGTCACATCCGACAGGAGTTTGAATAGGTTTTCCGGTTGCATGCTCTCTCCTGTTCAAAGTATGTGCGAAAGAGCATATACACGAATTGATATATATTCAACTACAAATATATCAATCGAGCCATATTTCTGGAATCAACGGGGGAGTTTCTCCGCGACACTCTGTGCAACGCATTGGATCTCTTCGAGAAAACGCTGTTTTGAGACGGGCTTGGTCACACACTGGTCGCACCCTGCCGCATGGACGCGTTCCGTCACATCCTTCATGGCATGGGCGGTCAACGCCATGATGTGAACCGGATCGCTGCCGCGCTCCTGCTCCATCTCGCGAATACGGCGGGCCACGGCGTATCCATCCATGATCGGCATCTGGATATCCAGCAGGATCAGATCGAAGGGGCGCTGCGAAAACTGCTCCAACGCTGATACACCATCCTCGGCCTCGACAATCACGTGCTCCGTTCTTTTGAGGAACGCCTTGACCAGCAGACGGTTATCCATGGCATCGTCCACCAGCAGAATCTCCAACGGCCTGGGCAACGGGGTACTCTCTCCCTCTTGCGCCCCCCCTTCACCGCCGCCTGCTCCCTGAGAGTGATCGCGCGTCTGCTCCGAAGCGAGCACCGGTTTCCGGGTCAGGGGCAGTTCAAAGGTGAAGCAACTCCCCTTCCCGGGTTCACTGGTCACGGAGATACTGCCCTCCATGGCGTCCACGAGACGCGTGCAGATCGCCAGCCCCAGACCGGTGCCGCCGAAGCGCCGGGTGGTGTTG
>JADGBX010000294.1 GCA_015231265.1 Magnetococcales bacterium | reverse complement strand
GTGGAGAGTGTCACCGGTCGGGATGTGGCCAGCCATGTGATTGGTGGAATGGGGCCAAACTCGGCGCAGGCCCTGCCGGCGGGTGACCATCCGCCGCCTCTTCCGGGGAGCGTCAGAGATCACGGTCGCGATGGTGCCGGGACGCCCTATCAGGGGTCGTCCAGCGTTGCAGGTGTTCGACTCTACACCGATCAACCCACGGGAGAATCCATGGCAGAGCCACCGCCTCCCTTCGGCTATGGCCAGGTCGCCGACCGATTTCAGGGAACCGAAACAGTGCGCCATCGCACACAGGGCGTAGGTGGGACCGATCTCCCCGATTGGCAGGGACGGGAGATGTCGGAGGAGAGGCCGGTCGCCCGTACCCGGCATGGAGACGAGCAGGGTGCGAGAGGTTACCTCAACTTTTCGGAGTAGACGAAATAGAGTGTTCGTTTATGCGTAGTGTTGGCTGGTATGTACGGTGAAAATACGATCAGGAGAGTAAGACGTGAGTGAGGCGATGGGTGAGATACAGAATGGAATCGACCGTCTGATGATGGATATCCGTATGGAGCGCCTGGAAGCGGCAATTCCTCTGGTGGAGGCGATGGCGGAGGCTTACGCCCTGGAGCGGGATCTGGGAAGTGTACAACCCGGGGCGCTCAGTGTCCGAGGATGGATGACTCTGATCAGTCGTTGGGAACGCATTCTGAGTGAATTAACGCCGCGTAAGTTGATATATTTCAAAGATTTTTTCAACGACATGCTGATGCGACATCAGGATCGCAGCTCCCCCATAAGCTTCGCGCTTCAGGGGTTGATGGACTGTCTCGGCCAGGTACAGGCAGAGAAGGAGTTGGAGGCGGCTTGAAACGGCAGGTCTGCCTGAACATCGTGGTCCGGAGAGTGACGCAGCGCCATCGGTATTTCATACTGGTGGCGCTGTTTCGTTTCTGCGCAGTTGACGATGAATCTGCTATACTGCTTCGAGAAATCGTAACGGAAGAATGGCGTTGAATCAGTATGGCGCCGAATCAGTGATGCAGAGTGTGGATAGACGGGGAGTCCGGTGGCATGGCCGATAGTGATGACACCATGGAGGAGAGCGACGAAGCGTTTGCCGAACCCTATCTGGAGGAGGTGACCGAGGCGACGCGGATTCGTGACTTCATCAAATACGCCCTGGTGGGTGAGGAGCGGGTTGAGATCCAGTTGGGCAAACAGGTGCGTGTCTTCTACACCCAGTTTGTCGATCAGATTCCCGAGCCGGTCGAAGAGATCGGTGACGATGGCGAAGCGAAACTGGTACAACCCTACTATCCATCGCTCAGTTATCTGCACGATCTGACCCATGTTCTGGTGGAGCCGATTCTGCCGGTGAAGGGCACCCTGTTGTTGCGGAAATTTCCTCGTGTGGGATTGACCATGCGCTTCTTTAACGGTGAACACCGGGTAGAAGCAAAGATGCGTCTACGTGGGATGGTCACCGTTGAAGGGCGGAAGATGCTGAAGCTCTCCTTCCCCAAGCGGGTAGAGCTGCGTGAGGCGAGACGTCATTTTCGGGTTCCGGTCACCCACTACTTCAAGCTGGCTCTGGATGTGCAGTCGGGCCGGGTGGATCGCACCACGGTGACCATTCGTGATCTCAGTCTGGGTGGGCTCTCCTTCTGTCACGGTCTGGATCTGGAGCAGTTGCCACAGGAGAGTAAACTCCAGTGCATTCTGACGATTCCCGATGAGCCGATCATCAAGGCGATGGCCTACGTGCGCAACCACTCCCCGGTCACCAAGAAGATGGCGCAACAGCGTCGCTGCCGCATCAGTCACACCATCTGCGGTCTGCAATTCGATATGACCGATGCAAAACTGGAGAATCGGCTCAGTGATATCGTCGGCCGCTTGCAGTTGGAGTATATCGGCAAGCTGAAGCAGGACATGGAGCCCTACGATATCCCAACCACGCTGGTCTGGAAGGATAAACACGACGATCCCAACTACCGTCCCGAAGAGAGGGAGTCCTCCCTGGAGTTTTACGACGATGAAGAGGGGGGAGGCCGGTCTGAGGAGGACGAAGAGGAGGTGGTCGCCGGGGAGCGGGACTCCGGGCTGAAGATCATGACCGACGAGGAGCTGGAGAGGATCCGGAAGGAGAAGGCGTCCGGCGGTAAGAAAAAGAAGAAGAAAGGGCTGCTCGGAGGGCTTCTGGGCAAGAAAAAGAAAAAAGGATCCGGTCTGGTTCTGGAGCCGGAGACGCGCAAACGGGAGACCGCCAGCGCGATCGAAGAGGGGCGCTCCACCATGCCACCCCCACCGAAACCGCGAAAAGCCAGCGGGTTCCACGATCTGGAAGCGATGCGGCAGAAGATGCGGGAGAAGGAGTGAGACCGACGGTAGCGGTTGTCTCGTCTCTCGGTGGTTGGCATCATGGAGCAGTTCCCCGATATCATTGGGCCAACCGGGTGAGACGGTGCGTATCCTTCCGTCTCCCTAAGAGCGCGTGACCCTGCCATGCCCCGAACTCTCGTCATCGATGATGATGCCGCCGTAGAAGAGATGATGACCCGCAATCTGGGTAACATCACCTGTGGCTCGCGCTGTGAGTTCGTCTTTGCCCGCACAGATGAGGAAGCGCTGGCTCTACTCTACGATGACAGCGATCTTGATATCGCCATGGTGGCCATTGACTCCGATGGTGTCTCAGGCATGTCTCTGTTCCGGGAGTTGGAGGGGAAGCGGCGGGTACGCATTCCCCGTATTGCCGTCACCCGTGGTGAGGATCTGGCCCTGATCCGCCAAGCCATGAGTGAAGGGGCAGTGGACTTTCTTGTCAAACCGATGAGCGCCGAGGATCTCTCCTCAACGTTGCAACGAGTCTTTCAGGTCACCGAGAGCCGCCGTAAGGCGTGGCGTACCGAGTCCCATCTGGCCGCGCTTCGCCGTGAGATCGATATTGCCGGTGACATGCAACGGCGCATTTTGCCCAGCCATTTTCCCGATAGCCACAGCTACGATCTCCACGCCCGCATGAACCCGGCCCGGGCCATGGGCGGTGATTTCTATGACTTTTTCGATGTTGGTGGCGGTCGAATCGGCTTTGTGGTGGCGGATGTTGTGGGCAAGGGGGTTCCGGCAGCGTTCTTCATGGCCGTTGTGCGCACCCTTGTTCGGGCTACGGCGATGAACGGTGCACCGCCTGCTTTCTGCCTGGAGCAGACCAACACCCTGCTGTGCCGTCACGATATTCCCGGCATGCTGGTGTCGCTCTTCTACGGGATTCTCGATCCACGCAGTTGGAAACTCTCTTTTGCCAATGGCGGCCACCCACCCCCTTTTCTTGTTGGATCGAATGGCAAGGTGCGGGCGGTGGACGAGGGGGTCGGGGTGATTCTGGGGGTTCAGGAGGGGTTGGAGTATCCCGAATCCGCCCACACGCTGGAGCCTGGGGAGACGCTCTTCATCTACACCGATGGCCTGACCGAGGCGTTCGATGCCAGCCGCGAGCAGTTTTCGGAGGGGCGAGTGTGTCGGTTCCTGGCGGAGAACAGCAGATTGTCGGCAGCCGATATGGTCAAAGATGTAATGCAGCGGGTGGAACTGTTCACCCACGGCATCGACCCTTCGGACGATCTGACGGTACTGGCGTTGCGACGTAAAGCATGACGGGGCAGTGCTCTGTTCAGGGGGTCTTGTGTGTGGTTTCCGGGGCGGGTGTCACTCTATTCTCTTTATTCATCGTCTGTTTTCCACTCTTTTCGGTCTCCTGACT
>JADGBX010000293.1 GCA_015231265.1 Magnetococcales bacterium | reverse complement strand
GTGGTATCGACACCGGGGATCTTGTCGGCGAAAAATTCGATCACATACATCACAACCGCGGCCATGATCACCATGGGGTGGGCAAGAGCCTGCAGATCCGGTGGCAGACCGATGGCGCCTGTCGCACCGCCCCAACCAAGAATCGCCAGGGTGGCATAGAGATTCAGTCCGCTTGCCCAGGAGGCACCCATGGCCAGGGCGAGTGTTTGGATGATGCTGTCGAGCTGTTCCATGGCTGTGTTCCCGGTGATGAGAGTGTTGTCGCCTATGGTAGGATCCAGGAGTCGTTTGCGGAAAGCAATCTCCATCCATTGAAAAATGGGTAAAAAATCGTCACTCTTTCCCACAATTATCGACGTCTGCACCCCACAGTATGACAGAGGTGCAGACCCTGTGATATTCACAATCATGGGTGTACGCAGAGCACGCGCGAGTTTCATCACGCGCATCTCTACCCTGACGTCGCCCATCCGGAACCGCACGGCAGGCTGCCACTCCTTCCCCAATGATCAAAGAATCGGAACCGAAATCGTGAACGCCAAGCACTCCATTCATCAATATGCTTCAGAATTGATCGGCACCTTTTTTCTCGTGTTTTTCGGCTGTGGCTCGGTGATTGTCGCCCAGTTGGATAGCGGAGCGTTGGGTGGTGTCTCGATTCCGCTGGTGTTCGGCGGTGTGGTGATGACCATGATCTATGCCACCGGTCACGTCTCAGGAGCGCACATGAACCCGGCTGTGACGGTGGCGTTTGCGCTGTTGAAGGAGTTTCCGGTCGCGCGTGTTCCCGGCTATATCATCGCCCAGTCTCTCGGGGCGATTCTGGCCTCTCTGGCCCATCTGCTCTTTTGGGGCAGTGAGGGGCACACCTTTGGAGTGACGGGATTCTCGGCGGGGTGGATAACCGGGGCGGCGGTGGAGTTTCTGCTCAGTTTTGTGCTGATGTTCGTGATCGTCGCAGTGGCAACCGACAGCCGGGCTGAGGGACAGATGGCCGGGTTGGCCATTGGTGCCACGGTCTCTCTCTGCGCCTTCGTTGGCGGGCCGTTGACCGGAGCGTCAATGAATCCGGCCCGCTCTCTGGGTCCGGCAGTCGTGGCCGGAGAGATGTCGCAGCTTATACTCTACATTTTCGTGCCGGTGCTGGGCACCATCGCCGGAGGAATCACCTATCGCTGGATGAAGTGCGAAAGTCCCGAGCCGGGTGAGCACGGCTGCTGCTGATCACTAGAAAATAGGGTCGCAACGTCTGCTACGGCTCTGCCTGAAGAGACTCACCCCTTGCTCTTCTCCCACTGTTTAACCAGATCCAGTTCACTGCTCATCGTGTTGAAGATGCTCTTGGTGATGATGGAGCCGAAGCGCGAGATGTCGTGGCGGTCGATCTCCAGGGCCAGACCATCCTCCTTCTTGCGAATGATGCGGCAGGGAAAGGTGTGTTCCTGGCCCTCGTCCATGAAAATCAGGGTGCCGGTGTCACCATCCTGTACGTTTTTACAACGCTCTGCATCGGCTTGAAGAAACACCCCGCAGATGCTCACATCCTGGCTGCTGCCATGAATTCGGCGGCTGCGGTTGTTGGGGATGAAGGTGAGAGGGGTGTCATAGCGCTCTCTGGGAAAACGGCGCTTGCCATCCTGTGGACGGTGGGCGGTCAGTGCCGGTTCCTCACGCTCCCCCTCTTCTTCAGAGCGTCCGAAGGCTTTTTTGAGCTGCGTCGGATCGTGTCGTGTGATCATTGTCGTTTCAATACCGTGTGACGGGTCAGTGTCGTAGGAGTTGAAAGTCGCTCCCTTTGGAGTTGATTACCGGATTCTGGCGCGGGATGCCATGCTTTCGCGACAGTTTCGGAACAGCCTCTTTAATAAAACCGAACACCTCACTGATGGTGATACGGCCATTTTTCGGTCGGGAGTCGGCATCGCCGTTTAACCCTTTGAGGATGGCGAAGGTGAAGAGACCGTGGCCCAGTGTATCCAGCTCACCGGCATTCTGCTTGGCGGTGGCACCGGCGGCGATGTGGATGCCTGCGGCTCGGGAGAGCAGAGCGAAGGAGCGCTGATCCTTGAAGGTGGAGAAGCGATCCACGGCGGCACCCGATTTACAGGCGTCGATGATGGTCACCACCTTGTGGGCGCCGATCTTGGCGATCATCAGCTGGAGAATCGACGAGGAGATACCCCCTCGACGCAGATAGTCGTCTCGATGGGGAACCGTGAGATCGTGGGGGATGAAGTACCACTCTCCCTTGCGGGTGTCGCCGTGACCTGCAAAGTAGATCAGAACAATATCCTCGGGGTTGGTGGACTCCAGCGACTCCAAGGCGTTGAGAATCCCCTTTTTGGTCGCCTTGTTGTCGTAGATCTCCATGGGGGTGACAGGGGCGTCCAGTTGCCTGCTGTGTTTGGTGAAGAACTCAAGAACGCCCTTGGCATCGGGCACTCCGAAGTTGAGATCCAGATCGGGATTCTTGTAGCGGTTGATGCCGACGGTCAGAATGTGGATGTTGGGTTTGGGGCCGGGACGAGACGGCTGATGGTGAATCGTCGCTTCTGCTGCTGCGCCTTCGATGGCGTGCTTGCCGAATCCCACCGCCTTCAACCGGTTCTCCCCCGATACCAGAGGCACGGAGTAGGTGACCCGCCAGCGAGCCGGTGTGTTGCCCGATGCGGCAATCACCTGGGTCTCGGCAGATTGGGCATCCAGCACCTTGTTGTTGAGGAAGAGGCGCTGCTTTTCGATACCGCTTCCCTGATCTTCAAGCTCTAAAACTACCCTGAGGGGCGACTGGCTGGAACGACTGGAGCCGGAGGGTTCGACCAGCGTCACCGTCGGCGGGATGGGCAGCTCCTCGGAGATCCGGGTGACCGGCGTTTCCGTCACCTGTTTTCCCGCCAGAAGATAGCCCAGCAGGGCGGGACGGTAGTAACTCTCCATGAAACCATCCAGAGGCAGGGAGGTCTTCTCAACTTCCCAGATGATCGCATCGAGACGATCCTCGCTCTTCCCTTCGAGAGCACCATCGAAATAGCCCTCCGGCGAGATGACTG
The DNA here is from genome assembly GCA_015231265.1 of Magnetococcales bacterium. GTDB lineage: Bacteria > Pseudomonadota > Magnetococcia > Magnetococcales > JADGBX01 > JADGBX01. The sequence continues at coordinate 732 of JADGBX010000293.1, read as the reverse complement.
CCCAGCCCTGTTTCAGGGGGATCAGGCGGGCGAAGTTCTTACCGGAGGAGAGCCACCAGAAGTGGGCGCTCTTATCCTCACCGGCGGTGATGGCGAAGGGCTGGCGTTGACCGGCAGTGAGCAGAGCGTGAATCTCCCCTTCCTGGCCGGAGAGAACCTGTTCAGCGCTGCCACCACCGATGGGGAGACGGGAGGCGTGGGATTCGTCGGAGAGGGCGAAGACCGAGCGGCCATCCGGGGCGACGGAGAGGGCGCGCACGGTATCCCCCAAGGACCAGTTCCCTTGCTGACGACCACTGTTGAGATCCCACACTTCGACACCGCCCCGTCGATCTCCTAGAGCCAGGGTGCGCCCATCGCTGTGCAGATCCATGCTGCGGATGCCGTTCAGACCACTGCTGCCCACATCGACCGGTGCGCCCCGTCCGCGCCACTGATGAATTCTTCCCTGACCATCGACGCCGGCCAGGGTAGGCACCCCTCGTCCACGGGCGTGTTGAAAGACCAGCGCTTGCACATCGGGCCAGGGAATAACGGTGTGGCTCTTGCCGCTGGTTGCGTTGAGAACATGGACGTGTGAGCGGCTTGCCATGGCGACGAAGGCACCGTTACTGCTGAGTGCTGCGCTTTCCGGGCGGCCATCCGGTGAGGAGAAGGTGGCGCGTCGGTAGCCGTTGCTGACGTTGTGTACCCACCAGGAGCCGTATGAACCGAGCACGATCAGGCGTCGAT
>JADGBX010000292.1 GCA_015231265.1 Magnetococcales bacterium | reverse complement strand
CACCCACCGTCGCCAAAAAAAAACGTCAACACCTTGAGGCTCTGCCTCAAACTCCGGCAGGGGCCCCGACCCCTGCACCCGAGGTAGTAACGGATTAAACACCTGACCGGCCACGGATAAACACCTGACCGGCCACGGATTTTGGCCACGGATAACCTATTGGATGTCATCCTCACCCGTGCGCATCATCTTCGCCAACCTCTTGGCTCGCTCCCCCACCTGCCGCGCCCACCGGGAATCCACCATCTCAATAGAGGCGGTGGTAAATCCACCCAACTCCAACGCAGACAACATGCGGCGGAACTTCATCAAGCGCGACAGCCCCAGGTTGAAGCACATGTCCACCAACACCCGCTTGCGCACCTCATCAAGATTGCGAAACCAGTGGAAAGTGGTGGACAACTCGACCAAAACGCGGCTGATATCGTTGGCGAGCAGCATCTGCGCTTCAGGATAGCTGATGCCGTTCTCCTCGATATTGCGACCGATGCCGATGGTGATCTTGCCTGCGGAACAGCGGTAGGGTTTGAGACGAACGCCCTCGTGGAGAGCAAGCTGTTTCTCCATGCGACCGAGATTGATACCGTGGCCGATAGTGGTGCCGAAGGCGGAGGCGCTGTTCTGTTCCGACATGAGAGGGGTCTCCCGAGATGGTATATGGAATAAAAAACCCCCCGCTACAGACGCAACGGGGGGTAAAATAAGAAGATCGTGCTGATGATGAAAATGATTGCATGCAATCAGTAATCACCATCAATTGTTATCAGCCTGATCATAGTGACACCATTTTTGACCATTCACACCTATTAAATGCACGGGTGCGTCATTTTTTTCGAGAGTGGACGACGGCGCCCACACTTTGCAACACGCATCCAAGAAGCCTATAAATGAGAGTCAGTGTGATCGGATGAAGACAAAGGAGCTTGGAAATCATGAACTACATCGGTGCCCACGTGAGCATCTCCGGGGGGGTGCACAACGCCCCGGCTAATGCGGCGGCTATTGGAGCCTCGGGATTTGCCCTGTTTACCAAGAATCAACGCCAGTGGCACGCCAAACCCCTGACCGATGAGGGGATTCGGCAGTTTCGCGACGCCATGTCCGAGCACGGTTTCAAGCCGGAGCAGACGCTGCCCCACGACAGCTATCTGATCAATCTGGGCCATCCGGAGGAGGAGAAGCGGGAGAAGTCGCTGAAGGCGTTCATCGATGAGCTGCGACGGTGCCACGCCCTGGGGCTGCCCATGCTCAACTTCCACCCCGGCAGCCATCTGCGCAAGATCTCGGAGGAGACGTGCCTCGATCTGATCGCCGAGTCGCTCAATCGCGCCCTTGAGGTGACCGAAGGGGTGACCTGCGTGCTGGAAAATACTGCCGGTCAAGGCTCCAACGTCGGCTATCGCTTCGAGCATCTGGGCCACATCATCGACAAGGTGGAGGATAAGAGCCGGGTGGGTGTCTGCATCGACACCTGTCACGCCTACGCCTCCGGCTACGATATCAGCGATCAGGAGAACTACGACCGCACCATGGCTGATTTCGATGAGATCGTCGGCTTTAAATTCCTCAGAGGCATGCACCTCAACGACTGCAAGTCGGAGTTCGGCAGCCGGGTGGATCGCCACCACAGCTTGGGGAAGGGAACGCTGGGGTTGGAGGCGTTCCGCTGCATCGTCAATGATGATCGGATCGACGGCATTCCCATGGTGCTGGAGACCATCGACCAGGATCTCTGGCCCGAGGAGATCGAGCTGCTCAAGGGAATGGCGAAGTAGGGGAGAGGGCTCTGCCGAAAATCGGGCAAAAAAAAACCGAGTCGCGGACAACGACTCGGCTGCAAGAGGAAGAGAACATCAAGGGAAAAGAACACTCTTTGGGGGATATCGTTCGACGTACGTCGCTTTGACGCACGGATCGACGGCCCCGCATTGCGGTTCTGCCGAAGCCGGTCGTGTGTGCGAACGGGCTCGGGCAGTATATTTCTTTGGCAGGGATCGTGCTTCGTTCTGAAATCCAGAGTTAAGAGTTCAGAATCCAGTGTTCACCCCGTTGTCGATCAAGGCGATCTGCACACCTGTCCACTGCATTGTGTAGAGGCGGAAGCGTCAGCTCCAACGCGCTCCATGGTCTGCCATAACAGCACATCCGTTGTGCATTCGGTGCGGCATGGCTCTCTGTGCTGGCGATGGTATGTCATCACCGAACGACGAGGGCGCGCAACACGCGGCGGCAGCGTCGAGTTCCCTCCCGGTTTGGCGTGTTAAGCCTTCTCGGATCGGAACCCTGTTTGTGGTCCCGGAGCGTGCTCGAAACCCGCGCGGATCTCTCCGATGCGGTCACGAGACGGCCCGGCCTCGCGTCTCCTCTTTTTGTCAGCTCGCTTCGCGTCGTTCGCTGGGGCGACCGTTGCAAAGGCGCTGCTCTTTATTAAGAGGGCGTCGCGGAGGGTGAGGGGGGATCCTCAGACCAGAACAGCTTCGTAGCTGAAGCGGTCGTACTCTTCATCGAAGAGCATCACCTCTTCATCGTCGGGCGTATCGGAAGACCAACCGTCATCTTCGGGGATGGTGTCGAGAATCGTCACACCCAGAGCGCCATCAAGCTGGCCCAGGCGGGAGTCCAGTTCCGACAGTTGCTCCTCGTCGGCATAGAAGCGGCGAATCTCTTTTCCATCAAACAGTTCAACGGTATAACGGTTCATGTTCATCTCCTGAGTTCAATTCGTACAGTGTCTGCTTCTTTGTCATGGGGCGTCGTGGACTGGTTGGTCGGTGTCGCCGTCATGTTTTCGGGGTTGGCCCCGTTGTTATGGTAAATGTAGCAATGTGCGGGCCAATTTTTCATAATTGTGGAATTATGATTGATATTTCACAATTGATGTTTTGGTTTCTTAAAGGAAGTCAAATGGTTGAAGGTTATTCCCCGAAACAAAAAAAACGCAGAGCCCCCCTGGAAAAGCTCTGGAGGGGTGGTATTCGCATGGCGGTTTTTGCCGTTATGGTTCTGACGGTGTCACCGATTCGGGCTGAAACGGCGCTTGAGTGTCAGAATTCCGATGTCGAGACTCTGACGCTGGCGGTGATCGGTGACACCCGCACCCCGTATGAACCGATGATGCCCGACATGATCACCGATGCCATCGCCGCCAAGCCGGATCTCTTCATTCATCTGGGCGACATGGTGCGGGATTCGCGGGAGTCGTTGTGGCGGCGGTTTGATCGTGAGGAGGGGAGGGTGATGACGGCGGGCATTCCGTTCCTGCCGGTTCTGGGCAACCATGAGTATCGCCATCTGCTCTGGATCTTCGGCGATCCGCTCACCCCCTACTTCGAGCGTTTCCCCTTCCTTAATAGGTCTCGCTGGTACTCTTGGCGGTGTGGAGAGCTTCTGCGCGTTCTGGTGCTCGACAGTGAGGAGAGGATTCTCAAGGGTGAGCCGCAACGTCTCTGGTTGGAGGCCCAGCTTGCCACGCCTTTCCCCGGTTTCACGCTCATCGCCAAGCACACACCGCTCATCACCGGCATGCTGAAGAAGCGCCACAACAACGCCGATGATCTTCTACGGTTGCTCACTCGGGGGGAGGGCGGTCGCATTCATCTGGTGATGGCCGGGCATGTGCACAACTATGAGCGCTTTCTCAAAGACGGCATCACCCACATCACCAGTGGTGGTGGTGGATCGCCGGCGTATCGGTTTTCCCGTCGTGGTGATGATCTCTATATAAGAGGGCGGGAGGGGTTGGAGCCCAATTATCAGTGGATGCGGTTGGAGGTTTCGCGGGGGACGATTC
>JADGBX010000291.1 GCA_015231265.1 Magnetococcales bacterium | reverse complement strand
TTCTTACCATGGGTGAAACCATGGCCAAAAAAGCGATTGTGGAACCGGTGGTTGGTTTCTGGTTTTCCAACGTTCTCCTGAGCATATTGACCATTCACGTGATGACGATAACCAGTCGGGAACGGCCATTCAAACCGGCTGTCTGGTTGGCACAGATACTCACGGCCATGCCGCAACGAATGCTCAGAAAGCAGAAAGAGAAAGACACGTATCACACTGAATCAAACACCCACTCTGCGACCCAGTAACAGAGATAGGTCTGTTCCATGCCGGTTCTTTATCGCTATCTTATGAATTTGTATCTGACGGGATTCTTTAAGATCACCGGAATCTTCGTCGGACTCTTCATCGTCCTTGACGGTGCCGATCAGATCCGCCGCTCTGCGAAACTTCCAAACGCCAATTGGCAGGACCTAATCCTTCTGATACTGCTGCGCATGCCGGAGTATCTCTTCCGGTTTATTCCCGCAATCGCTCTGATGTCGACTTTGCTGGTTCTTTCGCGTTTGGTCCAAAACAACGAGATCACCGTGATGCGCACAAGCGGTGTTTCCATCTATAGGATTCTGATTCCGTTTCTACTGGGAGGCTTTTTCATTGCGCTGGGTCAGCTCTTCATCCACGACCAGATAATTCCTCGCACCAACCACGCTGCCCAGCTTCTCTACGACCACATGGACAATAAACTGACCATTAACTCCAAGGCTGGTCAGGATATGTGGATACGCGACAGAAATGATATCGTGCACGCGTCAGCATCGGTCTACAACAAAGCGATGCTCGATGTGACCATCTTCTCGTTCAACGATCACCACGAACTGGTGAGGCGAATCGACGCCCGTAAAGGAGAACTGGATGCAGGTCAGTGGATGCTGATCGACGGCATTGAATACAGATTTGGAGATACCATCGACTCCACCACATTCATGCGCCGTCCATGGGAAGTACAACTGGAGGTAGAGCAGCTCAACCGCGCGACCCCTCAGCCGAACTTCCTCTCCATTCGCCAGCTTTGGAACTATGCTGAGCGGTTGAATCGGGAAGGGTACGATGCCTCGGCCTACTTGGTGGTGCTCCAGAGAAAACTCTCCGACTCGGTGATCACGATGTCGGCGATTCTGCTGGCGTTCCCCTTCTCCATCAGACTCTCACGCATGGGTGGTATGACCCGATCCGTTTTGACGGGGATCCTGGTGGGATTCTTTCTCTTTGTACTGGTCGACCTGACCACGGCACTGGGACTAGGTGGACGCCTGCCGCCTGTCTTGGCGGCCTGGGCACCCGTTGTCTTCTTTGGTGGGATTGGCGGTTTTCTACTGATTCGGCTGGAAGAGATTCGGAGTTGACAGTGAAAACAGTCTCCACTCTCCTTCAAACCTTACTCAATCGATAAAATCATCCATATCCAAATGACGCAGAACTGCTTCGATCATCAGCAGCAGAACAGAGATCACGTTGGCGACCAGAGCACCCAGCGCTAAGGATCGCGCCAAATGAAGGTCGTTTAAAAAGTAGAAAGCAGCCAACGACGGAATCAGGTGAAAGTCAGCGACCAGACTGGATGCCATGGTCATGGCTCCGGTGGTTTGCCGGGCGCCCAACTTGAGGGTAGTCGCGATGAGGTTCATGGAGACGGCGATGATCAACTCATAGCCATTACCATGGAAGAGGTAGCTGACTGTTGTCGTCAAGGCCATCAGCAGGAAAAAGGTGGTCCAGACCATCCGCCATTCCATCGTTTACCCTCCTCAGGTACTGTTGCCACCAGTTGTGTTATCGGTTTCCTTGCCCTGGGTGACGATATCGATCAGATCATCCACAAGATCCCCCTCATCCTCGTCAACATGCTGTGATGGATGGAGAAACTCGGGCAATCCTTTCAACTGCCCGGTGGTGCCCATCACCAGGACATGGTCGCCAGCCCGGATCATGGTCTTGGGGTCGGGCATCAATTTCAGTTTGCGCTTTCCCCGTTTGTGAATGCCGAGAATATGCGCTCCAATCTCATTGCGGATACGTGATTCCATGATGGTCACACCATCCAAGGTCGACCCGGTACCGACCAGAACCTCACGAATGTCCAGATTGTGAAACTCACCGAAAGCAACGCGATCAAGAAAACTACTCTGCTCCTGATCCGGCGGATGAAGAGCCACAGCCGAGATGCGCTGACCAATTAGCTCATTGGCCAGAATGACAACATCCGCCCCCACTTTGAGCAACTTCGAGCGCGCTTCCTTATGGCTGGCCACGGAGATGATCAACATGCGCCGGTTGAACTCATCCTCCATGATCTTGCCGGTGACCACAACCGTGATGTTATCGGCGTCATCTGGAAAAGAGACGATCAAACCACGGGCACAATCGGCTCCAGCACGACGGAAACTATCATTGAGAAAGGGATTGATCGGCAGAATCTCTGAGATGAGATCATCCTCTGCCTGGCGAATACGCTCCAGATTGTCATCGAGAACGACAAACGGGATTCTTCGCCGTTTCAGCATGCGGATCACCTGACGGGAGACGTCGGTGTACCCGGCGATAATGAAGTGATCCTTGAAGGCGCCGATACGGTTTTCCATAAGGGTTTCCCGAATCTTACCAGATCATCGTTGATGACGACACTAATGGTAACACTGAATGCGTAGGTCCAAACGGAAACCCCACAGATAATCAATACAGTAACGAACATCCGTCCGGCAGTCGAGAGAGGATGGGTTTCCTGATAGCCAACGGTTGAGATGGTAAAAATGGTTTGATAGATGGCATCCAGAAACGGATAGTCATCAATGATCATCAAACCGAGGATACCGATGGTACAGACGATGATCAGCGCGATGATCGGCGGCGCAAAGCGACCCAACGTGTCGTAGATGTCGCCTCGCCGTTTTGTAAATCGATTGCCCAGGGTCTCATCTCCCGTCCGATGTCGGGATTATTTCAGGGAGTGCAGGAGGGCGCAACAAGCATTCACGTGTGGATCATGGCCTGCCCTGTGCAGTGTGAGTCCCTCACTCCCGATGCAAAACTCTACAGGCCGCACATACCCGAGGCACAACCACCGGAAGCGCAGGGAGGCATGGGCGGTGCGTCCGACTGCCCACCTTTGCTTGATCCCACAACACCTCCCGTGGAGAGGACCTTGCGCACCTCTTTCGAAGCACACTTGGGACAACTGATTTCAGGTGTTTCCGACATGCGATGGGTGACCTCGAAGGCCGCTTCGCATTTGACACACTTATAGTCGTAGAGAGGCATGGTTCACCTTCCAAACAGATGGAACACAGAATAAGAGAGTAACAGAGCAGATCGAAATGAAAAGAATAAACGCTCCGTCACTCTCCTTACCAAAGCCAATCAGTCGTTCCTGACGCTCCGCTCAACGCGAACAGTCACTTCAGGCATCACATCCGGGTGCAGACGAACCTGCACCACATGCTCACCCAGTGTACGAATGGGGTGAATGACGTTGATGTCACGACGAGGAATATCCAGACCATTCTCCTTATAGAAATCGGAGATGTCGGAGTTGGTGACCGAACCGAACAGTTTCTCGGAAGAGCCTGCCGGGCGGTTCAGCACCACGTCGACCTCCTCCACTTTTGCAGCAAGTTCCTGAGCAGATGCGAGCACCCGCTGCTGACGCTCTTCGAAAACGGCACGCTGGGTTTCAAAGTGCTCACGATTGTTCTGGGTGGCCGGCAGGGCTTTGCCCTGGGGGATCAGAAAATTACGACCATATCCATCACGGACCTTGACGGTTTCACCAAGACCGCCAATCTTTCCGACCTTTTCAAGAAGA
>JADGBX010000290.1 GCA_015231265.1 Magnetococcales bacterium | reverse complement strand
GGATTTAACACCTAACGGCCACGGATTACCCCCCACTCCCCCTCTCCCTCGACCCCACCACCTCCGACAGAATTCCACGCAAAATCGACACCTCCCGCTGATCCAAACACGCCCGATGAAAAATCGCCCGTAAACTCCCCATCATATGCCGATTGCGCTGATGCTTCAGAAACTCGATCTCCGTCAATGTCTCCTCCAAATGCTCGAAGAACCGCTCCATGGAGACAGCGCTGGCGCGCACATCCTGCTCGCCGGGTACGAAGGCGAAATCCTCACCCCTCCCCGCCTCGCGCATCAAGGCGTAAAGAATGATCAACACCGCCTGACTGAGATTCAACGAACCATGCTCGCCAGCGGTGGGAATGTTGCAGAGCACATCACAACGCTCCACATCACGGGTCTCCAAACCGGAACTTTCGGTGCCGAAGAGCAGCCCAACACGGGTTCCCGGACGGGCGAGAATCTCCGGCATCTTCTCGCCAAGTCCTTCAGGGGAATAGACGGTCTGCCGCTGGCCTCGGGAACGGTTGGTGGTGGCGACGAGAAAGTTGAGATCGGCCAACGCCTCGTCCAAGGTGTCGAACACCCGAATGCCGTCGATCACCTGCCGCGCCCCAACCCCGAAATTCTCCACATCTTCATGGGGAAACTGCCGGGGATTGACGAGTCGTAACTGCGTAAACCCCATGTTACGCATCGCCCGTGCCGTTGCACCGATGTTGCCGCCATGTGCGGGACGATCGAGAATGACGATGATGGAGTCGTGATCGTCATGGTTGCCGGAAGGGGTGTCGCTCTCTGCGGGGGTGTTCTGCACCATCCTGATTATCCTAATGAAACAGGTCGTATCCATCACCGCGAATAATCAACGGCGGCTCATCGTGTTCAGTCCGGTCCGGCTCCGGCCACTCCTGCGGTCGCGGCTCCGTCCCTTCCAGACGCACTTTCGGCGGCTCGCTGTCGGCCAGCACCGGCTCAGACCGTACATCGACGCCGGGCACGTCGCAACTGAACTCAACGGAAATACCGTTGGGATCATAGGTGTAGATGGAGCGGAAAAAACCGTGATCAACGATGTCCGACACCGGCAGATCGGCACCGATCAGAATATCGGTCAACGCCTGCAATCGCGCGGTATCCTCCACACCGATGGAGATATGGTCGAAGATGACACGCCCCATGGTCACCTCACCGTGACGACGGATCGGCATCTTCTCCACACCCGGCCACTCGAAGAAGGTGATGAGATTATCGGGAGAGACCTCGAAATAGTACTGCCGATATCCGGGACGACCATGGCTGTGAACCAACCGCATGCCCAGCAGATCGCGCCAGAATCGCACGGTCTTTTCGAGATTATTGGTGACGAAAGCGAGATGATGAAGTCCTGTGTATCCGTTCATGTTCTGTTTAGAGGGCGGTGAATGCGAGAAGTTCGCATATGACTCTCGGTAACTCGGATAGTGCACGAGCACCTTGAGCAGTTTTGAAGAAATCTATTCTAAAAGCCATCACTCTTTGGTAGTGTAGCCGCAGATATGCACCCAACAGGAGTTTTTATGTACCGCTTGGATCTTGCCCGCACCCCGGGCAATCAGGATCGCTGAACAGAGATCTCTCTCTGAACGTCCGTTCCTGCCTGCCCGGCCTAATTTGCCGGGCTTCTGAGAATGTAGAAGCCCGATCTCATAATCTTGATCGAGGTTTCGAACAATGTCGAACGCGTTCTCAACGCTTTCCAATGCGGGCTTGCGCCCTTTTTTCCAACAACAACTGACGCTTGACGATCTCACCGAGTGCCATCTGGTGCGGGTGATCGGCCGCCATGGCGACTGGTTGACGCTCACCAACGGCGACGAGCAGAGCCGATTGAAACTACCGGGGAAGTGGCGTCAACGCTCTCCGGAAGAGCAACCGATCATCGGTGATTGGCTGCTGCTCGACCAGGAGGGACGACCTGATCGGCTACTGGAGCGTTCGTCGCATCTGGCCCGCCGCGCCTCCGGCCATGGTCGGCAGAGCCAGTCCATGGTGGCCAATGTGGATACGCTCTTCATCGTCTCCTCCTGCAACCGGGACTTCAATCTCTCCCGCCTGGAGCGCTATCTGGCGCTGGCCCATGAAGGGGGGGTGCAGCCGATAATTCTGCTCACCAAGGCCGATCTGGTGACCGATCCCGACGCCTATCTCCGTCAGACGGCGCAGCTTCGTGGCTGTATGGATGTGATCACCCTGGATGCCCGCTCCGCCGAGAGCGAGCAGCTTCTGGAGCCGTGGATCGGTGCCGGCGAAACGGTGGCGCTTCTGGGGTCGTCGGGGGTGGGTAAATCGACTCTGATGAATACCCTCCAGGGCTGCACCATCACCGCAACCCAGCCGATTCGTGACGACGATGACAAAGGCCGCCACACCACCACCAGCCGCATCATGGTGCGCATGGCCAGTGGCGCGTGGTTGATCGACACCCCCGGCATCCGTGAACTGCGTCTCGGCGAGACGCAACAGGGGTTCGAAGAGGTGTTCGCCGATATCGAACAGCTCGCCGAACGGTGCCGTTTTCGCGATTGTGATCATGAAGCGACCGCGGGCTGCGCCGTGCAGGCGGCGATCGAGGCGGGTGAACTGGAGGCGAGACGGCTCAACAACTATCTCAAACTCCAGCGGGAACAGGGCTATCTGAAGGAGACCGTGCGACAGCAACGGGATCGTGAGCGCCGCTTCTCGAAGATGATCAACGAGGTGAAAACGATAAAATACGGCCACCGTTAACCGATGACACCACCATGAGACAGGGCCGGGAAAGTCACCTCCCGACCCTGTTTCTACTTGTTGATGACGGTCACACCGTTACAGAGTGATGACGGTCACACCGTTACAGAGTGAAGTACTGCAACGCCTCTCGCAGTCGCTGCGATTGGCCGTTGAGCTGCTCGGTGGTGGAGGCCATCTCCGCCGAGGCACCGGCGTTCTGCTGGATCACCTGATCAAGCTCCTGGAGAGCGTTGTTGATCTGTTCGGCGCCCTGGTTCTGCTCGGCACTGGCGGCGGAGATCTCCTGCACCAGCTCCGACGTTTTGCGAATGTTCGGCACAAGCTGGCTGATGATGCCCCCCGCCTTCTCCGCCACATGCACCGACGAGTTGGAGAGCTGGCTGATCTCTGCTGCCGAACTCTGGGAACGCTCCGCCAGTTTGCGCACTTCGGCAGCCACCACGGCGAACCCTTTGCCGTGTTCACCGGCGCGGGCCGCTTCGATGGCGGCGTTCAGTGCCAGCAGATTGGTTTGACGGGCGATCTCTTCGATGATGGAGATCTTGCCGGCGATCTCCTTCATGGCGCTCACCGCCTCGTTAACCGCCTCTCCACCCTCTCCCGCCTCGCTGGCGGCGCTGGTGGAGATGCCCTCGGTGGTGCGGGCGTTGTCGGTGTTGTGCTGGATGTTGCCGGACATCTGCTCCATGGAGGCGGAGGTCTCCTCCACCGAGGCCGCCTGCCGGGTCGCCCCTTCGGAGACGTTGTGCGAGATCTCACTCAGAGAGCCCGCCCCGCGATCCACCTCTTCGGCGGCTTCCTGAATATTGGTTACCACTTCCCGCAGATTGGCCACCATGTTCTTAAGCGAAAGCAGCAGCCCACCGCACAGCTCGTCCTTGGTGCACATGGGGTTGATACTCACCGTCAGATCGCCGTTGGTGATGCGGTCGGAGGCCTCCACGGCGATCTTGAGCGGCCTGATGATGCCGCGGGTGATACTCAACGCCAGATAGACAATCAACCCGAGCACCGCCAGAGAGATCACCAGCGCCAGA
>JADGBX010000028.1 GCA_015231265.1 Magnetococcales bacterium | reverse complement strand
AGACAATACGCTCAAGACCGTTGCTGTCAGCGCGCAGCTTCTGGATATTCTCAAAAGCAGCCAGGAGTCCTTCAATGCCCTGATGAATCTTCAGGCTCCCGATCTTGTTCCGTTCCGCAATCTGGAGATGCAGAAGAAGTTTGAAGAGCTGTCGACCATGATGGCTCAGGAGCAGTCCTGAGCCTTACGACGCCGTTGGACACGCCAGGGATGGCACGTGACAGGATTTCCAGGAATTCACACTTTTCAAGGACTTTCATGAACACCTTCAGCAAAAAAGATGGTCGACCGGTTATCTCCTATGAGTTTTTCCCGCCCAAGACGGATGCAGGTGAGAAGAATTTCTGGGAAGCGCTGCGGGCATTGAACAGACGTCATACACCGGATGCCGTCTCCGTCACTTATGGCGCCGGTGGCAGTAGCAGAGACAGGACCGAATCTCTGGTGTGCCAGGTGAAGTCGGAGATGGGGCTGACCGCAGTCGCTCATCTGACCTGCATCGGTGATACTAAACAGAATCTCGTAAGAATGCTCGACCACTACAAGGAGCAGGGAATTCGGGAGATTCTGGCACTGCGTGGCGACCGTCAACCCCATATGCCCGATGATGCCTGGGAAACTGGGGACTTCAAATATGCCAACGAGTTGGTGGCTTTCATTCGGGAACGCTACCCGGAGTTTACCGTTGGTGTTGCGGCCTACCCGGAAGGCCATCCGGAAGCGCCCGACTATCAGAGCGATCTGGTCAACTTCAAACGCAAAGTGGATGCCGGAGCCGATTTCGCTGCGACCCAGTTCTTCTATAACAATGATGCCTTTTTCACTTTCCTTGACGATGCTCATAAGATGGGTGTGGAGATTCCGATCATCCCCGGAATTCTTCCCATCACGGACTTCAAGCAGGTCCAGCGTTTTGCCGCACTGTGCGGTGCCAAACTTCCTGAGTGGTTGGTCTCAAAACTGGAGGCCGTCAAGGAGGACAAAGAGGCGATGCATGCGGTCGGCGTCGAAGTGGCGATTGAGCAATGTAGGGATCTTCTGGAGCGCGGCTGCCATGGCCTTCACTTCTTCACTTTGAACAAGGCACGAGCAGTAGACGAAATCCTCTCGGCACTCACTCTTGAGAGTGCACCGTGATGAGAAGGGTCCGATTGTTGAAGGGCGTTGGGTTTATCCCTTATATCCCTTCACTTTTCCCTTTTTCAGTTTATGCTCCATTTTTTTCATGTCGGTATTGAACTGAAAATCGTTGCGGCCCTCTTCCTTCACCTTATAGAGGGCATCATCGGCCTTTTTGATCATCGATTTGGCATCATGGCCGTCAAAAGGAAAGACGCTGATCCCGATACTGCTTGTGATTTTCAGCTTATGTTCATCACACTCGATTGAGCTTGAGAGGGAGTCGAGAATCTTCTCAGCAATCGACTCAATATCCTCAAGTTCGGAGATATTGGTCAGAATCGCCGTGAACTCATCTCCGCCTAACCGAGCCACCGTATCACTCTCTCGCACCCCTTTTCGCAACCGCTTAGCCACTTCCTTCAATAGCTTATCACCAACATCGTGACCCAATGTATCATTGATGACCTTGAACTTGTCCAGATCAAAGAACATCACGGCCATGAAGAGTCCCTGGCGCTTGACATGAGCCAGCGACTGATTGAGTCGATCAAAGAAGAGCTGACGGTTGGGCAGACCGGTCAGAACGTCATGGAATGCGAGGTGACGCAGTTTCTCTTCCAGTGTGTGGCTCTGGGTGATATCTCGCACAAGATAGAGAACCCGGTTGGTTCTGCCCTGGGCATCCAAGATCGGGGTGGTGATAATTCTGTAGTGCTGTTTTGTCCCATTGGAGTTAATACGGGTGTGGTTGGTCACAGTGCACGCACCGTGGTCCATGGCTTGGGGCAGGGGGCAGTCACCCGTGAGAGGTTCGGGGCAGTGATCGCACGGATAGGAGGGCTCCGTCAGAAGCGTGTGACAAGAGGTGCCGATGATCTCATCACGTGGCCGCCGGGCAAAGTCGACGAAGACTCGATTGCACTCCAGGATTTTCTGAGTGGTTCCATCAATCACGCAGATACCATCATCCATACTGTGTAAAATAGTCTCGATCAGCTCTTTCGAGCGGCTCAATGCATCATGCTGACTCTGTATCTGAACAATATGCGCGCGGGTCTTGAGCGCGATTGAGATCCGGGAAATCAGTTCATATCGACGCACTGGCTTGCGCAGGAAATCAACAGCTCCCCGTTCGAAACAGTCTCGGATCAGCTTCTCATCACTCTCTCCAGTGATCATGATGACCGGGATATCCCGTGTAGAAGGTGTTGCACGGATCTGATCCAACACCATCAAGCCATTGATATCCGGCATATTCACATCCAATAGGATGAGATCGACCGGATCATCTTCCAGCTTCGGCATAACAAATGCGGGCTCCAGAATAAAAACCGGTGTGTGGCCCACATCACTGATTAATTTGGTAATATGTTCTATCGTGTGACTATCGTCATCCACCACGAGAATTCGGGCCATGACTCTCCTCACTTATCTGAATGGCACGCGTTATAAGATCTGGAATGCGCTTTGAATTTCTACTGAAAACCATCTCTTCAATCTCTTTGAATACAGAGTGAAGCTCGTTATTGTTATTCTGGGTTAGCTGTTGTAACTCTCGACTCAATGCCACGATGCGTTCTGATTGATAGAGAGCGGTTTCATTGAGAGCCTTGAGGTACATCTGAATCATTTCATACTCACGAGATGAAACCGTGTTCAGTTCCTCTGCATTGTCTCTTCCCTCTGATGCAGCATTCTGACTCACCACATTCTCATTGTGCACATTTTCACTCACTAAAGGCAGATATTTTTTAAGAACCTCAAGGAGTTTACAGAAATCGATGGGTTTGGTCAGATAATAGTCCGCTCCTGCGGAAAGCGCCCGCTTCTTCTGATCGGTAAAAGCGTCTGCCGAGAGGGCAATCAGTGGTGTATTCCTATTGCCCACATGGGATGAACGCACTTTTCTTATTGTCTCAAATCCATCCATCACCGGCATCTCCATATCCATCAGGATAAGGTCCGGCTTCGCCTTTTCAAAGTGTTGGACGCCGATTGCGCCATTTTCTGCCGTTTCCAGACGGCGCACTCCAAAATCTTTGAGAAGAGCGACGATCATTGTCAGACTCATGGGGTCATCTTCGATGATCAACACCGTAGATTTCGCATCAAATTGAGGAAGCGTTTGCTGCATGGAGCCCGGACCGTGCTCTCTCTCCTCAGAAGAGTCACCCGCTTCCAGGTCCACGGCGAACGGTGGATTGATGGGCAAGGTGATCGTAAATGTGGTTCCCGAGCCGATACGGCTCTCCACGGCGATTTCTCCTTGGAGAAAAGCGACCGACTGCTTCACAAGCGCCAGACCCAGTCCTGTTCCGCCAAAACGGCTTCTGATATTGCTTTCCGCCTGTTGAAACGGTTCAAAAATGGTCTTCTGGCGCTGCTCAGCTATGCCGATGCCCTGATCGGAGATCGTTATCTGATAGCTATCTTCTTCTTGCCGATACTCGCATGCGATCCTGACGGCTTTGCCTTCCGGAGTGAATTTAACGGCATTGCTGGAGAGATTCATCAGGATTTGATTCAACAAGGTACGATCGGAAATAACAGTAGCCGGAAGATCAGGATCGATGGAGTAGCTGTAATCAAGCCCCTTGCGCATTGCGGCTACTTTGTTGATGTGATAGATGCTCTGGATGATTAATGTGAGACGTATTGCCTCAGGGTTGACCGTCATCCGCCCAGACTCGATCCTGGAAAGATCAAGAATATTGTTGATCAATTCCGACAGTGTGTCGCCACTGGTGTTAATGTGGTCCAGGTAGGTTGCATACTCTTTTGGTATAGCATCACGGTGGTTCATCAGGATTCGGGTGAAACCGATGATCGCATTGAGAGGGGTTCGGATTTCGTGACTCAGATTGGCCAGGAAACGGGTTTTAGAGGTGTTGGCGTGTTCCGCTTGCTCCTTGGCGACTCGCAAGGCGTTTTCAACCTTGAGTCGGTCAGTAATGTCCTCACCAATAAAGGCGTGGGAGAGCGGAGCACCTCCTTGATCATGCAAGCGGGTCACATACCAGATCATTGTTCGAAGTGAGCCGTCGGTCTGATGCATCTCCTGCATGAACTTCCAGGTCATGCAGGCTTCAACAGTCGGTTGGATCATTGCAACACTGAGAAGTTCCTGCACGGTCTCATGGGCTTCATCATCATCGAAGAGTGCCGTCCAGGGTTGGCCGATCAGATCCGTTCGGTGATGCTGATCCAGACGGTCAAGGAGAAAGTCGTTGCAGAAAGTGATGGTGCCTTGGGGCTCCAGGAGAAGTGCAGCCAGATTGATGTTCTCTAGAGTAAGACGGAATAGCTGCTCCGATCGGTCTCGCTCCCGAGTAACGGCCAGTTTCTGTCGTTCAGTGATATCTCTGGTAATAGCTATATAGGCTTTCCTGCCATTGAACAGCATGGCGTTGATCGCCAGTTCGAGAGGGAACATATGAGCATCCGCCTGCCGTCCCAAACACTCCATGGTGAGCCCTGAGCCATCAGACACTCTCTCCATTAGATCGGATATCGACACCGGATGGTCTGCCAGACAGGTTTCCGACCCCTTTTTAAAACAGCGACCACACGTGATTTCCTTACACAGAAGATGGCTCAGGTTGAGTCCGGGGAGCGCTGTACTTTCATAGCCGAACAGCGTTTCGCATACCGGATTGGCCGTGATGATCGTGGCGTTGGTATCCAGAACCAGAATACCCTCATTGACATGATCGAGAATCGATTGTAGCCACGACTCTTTTTCGCGTATCTCGTTGGAGGAGTCGACCAGTGTCTTATGGGCACTTTTCACTTTTTGCGTCATCTCCTGGAAGCGCTCTTCCAGAACAATCAACTGATCTTTCGCCTTTGAGGGGGGGAGGGGATCCCCCAGCTCTTGAATAACGAAGGCCGCTATCCGTCTGTTGAGGCTTCTTATCTTCTGAGTCAACCACAGGAGGATGAGAAGAAACGCAAAGATTGAACTGGCTTCAGTGATGAAGCGCGCCCTCCTCTCCTTTTCAAGCACATAGTCGGTGGTCTGCTCCATCTCCATTTTCGAGAGAAGAGAGGCGAATGTTACGGAAAGGTCGGAAGTCCCATACTCAAAGAGTTCAATACGGGTGACGAGGTAATCGCCCGTTATGTTATGAAGTGGTTGACCGGATTCGATCACTGAGGCGTTACTGGTCGCAAGAATCATCGACGCATCACTTGGCCCCTTCAGCAACACCATCTCTCTGTTGGATCTGGGTGTTTGGCGACCGAGAAACTGCAAGAATTCATCATCAATCGGTTTTGCTAGAACGAGATGGGCCGAGTGACCGGAAGGTGAACGAAGAGGGGTCGATGAAAACAGATAGGGTACACCATCCAACTCCATGATGTGGCCCTGCTCTCGACTTTTTCTGATGAGAAAGGGGTTGACCGTAGCCAAAGAGCTCGGCAGTGGCTGTCTGTTCAGGAGAGGGGTAACAGTGTTGAGCGTTTGGTCCACCAGGATAACGTAACGAGGTTGCAGCCTATGATTGCCGATGGTGTACTGAACGATGGCCTGGTTGTTCACTGCTTCATTGTGTTTGTGGCTCAGACTCTCAGCATGATCATGCTCAACCTGAGCAATCACAGTGTTGGATGGATCACTCTCCCGGTCTGGATCATCACGGCGGTGTGCAGTGAGATGGCGATCAACGATTCTCAGAAACACACTGCTTTCTGAAAGCAGTGTGGCGGAGTGTTGGAAGCCGGAAATCATCTGGTGCAGTTCGAGTCGGTCATGCTGGGCATACCATGAGAGCATCTCATGAAGATGGCCTTCAAAAACCTCCCGTAAGGCACGGTTCTGATAGCTGTCGAGCAGAAACCACACAAGAGTGCTGACAAAGAGGGTGAGAATAATCCCTTTCAGTGCCAGTGGCATGCGATGTATCAGATGCAGGTCGGACGATCGTTCCAACCTCATGAGACGGTTCCTCACTCTTAATGGGACTCTACAGGTCACAATTGATTGATATCAAATATTAAGAGTATTCTATCAGAGTTCGATCGGAAAAAAGGAGAAGAAATACCGAACAGGCGTTGTCGTTTGTCCCAGGGTAATCAGGAATCAATTGAGAAAGGCAGGAAGTGGTCATTCATCCATATTAAATCGAAAACGCCCATTACCGATTTCTATAAGATCCTGATTGTGTAGCACAGTCGGTGAACTTAGGGCTTTATGATTCAGAAAAGCGTCCATCCATCCACCAACAGGAATCACTTGATAGATACCCGACCCCATATAAGCGATAGTAACGGAAAGCCCATCAGAACCTGGATTAGGGATTGAATGATCTGCTACGGCACCATGACCGATGGTCGTTGTTGAACGGGTGACGGGAATCCGAGCATTGGAACCTGATGGGTGAAGCGGCTCCAACCATGCTTGATCGGCAGGAGGCACTGGGAAATCTGAACGTGATGCCAGCGTGGTCCTGTGTTCATCATGCGCTGGCTCAGAAACAGACTCTCCGGATGTGGGAGTGGGCTTGGCTGGTAAACCATTATTGAAACGCAGACGATGCTTGCCGATGAGAATGATGTCGCGATTTTGCAAAGCATGGCTCTCAATGCGATGCTGTCTGCTTTTTAGAAAAAGCCCGTCTCTGCTTCCACAATCTTCAATGATGTACTGTCCATCCTGGTCACGGGAGATACGAGCGTGTTGGCGTGAAACCGCCTGATGATCAATAACGATGTCATTTTCCTGAGTGCGACCGATGGTGACGACATCGCTTTCCAAGGGGATTTCTGTACGAGAAAGGGATTGGAAACTAATCGTTAGCGTAGCCATGTCTCATCCTTGAGAGGTGTGCACTCCCTGAGTATAACAGCCTATCGGATACTGAAAACCAGAGAGTGCAGCAGAGGCGATCAACCGAAGTGTATCTTAGCCTCCAGGTTAGCACGGGAATCGGCGAAGTTGAGCGCATTCTCCATGGAAATTGCCTCCTCCTGATAGAGCTTGAACAGCGCATCATCGAAGGATTGCACCCCTTTTTCCGTGCTATCATTCAGGGCTTCGCGCATCTCGTCCACTTTTCCCTCAAGCATCAGTTCAGCCATGTGTGGTGTCTGAAGCATAACCTCCACAGCAGCACGTCGCTTGCCGTCGACACTGGGCACCAAACGTTGTGAAAGCACGGCGCGCATATAGACGGAAAGATCCATAAAAAGCTGCTTGTGCATCTCTTCTGGAAACATGTTGATGATTCGGTTGAGGGCTTGATAGGCGTTGTTAGCGTGGAGGGTGCTGACGGCCAGATGGCCCGTACCTGCTAGCTCGATGGCTGCCTCCATGGTCTCCCGGTCGCGGATCTCACCGATGAGGATCACGTCCGGAGCCTGACGCAAGGAGCTTTTCAGAGCGTTGTGATAGGCGTGGGTATCAGGCCCTACTTCACGTTGATTGACGATGGACTTCTTGTGGGGATGGATGAACTCCACCGGGTCTTCAATAGAGAGAATATGCCCGGTTGCATTCTCATTGCGGTGGTTGATCATGGCAGCAAGCGTGGTTGACTTACCCGACCCGGTGCCTCCCACCATCAGCAGCAGACCCCGTTTATTCATGATCAGGTCTTTGAGAATCTCAGGAACCTTAAGATCATCAATTCGCGGCACATCTGCACTGATATAGCGCAGAACCATGGCAGTCTTGCCGCGCTGACGGAAGGCGTTGACACGAAAACGCCCCTCATCTCCCAGGGCAATCGCGAAGTCCAACTCCAACGCTTCCTGGAACTCCTCCCACTGCGTGTCGGTCATTATCCCTTTGATTGCAGCGTCCACCGTCTCTTCTGTCATCACTTCCTTACCGACAGAGGCCATGGAGCCGTGCATTTTCACCTTGGGTGGACAGCCCGGTGTAAAATAGATGTCGGAAGCCTTCTTTTCGATCATCAATTTCAGATGTGGTGTAATATCCATCGCGGTTGCTCTCTCTCAAAGTAAGACCATGCCAGGCAGGGATTAACAGTGATGAGACCATAATCGATGGCCCCACCTGTGGATCACCTATGGATCACATCATATCCTCGTCTTTAGCGACCAGGTTGAGGCCGTCCAGACCGGCGTTGAGATCCTTGTCTTTGGAGGTTTTGCTCTCCAACTTGATCTTCAGACGCAGCTCATTAGCGGAGTCGGCGAAGCGCAAAGCGTCTTCATAGGTGATCAGATCCTCTTCAAAGAGATCAAAAAGAGCCTGATCGAATGTCTGCATACCCAGTTCAACCGACTTGGACATGATCTCCTTGATACCACCCACATCCCCTTTAAAGATTAGATCGGAGATAAGAGGTGATTTGAGCAGGATCTCAATGGCTGCAACGCGACCGCCCCCTTTTCTCGGGAGCAGGCGCTGGGAGATGATCGCCCGGAGGTTGAGTGAGAGATCCATGAGAAGCTGCTGCCGCTTCTCGGATGGGAACATGTTGATGATACGGTCCAACGCCTGGTTGGAGTTGTTGGCGTGCAGGGTGGAGAGCGCCAGATGGCCGGTTTCAGCAAAGTTGATGGCATGCTCCATGGTCTCCTGGTCACGAATCTCACCGATGAGGATCACGTCCGGAGCCTGACGCAATGTGTTCTTGAGGGCAGCATGCCACCCTTCGGTATCCACACCCACTTCGCGCTGGGTGATCAGACAGTTCCGATGGGGGTGAACATATTCGATAGGATCCTCGATGGTGATGATATGGCCATGACTCTCACCGTTGCGGTGACCCAGCATGGCCGCCAACGACGTCGATTTACCCGACCCGGTACCACCCACAACAAGAACAAGGCCGGTCTTGCCCATGACCACTTCTTTGAGTTGTGGCGGCAGGCCCAGCTTGTCAAAATCTGGGATGTCGGTTGTGATGGTACGCAAAATCATGCCCACGTGGCCCTGCTGAACAAAGGCGTTGACACGAAAACGACCGATCTTTGCCGGAGCAATGGCAAAGTTACACTCCTTGGTCGCTTCGAACTCCTTATTTTGACGATCATTCATGATCGACCGCACCAACATCTGCGACTGCTGCGGAGAGAGGGCGTCTTTGGTCAGCGGCGTCATTTTGCCATGGAGTTTTACAGCCGGAGGAAAACCCGTAGTGATAAAGAGGTCGGACGCCCCCTTTTTCATCATGGCAGTGAGGACATCCAGCATGAATTTAATCGCCTGATCGCGTTCCATGGTTGCTCCTTTATACGGAACCGGCACACCCCCACGCGGTGTGGGCTCTATGGTGGTGCTTCCTGCCCACTATTATATGAGAGGACAGGCGCATTATCTCAATTGAAAGAAACTGATGAGAGAACAGTATAAAGAGGTCTGATCAGGTCGTAAACCGTGACGATGGGGCAGGGGAGTGATGGCAAGCATCATAGGAAGCGATAGAGACAAAAAAACCGGACCCATGGCCCGGTTTTTTCAAGAGTCTATATGGATCACACTGGTTCAGCTATTGCTTTCACCGAGCAGTGCCTGGATATCACCATCTTTCGGCAGGCTGAAGTCATAGGCAGTCATGACTACTTGATCCTTGGCGCGCACCAGTTTGACCGACACATCCACCCGAGTCCGGCTGACGGTGTAGCTGCCGACCATGATGGCTCGAACCTTGTAAGTGGTATTGATTTTGGTTTGATCTCTGGAAAGAATGAATTCGCCTTCACCCTCTTTGACGAACACATTCTTTCGTAGTTTGATCTCCAGAAGAGAGTAACCATACTGCGAGAGACGGGAGCCGATAAGAGAGGCCAGATGGCGTCCCAGGGGCGACGTCTCCGACAGTTTGTCGGAGTTGACGAAGCTGGTGGGGAGGATCTTGTGGCGCTTCGGCAGACGATCTCCCAGGTTAATCACCAACGCCTCTGCAGCATTGTACGCTGCCAGAGTGATGCTCCGTTTGGGTCGCTGGGTCTCCGGTTGGGAGATCAGCGGGTGCGTTCCTTCCTGAGCGTGCGGATAGGGCGAACAGCCTGCCATGAGGGCCGCCGATCCCATCAGCGCCAGGAGCGTGATGAATAGGGTGCCCAGCCGACTCATTGATTCACCACCGTCACAGGAGTGCCGTCACTGGTCTCAACCAGCAGATCACGCAGAGTGGGCGAGGTAACCGGAACCTTGGCACTCACAGAAGCCAGTGAGTGACGATTGCGGATCTGGATGATCTTTGAGGTGGTGTAGAGCAGACCCTGACTGTAGGAGTAGTTACCGACAATCACAGCATACGCTTTGTTCTCAGCCGCGATCTTCTCCGTATCACGGGAGAGGATGAACTCACCCTGACGGGACCGAATGGCCAGATTGTTACGCATTCGTGATTCAACAACGGTGAATCGCTGCTGGGTCATACGAGCAGAGATCTGTTCGGCCATGAGGAGACCCAGCTTCGACGAACTGTCCAGATTGTTCAGATCGACGAAGCTGGTGACCAAGATCGGTTTACGGCGCTGAAAGGATGGATGGTTCTTGAGGAGTTCCGCAACCAAACTGTCAGCGATACGGCGACTCACCTCAACAATATCCACTTCCCTATGGGCTTGTGGATGCATCGGCAGAGTCGAGGCCGCCGGATTGTGCAGTGCCGGGGGTTGCCCCGGGGTCATGTTTGGCTGATTGAGGAGCGAATTGCAACCGGACAGACCGGCCATCAGCACCATGAGTCCGAGTCCAACTCCAACGCCGGTGATCGATCTCTTCATCCTTTATGCTCCGTGGTTCCGATTTATTTGAACACATCTTTGTGATTGGCTTTTGCACGAGCTTGATCTTTCGAGACCACGCCCTTCTGCACGAGGTCTTGCAAGCCTTGTTCCAAAGTTTGCATTCCGACATTGCGTCCAGTCTGGATAGCGGAGTACATCTGCGCCACCTTATTCTCACGAATCAGGTTACGGATAGCGGGGGTACCCACCATGATCTCATGCGCAGCGACACGGCCACCTCCCTTTTTCTTCAAGAGGTTCTGGGCGATAACAGCGCGCAGGGATTCGGAGAGCATGGTCCTGATCATATCCTTCTCAGCGGCCGGGAACACATCGACGATACGGTCGACGGTCTTGGCGGCGGAGGTGGTGTGCAGGGTTCCGAAGACCAGATGGCCCGTCTCCGCAGCAGAGAGTGCAAGGCGAATGGTTTCAAGGTCACGCATTTCACCAACCAGGATCACGTCGGGATCTTCACGCAGTGCCGAGCGAAGAGCGTTCTCGAAACTCAACGTATCTCGATGAACTTCACGTTGGTTGATCAAGCATTTATGAGATTCGTGCACGAATTCGATCGGATCCTCGATGGTGAGGATATGCCCGTAATCCGCCTTGTTCTTATAGTCGACCATTGCAGCCAGAGTCGTCGACTTACCGGAGCCGGTAGGACCGGTCACCAGAACGATTCCTCGGGGGGTGTCGGAAAACTCCTTGAAGATCGGCGGACAGTTGAGCTGTTCAAGAGTCAGGATAGTGGAGGGAATGGTTCTGAACACAGCCGCAGCACCACGATTCTGCACGAAAGCATTGACACGAAACCTTGCCAACCCATCGATTTCAAAAGAGAAGTCAGCTTCCAGATGCTCCTCGTAGGTCTTGCGCTGTTTGTCGTTCATGATGTCATACACCATGTCATGGACCTTCTCGTGGTCCAGAGCAGGGACATCAACACGACGGATGTCACCGTCAACACGGATCAGAGGCGGCATTCCCCCGGAGAGGTGAAGGTCAGAAGCGCCGTTCTTGACACTGAAGGCAAGCAGTTCGGAAATTTCCATGGTGGTCCTCGATGTGTGGTCCGATTCTGAAAGCTCAATGAAAACATTGTTATGTGTATATATCGTCTGGTGACAACCAGTATGAACACCTTAAAAGAGATGTTTGAAAGAGGTTGCCATGGCACACGATGCGGCAATTCTATCACACCGTTCCAGGATGCACAGGTTATCCTGTCTAACGACGTGTGCATTAACCACAGCTTAAACAAATGTCACGGGAATCTGACGGGGTGTCAGGATTCGGACACCTCAATTGAGCGTTGAATCCAACTAGAAAGCGGAATGGACAGGTAGAGCTTTGTGTGTTGCCCCGGATTTGCCTATCCTTGACAAGATCGGTGGAGTCATCCGGAAACGTGAAGCGGTCATCTTTAAAGAGCCTGTCCTAGAAACTCAGGAGAGGCGAGGCGCGATCTGTGTTGAAGCTGGGCTCGGACTCGGAGTGTACAAGCAACTACCTGAGAATCGAACATCGATTCCGTTCTGAATTGTGGAAGAATACACATTTATTGGGCAGGCTCTTAGGCGGGAGGAGAGACGATCATGAGTATGGACAGCAATAAGAAGCAGGCGCTTGAGGCAGCACTGAGTCAGATTGAGCGGCAATTCGGCAAGGGCTCCATCATGAGGATGGGGGATCGATCCGTTCAGGAAGTGGACGTGATACCCACTGGCTCCCTTGGATTGGACATCGCTCTGGGTGTTGGAGGACTGCCGAAAGGTCGCGTTGTCGAGATCTATGGCCCGGAGTCTTCGGGTAAAACCACCTTGACGCTGCACGTTGCCGCAGAATTACAGCGCCAAGGCGGTGTCGCCGCCTTCGTCGATGCGGAACATGCGCTAGATCCCTCCTATGCTCGCAAGTTGGGTGTCAACGTGGATGAACTCCTCATCTCCCAGCCCGATACCGGTGAGCAGGCACTGGCCATCACCGATACCTTGGTACGCTCCGGGGCGGTGGATCTTGTTGTTGTGGACTCGGTGGCGGCCCTTACACCGGAAGCTGAACTCAAAGGCGAGATGGGAGATTCCCATGTGGGCCTACAGGCGCGCTTGATGTCTCAGGCGTTGCGTAAACTGGCGGGAAGTATCTCCCGCACCAATGCCATGGTGGTGTTCATCAACCAGATCCGCATGAAGATCGGCGGCTACGGCAATCCCGAGACCACCACCGGTGGTAATGCCCTCAAGTTCTACTCCTCGGTACGTATCGATATCCGCAAAGGTCAGGCGATCAAGGAGAAGGAAGAGCTTGTGGGTAACAGATGCCGGATAAAGGTGGTGAAAAACAAGATGGCACCTCCTTTCAGAATGGCGGAATGCGACATCATGTATGGTATTGGAATCTCCCTTGAAGGAGAGGTTCTGGATATGGCGGTCAACGAAAAACTGGTAGAGAAATCGGGCTCCTGGTACAGCATCAAAGGCGAACGTATCGGTCAAGGACGTGAGAACGTCAAACGCCACCTTAAAGAGAACACCGATACGTTCCATGATCTGGAAGATCAACTCCGAGTCTTGAACGGTCTGAAACCGAAATACTCCGAATCCTCCACCAGTGGTAATAAAAGTAGCGGAAAGTAGCTGAACGACCTGGACGCGTTATCCACCATTCGTTCTTAGACGTTGAGAACCGATGAGCAAAGCGAAGAAGCCCATAAAAGAGACGATCGATGAAGCGCCTCTCCGGCGTGAACTGGAGAGCCGCTATCTGGCGTACGCGCTCTCAACCATCATCAGCCGCTCTCTTCCTGATGTACGTGAT
Organism: Magnetococcales bacterium; assembly: GCA_015231265.1. Lineage (GTDB taxonomy): Bacteria > Pseudomonadota > Magnetococcia > Magnetococcales > JADGBX01 > JADGBX01. Next base: position 9,029 of record JADGBX010000028.1, on the reverse strand, counting down.
GGGCTGAAACCAGTGCATCGGCGGATTCTCTTTGCCATGCGGGCACTGCGACTTGATCCAAAATCGGTTTTCAAGAAGTCCGCCCGTGTTGTGGGTGACGTCATCGGTAAGTTCCACCCCCATGGCGATCAAGCAGCCTATGATGCCATGGTGCGTCTGGCGCAGGAGTTTGCTGTTCGCTACCCGCTGGTGGATGGGCAGGGCAACTTCGGCAATGTGGATGGTGATGGTGCCGCTGCCATGCGTTACACCGAAGCCCGACTCACCGATGTGGCCATGGCTCTGTTGGAGGATCTGGATAAAGAGACAGTGCCGTTTCGGGACACCTATGACGGCTCCCAGACGGAACCGGTCGTGCTGCCGGCCCGTTTCCCCAATCTTTTGGCCAACGGAGCAACGGGGATCGCCGTGGGCATGTCCACCTCGATCCCACCGCACAATGTTGGTGAGATCATCGATGCTTGCCTTCTGCTGATCAGAAAACCCAATGCGGATGCCGACGCGATCATGGAGGTTCTGCCGGGGCCAGACTTTCCCACCGGTGGTGTTCTGGTATCCAGTCCGGCTGAACGCAAAGAGGTGATCGCCACGGGTCGTGGTGGATTACGTCTGCGTGGTCGTTGGCATAAAGAGAAGGCGGGCAGGGGGCGCTGGGTGATTGTGGTGACGGAAATCCCTTACCACGTCCAGAAATCCCGCCTCATCGAACGTATTGCCCAGCTCATCGTTCAGAAAAAAAGCCCTCTTCTCTCAGATGTTCGTGATGAGTCCGATGCGGAGATTCGGATCATACTGGAGCCAAAAACCAATCGGGTCGATGCCGACCTGATCATGGCCTACCTGTTCAAGAACACAGATCTGGAGACCCGCGTCTCCGTCAATCTCAACGTCATCGTTGGAGGGACGCGTCCGGAAGTACTCTCCGTTCGGGGGGTTCTGCTAGCCTGGCTGGAACACCGGTTTGACGTGCATACGCGGCGTGCGCGATATGAACTGGGCAAGATCGAAGAGCGTCTGCATCTGTTGGCAGCCCACCTGATTGCCCATCTCAACATTGATGAAGTGATCGCGATCATCAAAGAGTATGACGATCCGGCACCGGTGATGATGGAGCGGTTCAAAATCGATCGGGTTCAGGCGGAAGCGGTGTTGAACCTGCGTTTACGCTATCTCCGCCGTCTTGAAGAGATGAAGATCCGTGAAGAGATCGAAGAGAAACGCAAAAGACGTGATGAACTGAAAGCGATGCTGGCGGATGAGAAACTGATGTGGAACGCCATCCGCAAGGAGCTTCGCGCAACCAAAAAGCAGTTCACCGACGTCCGACGCACGGAACTGGCCGAACCGGTTGAGGAGATCGATGTTCGACCGGAGCATTTGGTTCAGAAGGAGCCGCTGACGGTGATTCTCTCCCGTCAGGGTTGGATCCGAACCATCAAAGGGTTCGATGCCAACGTCGAGAAGCTCCGATTCAAAGGGGACGACTCCCTGCGCATGGCGTTCAACGCCTACTCCACGGAAACCATCACCTTCATCACCCGATCCGGACGCATCTACTCCCGTCTGGCCGATGGTTTGGCCTCCGGTAAGGGGATGGGAGAGCCACTGAGTGTCGCCTTTACCATGGAAGATGGTGAATCCATCGTCTGGGCCATGACCGTGGACGAGAAGCGGGAGTACTTTGTCTCCACCCGAAAAGGACGCGGTTTCAAAATCACCGGCAAGTACCTGATTGCCAATCAACGCAACGGTAAGCAGGTCATTGGATTCGCGCCGGATGACTGGTTGCTGCATGTACGCCCCGTCTGGGGAACGATGCTTGCTGCGATCAACAGCGCCCGGTTGATGCTGGTGTGTCGCCTGGAGTCCTTCCCCACGCGAACGCGGGGTAAAGGGGTACGGATTCAACGTTTGCGGCGAGATGAGACCATTCTCGATGTGGTCACTTTTGACCCAGAAATTGGCATCGTCCTCGATTCTGGAAAGCGGGTTCGCACACTCACCGATCTAGAGCTTTGGACTTCCCACAGGGCAACACGGGGGGCAACGCTTCCTCATGGTTTTATGGGTGGAGCCCTCTTCGTCCCACCCAACGATGTGAAATCTCCGGATTCTGAAAGCGGCACATCATGAGTGAGTTTGTGACGCTCTTCATGGAGTGGTCCGGCTTTGCCTATGATATCGGCTACTGGCCCTTTCCATTGATGGGACTCCCTCTCTATCTGCTCTTTTTAGTTCTGCTGGCCCTTGGTCGCTGGACGCCTATTGATCTGATTTCACTGATGGATCAGCTCAATGAACATCTGGGTCGCCTGATCTCCTGGCTCACTCTGACCATGGTACTGCTCACATTTGCCGTAGCTCTCATGCGGTACCTACTGGATCTGGGCTGGATCGCTCTTCAAGAAGCGATCGTCTATCACTATGCGCTGGTATTCATGCTGGGACTCGCTTATACACTGCGCCATGATGGGCATGTACGTGTGGATATTCTGTACCGTGGACGCTCCCCGAAAGGGAGAGCGTGGATCGACCATTTTGGCGTTATCTTCATGCTCTGGCCCACGGCCCTCTTCATTCTGACCATGAGCTGGGACTATGTGTCCAACTCATGGGCGTTACGTGAGGGTTCCCGTGAAGCCGGGGGAATCGATCTGGTCTGGGTGTTGAAATCGATTATCCCCATCATGGCTCTCCTCGTGGTTTTTCAAGGGTTCGTCCAGCTCTCGCACACTCTACGCACCTTACGGAAAAAGCCTCACCCTCCGGAATCTCAACAGTATGGCGCAGCCTGCACCCCGGCTGCTCTGCGTGAACAGAACCATGCCGTGGAGGGCGGGTGATGGAACAGTATGCTGCCCTGATGATGTTTGCCGGTGTCTGTGTTGTCTTGATTGCCGGTTATCCTGTTGCTTTTTCTCTCGCGGGGACAGCGTTGTTGTTCGGATGGTTGGGTGGATTTACCGAGGCGTTCGACCCGGTCTTTCTCGAGGCGATTCCCAACCGCATCTACGGCATCATGACCAATGAGACACTGGTTGCAGTCCCTCTGTTCATCTTCATGGGTGTGATGCTTGAACGGTCGAAAGTGGCAGAGAATCTGCTCAACACCATGGCGATTCTCTTCGGTCCCATACGGGGTGGACTCGGCATCTCCGTCACCCTGGTTGGTATGCTGATGGCTGCAAGTACCGGCATCGTAGGGGCTACGGTGGTCACCATGGGGCTCCTCTCCCTTCCTACCATGCTCAATCGTGGTTACGACCACGGCGTTGCCACGGGAACGATCTGCGCCTCGGGCACGTTGGGGCAGATCATTCCACCAAGCATTGTTCTCATTCTTCTGGGTGATGTGATCTCCTCCGCCTATCAACAGGCACAACTGGAGATGGGCAGCTTTTCGCCTCGAACCGTCTCCGTAGGGGATCTCTTTTTGGGGGCACTCTTTCCAGGTTTGCTGCTGGTGGCCATGTATATTCTCTATCTCGTGGGTGTTGCCCTTTTCAAACCAGAGGCGGTTCCTGCCATTCCACCGGAAGAGCGTGCAGAAGTACAAGGAGATATCTGGCGTCAAGTGGTACGGGTTCTCATTCCTCCCCTGCTTCTAATCGTCGCCGTGTTGGGTTCAATCCTGGCCGGGTTGGCAACCCCCACTGAAGCCGCCTCCGTGGGAGCAGTGGGTGCAATCGGACTGGCGCTCTCCCAAGGGCGCTTCTCTTTAGAGCGACTGAAAGAGGTGATGCGCAACACCACTCAGGTCACGAGCATGGTGTTCGCCATCTTTCTTGGAGCATCAATATTCTCTTTGGTATTCAGAGGATTTGGTGGGGATGATTTGGTTCGTGATCTGCTCTCCGATCTACCGGGCGGAGCATTTGGAGCGATGCTTGTCGTCATGCTCCTTATGTTCCTGTTGGGATTCTTTATCGATTTCATAGAGATAACCTTCGTCGTCGTGCCTATCGTCGGACCGGTTCTCTTGGCGTTTGGGCTCGATCCCGTCTGGTTGGGGGTAATGATTGCCATTAATCTTCAAACATCCTTTTTAACGCCACCCTTCGGCTTTTCTCTCTTCTATCTGCGTGGTGTCGCCCCGGAAACGGTCTCAACACTCTCCATGTACAAAGGGATCGTCCCCTTTATCATTATCCAGCTATTGGCTCTGGTTGCCCTGGCTCTCTGGCCACAACTGGCCACCTGGTTGCCCATGCAGGTGTATGGTTCATAACTGGGGAAACGACAATCCATATTGCATGGCGCATTAAATGCATGTAAATCATTGGGTGATGTTGGCATCAACGCCCGTAGATGCTGACATACAGCCAGGATACGGATAGCACATTTGGAAGGACTGGGCATGGGGAAGGTTTATTATAAAGCGTTAGAAATAAAGAAATTTCTACAACGTGCTTTTTGGGAATCCACCCTGATCGAAGTGCATCTGGACCAGGATGAGAAGATGTACGGTGCTCGGTTCTTGGATGTACCCGGCGGTACGGAGAAAAAGAGTGATCCCAATGACGATATTCTGACGGAACTGGCTTCGGGTCTCTATGACGAATTGGGTTCAGCCCCGGAAGGGGCCTCTGCTGACGAGGCAGAGTTGGAAGCCCATGCTGATGAGACAGACATTACCATTTCACCTCTTGAACCCACAGACGGTAACATCAAGATTCGCCGCTCCAAACAGGTGACGCTTCGCTTTCATCAGGGTGTGGATGCCTTTGAGTGCAAGGTGAGCTTCAAGAAAGTGACTGTGGTCGATGGGGCACAAGGGATTGTTTTGACCCGTCCCCAGGTGGTGACATCCAGTGCATGGAGGGCTCAAGAGCGCGTTGAAGTACCGGAAGGAGTTGTCGTGCCTTTGGGGATTCAGAAGAGAGGAATAGAGTCCTTCAAAGGTCGGTTGGTGGATATCTCTCCAGGTGGTCTCTCATTCTTTTGCGAAGTGAAAGATGGCACGGTCGAATCAGGAGACAAACTCTCGGTGATTATCGGCGGCGAATGGGGACCGGTCTCAACTTTTGGAAGTGTCTGCCGCGTGACCAAGGTGCGTGATCCCAATGATATGCAGAAGACATTGATCCAGTATGGCGTGAAGTTTCAGATGCTCTCCGTCAGCGATGCCATGACCGTTGACCGCTTGGTTAAGAGCTTTCAAGGAAAGTGATCACGCACACTTCTTGATTCAGAGTTCTTACGAAAAAAGCCCTGTGACCAGAGTGTGGTACAGGGCTTTTTTCGTGTTCAGCGTATCGGAAACACTCAATCTTCCGCAGAGGCTCCAGAGGTGAATACCTCACGCTTACCGGTACGGTTTGGTTCAGAGATGAGCCCATCCTTTTCCATGCAATCAATAATGCGTGCTGCGCGGTTATAGCCGATCTTAAAGTGGCGTTGGACCATACTGGTACTCACCTTGCGCGTTTTGATCACAAGTGCGACGGCCTGATCATAGAACTCGTCATAATCTTCGCCACCTCCCGCGACACCTCCGGCAAGTGCAGCATCATCACCACCCGCCAACTCATCACCGCTACCCCCTTCAAGAACCTTGACGTCATAATCCGGTTTCCCGGTTTTATGGAGAAACTCCACCAAACGATTCACCTCATCATCACTGACAAATGGTGCGTGAATGCGCTGTAGATGGGAGGTGCCCGGTGCCAAGAATAGGCCGTCACCCAACCCAAGAAGGCTATCAGCCCCAGGTTTATCAAGAATGGTCCGAGAGTCGGTCTTCGAAAACACCTTGAATGACATACGGGTGGGGAAGTTGGCCTTGATCAGGCCGGTAATCACATCCACCGATGGGCGCTGCGTTGCCAGGATCAGATGTAATCCAGCCGCTCGGGCCATCTGGGCAAGACGAGCGATCGCCGGCTCCACATCGCCTTTGACCTGGATCATCAGGTCAGCAAGCTCATCGACGATGATCAGGATTAGCGGCTTCTTCTCAAGTGGAATAGGCTCTTCCTGTTCCACGGGTTGACCAGTCTCTGGATCGAAGCCGATCTTCACCTTACGGGTGGGAACTTCGCCGTTTGCCAGACACTCTTCAATACGAGCATTGTAGCCGGCCAGATTGCGCACGCGCAGTTCAGACATCAGACGATAGCGATCCTCCATCTCGGCTACTGCCCACTTCAGAAGATTGGCCGCCTTTCGGACATCGGTCACTACTGGTGCCAGAAGATGGGGGATATCCTCATAGATGGAGAGTTCCAACATTTTGGGATCGACCATCAGCAACCGCACGTCACTGGGACGACAGTGGGTGAGGATAGAGCAGATCATGGCATTGAGAGCCACTGATTTTCCGGATCCGGTTGTGCCTGCGACCAATAGATGAGGCATCTTGGCAAGATTGGCAACAACCGGCTTGCCAGTGATGTCCGAGCCAAGGGCTACAGTGAGCGGATTCTTCTCACTGGACTTCTGAAAAACATCCGCCTCAAGCACTTCCCTGAGAAAGACGGTATCCCGACTCTCATTGGGAATCTCAATGCCGATGACCGTTTTTCCTGGAACATTACCCACCACACGAACCGACGGTGACATGATAGAGCGGGCCAGATCCTCTTCCAGACCGACGATCTTCGACGCCTTGGTTCCCGGGGCCGGATCCAGTTCAAAGGTGGTAACCACCGGTCCTGGGATCACATCGACGATCTGACCTTTGACCTTGAAGTCCCCCAACTTCTCTTCAATCGTCCTGGCTTTTTCCGAGAGATCCTCCATGTTCGGTCCGTTGACCGCTGTTGGATCCGGCAGGGTCAGAAGGGAGAGCGGTGGCAGGGGGAAAGGAGTCTCTTCATCACACTCTTCTTCCTCAATAGCCGGTTGGGAGGATTCGAGTGTGTCGGGTTCTCTCGGTTCTGAAATCGGTTCGGAAGAAAGCGTCTCGGTCTCCTCAACGTGAGGAAGTTCAGTGATGAAACTCTCCTCCTGCTCGGAAGGCTCAGTAGTTACTGCAGGTTGAGATATGGGTTCTGATGGTTGAACCGGTGTGATCCCGCTTTCACTCTTCTCGGAAACAGGAAGAGGGTTCTCTAGCAGCAACTCCGGTAACTCCTCATCCTGCTTATCCTCTTCCCGTATACCGGGAATGGGCGCTTCACTCTCTAATGCAGACCCGGACTTGTTGCTCTCTACGCTCTCGCCATCAAAGTCATCGGGAAGAGCATGACTCGCATTCTCAACTGCACTGGAAGGGTGATCTCTGTTCAGTGCGTGTTGAGAAGCGGAGTCGGCTATGGCCTCTTTGAGACTTGAGACCGATTCATCCTCATCAAAGCTCTCCGATTCCATGGATGATGCCGCTTTGGAGGCTATAGCCTCTTTGAGACTTGAGACCGATTCATCCTCATCAAAGCTCTCCGATTCCATGGATGATGCCGCTTTGGAGGCTATAGCCTCTTTGAGACTTGAGACCGATTCATCCTCATCAAAGCTTTCCGATCCTGTTGAAGGGGCGGTATTGGAAAAGCTGATACTTGATCGGTTGTTCATCAACGCTTGGCGCAGTTTCTCAACCTGATCATCATCCAAAGGCTGATCAGAACCAATCTCAGCTTCTGATCCCTCTTCCGCATCCATTCCGATCAGGTCAGGATCATAGCCGAACGCTTCATCATCGATATCCTCATCACCAAATACCCCTGGCTCTTCAGGAGGGGGAGAATCGAGGGGATCAAGGGAGTCCCATGTTTCAATGGGGAAGGGATCCTCGATATCGTGGTGTTCGTCTCTGAGGGGAGCCGAAAGAGGAACTGACTCCTCTTCATGAGTATTCGTGGCTGCATCATGAAGGCGGGATGGTGTCTCTTCAACAGGAGTCAAATCAACAGAGTTCTGTTTCTGAACCGACTCTTCCACGCCGACCTGCTCTTGCAGTTCCTGTTCTGGAAGCGCGCGTGGGGGGTCGTCCTGTTGAGATCTATCTCCCTTCTCAGAAGTCCCCGGCGTATTATCCAACAAACATGTTGATGGAACCTCTCGTAGAACAGACACGGAGAGACTGGAGGCTATAATAGAGAGTTCATCGTTCGAAAGGGTGTCTTGTAACGAGTCCGTTGGTGAGATGCCCAACCCGGTGGTATCACTTGCTGTACGCTCTGGATCCGTTGCGATGGACGCGCTCTTCCGGCTGCTCTCTTCTGTTATCGGCTCTGGGGTGGATTGTAAGTCAGACTGAGTCTCACTCTTTTCCCCGTCAATACTGGATGTGACAGAAGCGTGGTGAACCTCTGCCGCACTCTTTGGCTCGGAAGCAGGAGGTTCTTGGTTAGAACTGTCGGCCTCTTCAGTGATCTCCTTGGCGTCAGGCTCTTGGAGAGCACCGTCGTCTTCCGAAGACGGAACGACCTGACTCGTTATGACCTCTTTGCTGATTACCTCTTCTGAGTCTGATGCAATCGGCTCCTGCGTGTTATTTTCTGACTCTTGCAACAACTCCGGAGACTGCTGCTCGGAAGTGTGTGTTTCACGTTCCGATTTCTGGTCCGGCTGTTGCGTTATAATCTCCTCTTCATCATTCTCACGACCGTCAAATCCTGGCAGTGGAGGGAACATCGGCTCCTGCTGAGCATCCTCTTCCTGAATAGGCATTCCAAAATCTGGCTCAATCCGGTCATCGATCAGATTGGGTTCAAATCGTGATGTAGGGCGTCCTTCAATAGGAAGGGTATCGGAATCGGGGTCAAAGGCTGGCAGAGATCCCAGTGTTGGATCGGTTAAAAGGTCCAATTCGGCGACGAGCGGTCCCTTCTCCTTCGATTCCTGATCTGTCTCGCTCGCCTCATCCTTTTTAAAACGACCGAGCAGCGATGAGAGGAAACCAAAACGCGCTGCTGTTTTCTGACGTTTCTCTTGCCGGGAGTCATCCTGAATGTGATCCGGTGCTGCTGCGTTCTCTTCCTGAAGGGAGTCAGCACGCTGTTCTTCAGGGGGTGAAGGCACCAGGGGAGGTGGATCAATGGTGTGCTCTGGAGCTAAATCAAACGTTATTTTTCGGGGCCCCTTTTCCT
>JADGBX010000289.1 GCA_015231265.1 Magnetococcales bacterium | reverse complement strand
AGCCGCTGACGATGAAGAACCCCTCCTCGATGCGGATCAGTCCATCTGCGCGTTTCAAAGCGGCACGATCCTCTGCCCGAGCTAGATTCTCCTTGAGAAGGGCGATCCAACGGGCCAGGGATTGCCGTTGCCACACCAGACTCTCCAGCTCAAGTTCGATCTCTTCCAGACGCTGCTGCATGGTGGAGAGCGAGGGGCCTGAAAGATCGAGACTGGGTAGAGGAAACCGTTCCGGGTCCGGTTTCTCCCGCGCGATCACCACCACATAGGCGTGGCGTGGCCCTTTGTGAACCCTCTGCCACGCGGCGTCGAGATGCTCCAGATTCTCCATCAGGTGGTGGGGCACCAGATAGAACCAGAGTCGGTAGCCTTCCAGACTCTTCGCATCGGGCAGTGTGAACGATCCCCACGGCCTTCGTGTTTGGATCTGTTTGAGTAGAATCTCCTTCTCATCGCGCAGGGCGTGCCGGGCGTGGTGGTTCTCAAGGGTCTTGGTGACCACATCGTCGAAGTCGAATCCTTGGCGACGACGGATCTGTCGCGGGAGGGGTCGTACATGGGAGAGATGGCGCAGCGCCTTGGCGGCATCCACGGCTTTGGCTTGGGGGGCTCTCTCCGGCTCTTCGGCGGCGGGTCGAAGGGGGATCAGATGCAGGGAACCCAGTGACTGTAGGGCAGCCATTACATCGTGTCTTTGTTCTTCGGTACCGTAGAGGGTAACGCGGGTGAGTGGGACGATGCTCATGCGGTCGCCTCCCGCTTTGATTTGGCGATCTTGGCCCGTACAACCCCGGCGCGCTCCGCATCGGAGAGGGCGATGACGATGCGGCGAATCGCCTCCCGTGTCTGTGGAATCAGCACCCGTTCGAACAGATTGACGCGCTGGGTGGTGGTGCGAACCGCCGTTTCGAGACAGTGTAGACGCTCCCGGGCGATCTGAAGGGAGATTCGTATGGAGAGTGCCTCCTTGAGCAGTGCCACCAACTGCTCGATCCAGTGGGGGGTTGCCATCAGGGTGTAGTTCGAGACTGCGTAGTGGATCTCTCCCAGTACCGGCAGGCGCACGCCGACCAAATTCTCCTCGCTCAATGCAACCCGTGTTACCCGAACCAGCCCGGTGAGATCGATACGGGGAATCGCCAGCATGGGCAGCTCTTCCGCGACGCGGTGAGGCAGGGTGTCGGACTGCTCCTGAAGCGTCTGCAGCGTCGAACGGGCGCTGTTGCGCTCCTGAATGAGTTGTCGGCGTTTGAGGTCCAGCGAGGGAAGGTGCTCCTCATAGAGGCGCAACTGGCCTGTCAGGCGGGTCAACGAGGTCTTATTCAGGGGCAGACGGGCCATAATCGTTCTCCGCGTGCCTGCATATCATCCCGTGCAAGGCACCGGGACGGAAACGGGTAAATCTCGTCTATACCATTGGACTACATCGCCTACCGCTTTGTTCATCGAAAAGAGTGTGAGCTGGACACTTTTCACGGGTGTGTAGAATAGGTGATGGTTCGCTGGCGGATTAATCGTGGAATCTTGTCCGGGGAATGGTGTCCAAGAGTGCATAGAGACATAGGCACTCTCCACGGAGGATGAACCATGGCCGAAGCGTATGTCCGTTATGCGAGGATTCTCGAAATAGCTGGCGATATCATTCGGGTGGAGGTGCCGTCCACCGTCCATGCCGAGGGTGATGGCCCCTGTTTCGGGGATCTTGCTTTGGTCGAGGATCCCGGAGGAGCACGCTCACCGGCACAGGTGATCGCCCTGCGAGAAGAGAGTGTCACGCTACAGCTCTTCGAAGGGGCCAAGGGGATATCCACCCGGGCAACGGTCCGCTTTCTCGGCCACGCCATGCAGGCGCCCTGTTCGGAGAATGTTTTAGGACGCGTTTTGCGGGGGAGCGGCGAGCCCATGGATGGCGGGCCAGGACTGGAGCAGGAGCCGACGGTGGCCATCGGTGGAACGTCGGTCAATCCCATGCGCCGAGCGCTTCCTAGTCGGATGATCATGACCGATGTTCCCATGATCGATCTCTTCAACTGTCTGGTGGAGAGCCAGAAGATTCCGGTCTTCTCCGTTGCCGGAGAGCCTTTCAACGCCTTCATTTCACGAGTAGGTATCCAGGCCGATGCCGACATCGTGGTATTCGGCGGTCTGGGATTGATCTTCGACGACTACCACTTCTTTCGTAGCGCCTTTGAAGAGGCCGGCGTCTTCTCCCGTACCGTGATGTTCGTCAATCTGGCCTCCGATCCGGTGGTGGAGCGCCTGCTTGTTCCGGACATGGCGCTGGCGGTGGCGGAGCGTTTCGCCGTGGAGGAGGGGAAGAGGGTGCTGGTGCTGCTGTCGGACATGACCGCCTATGCCGATGCGCTGAAAGAGGTGGGAATCTCCATGGATCAGATCCCGTCCAATCGCGGCTATATGGGCGATCTCTACTCCCAGCTTGCCCGGCGCTATGAAAAGGCGTGCGATTTCGCTCACGGCGGCTCGGTGACCATTCTCACCGTCACCACCATGCCCGGTAACGATGTTACGCACCCGGTTCCCGACAACACCGGCTATATCACCGAGGGTCAGTTCTATCTGCATGGTGGTGTGATCGATCCCTTTGGTTCACTTTCCCGTCTTAAACAGTTGGTGATCGGCTCGGTGACTCGCGAGGATCACGGGCCGCTGATGAACACGCTGATCCGCCTCTACTCCGGTTCCCGTGAAGCAGAGCAGAAGCAGGCGATGGCGTTTGAACTCTCGACGCTGGATAATAAGTTGTTGCGCTTTGGCCGTCTCTTCCGGGAACGCTTCATGTTGATCGATGTTTCTCTTCCCCTGGAGACGGCCTTGGATCTGGGATGGCGAACCTTGGCGGAGTGCTTCGAACCTCATGAACTACTGATGAAGCAGTCACTCATCGATGCCTATTTCCCTCACGATGCTGCCGAGTCAACGGTAGGTGTGTCGCCCATGCAGTGACGGTTGCCCTTCTGTGATGATGCGTTGAACACGTGCTTGACTGGGAGTACCCTGTGATGGCGCATGGATCTCTACACAGTTGTCGTTCGAATCATGACAAGATGCATGGCGCGAGGGGGCGCATTTCCCCGGGAGCTTCGCCGGTTGAGCGGAGGGCCGGGGGATCGGTGCCGGATGGAACGCCTGATGAGAAGGTGCATGCCATGCCGGAGACGTTTTTATATAGTGAAGTTGTTGATATTACATCTGAAAGAGATCGTATTGGTCTTGTGGAGCGGTGTCGTCGCACCCTGCACAGTATCAATGCTGCGGAAGACACCCATTTCTATGACATTGATCGTCAACGCTATGTAGATGGTGCCAAAGGTGTCGAGGCGTTTCGGATCTATCTGATCAATCCTCTCGATCCCCGCAGAGCGGAACTCCCTGTTGGTGTGGAAAAGGGGGTCTCCCGATGCCTTGAATGCAAGGAGCTCGTGGTGGTTTCCTCTGCTATCGAGGGGATGACCCGGGTGATCTTCCCCATTATGGACAACTTTGAAGTGCGGAGTCTTTTTGTCCAGGATCTGCCGGTGTTCGACTCTGAGATCAAGGACAAGATGGTCCTGATCGGCAGCATGTTCACCAATCTGGAGTCGATGCTCAAAGCAAAAGATCAGGATCCTCTCACCGGCCTGCTCAATCGCCGATCCTTTGACGAGACCATCTCCTCCATTCTTGAGACCCAGATTCCCAGAGCCGGCGGCAAGCGTGATCCAGGAGAAGGTGCCTGCCTTGCTATTCTGGACATCGACCACTTCAAGAAAGTCAATGATGTCTTTGGGCATGCTATTGGAGATGAGGTTC
>JADGBX010000288.1 GCA_015231265.1 Magnetococcales bacterium | reverse complement strand
CTTCGGTGGGAACCGGCAGCCACTCGAATCCGGCCGCTTCCAGCTTCTTGATCACACGACGGGTGATTTTGCGTTTGGCCGCAACCAGCTCTTCACCGCTCTCAGGATCGACGACGGCAAACTCTAGACGGTTACCCATCAGACGTTCGGCCACCAGACGACGCTCCCACAGCACACCATTCTTGCGGTAGGTGTCGGTCTCGTAGAAGCGGTTGAGAATCTCTTCACCTTTCATGCCGAGGGAGCGCAGCAGTGTGGTGACGGGCAGCTTGCGCCGACGGTCGATGCGGGCGTAGACCAGATCCTTGGGGTCGAACTCGAAGTCGAGCCAGGAGCCACGGTAGGGAATCACACGGGCGGAGAAGAGCAGCTTGCCCGTGCTGTGGGTGCGCCCCTTGTCATGATCAAAGAAGACACCCGGTGAACGGTGCATCTGTGACACGATCACACGCTCGGTACCATTGATGATGAAGGTGCCGGTGTTGGTCATCAGAGGCATTTCGCCCAGATAGACATCCTGCTCCTTCACCTCCTGGACGGTTTTGGTCCCGGTATCCTCGTTCTCCTCCCACACCATCAGCCGGAAGGTCACCTTCAACGGTGCCGAAAAGGTCATGCCGCGCTGCAGGCACTCGTCCACGTCGTATTTGGGCTCGCCAAGTACGTAGGAGACATAGTCCAGGCTGACGGTGCCGGCGTAGTCCTCAATGGGAAACACCGATTTGAGAACAGCGTGCAACCCTTTGTTCGCCATCACGTCAGGGTCGACACCGGTTTGCAGGAAGCGATCAAAAGACTGTTTCTGGACGGCGATCAGGTCCGGAATGTCGATGATGGTCGGAATACGACCGAAATTTTTACGCAAACGCTGCTTATCGGTATACGTCAATGCCATCGTCTGGTCTCTCTATGATGATCGAAAAGTGCGTGTCGGGGTCACGAATGAGAGGCGCTGTTCGTATCGTCACGATCAGCAGTGCTGCTGATCATCCAGCAGGCACGCCATTTGCATCTCATTTTAAACGTAACCGGGAGATTCGGTGCCGATCCCTGCCGTTTCGACGACAGAGCCGCCGGAACGATGAACATCACCGAACCCCATCATCTCTATGCCACCCTCTTGTATCAGTCGTACGTCCTCGTAAACGTTCTGCACGTTACGGAGTGCGCAACCGTGTGGGGTGGTGGCCCGTTGGAACCGTTTCTGCCCTGGCAACAGGGGAGTATCTGCCCCTGTCAGCGTCATGAAGATGACACTTCTCTCATCTGTATTTAGAGAAGTTTCCTCTTCCCGCAGACTATTCTTGCAGCCAGAGCGTGCACACCCTGGCTAGTCGGTTCCTCTCTGAGCCTATTCCGCTTTCTTGCTCCCCTCTTCAGACAAACAAAACCGGGGAAAGGCGAAAATCGCCTCTCCCCAGCCTTAAAACTGATGCTGCTGCTTTGACGCATAAAGGTCTCTTTGCGTCAACAAGTCGAGTTACTTGACTTCGACCTTGGCACCGGCGTCCTCAAGCTCTTTCTTGAACTTCTCTGCGTCCTCTTTGGAGATCGCTTCCTTGACCGGCTTGGGCGCACCCTCAACCAGATCTTTGGCGTCTTTGAGGCCCAGACCGGTGATGCCGCGAACCGCCTTGATGACGTGGATCTTCTTGGCACCGGCGTCGGTGAGAATCACATCGAACTCGGTCTGTTCGGCAGCGGCTTCACCACCACCGGCATCGCCAGCACCGCCAACAGCGGCCACGGCGGCGGGAGCAGCGGCGGAAACACCGAATTTCTCTTCCAGAGCTTTCACCAGCTCGGAGAGTTCGAGCACGGTCATGCTCTCAATGGCAGCGATGAGATCATCCTTGGACATGGACATGTTTGACTCCTCTATACGCAATCCAACACTGTGCGTTGGTCTTTATTTGATAACGTTATCCGAATGCAGCTCACCCTAAGGGGTTCAGGCCGCTTCTTCCTTCTGCTGACGAATCTGATCCAGCGCCCGGACAAAGCCTCCGGGAACGGCGGACAGGACGTTGACGATACCTTGTACAGGTCCGTTCATGACACCCATGAGCTGAGCAAGCAGAACCTCTCTGCTGGGCAGCTTGGCAAGGGCTTCAATCTCGGAAACCTGGAGGGCATTGCCGTCCAGTACGCCACCGAGCACCACGAGCTTGTCGTGATCCTTGGCAAATTCGGTCAACACTTTAGCGGGTCCGGCAGGATCGTCTGACCAGGTGATGGCCGTCGGTCCTTCCAGAAGATCGGTGATCGGTTCGAAATCGGTGCCTTTGATTGCCCGCTTGGTCAAGGTGTTCTTGACCACGCGCATCTTGGCGCCGGTTTCCCGCATCTTCGATCGTAGCTCGGTCATCTCATCGACGTTGAGACCCCGATAATGGGTCACATACGCCACTGATGACGTCTCCAGACCACTCCGCACCTCAGCGATGACCTGCTCTTTCTGATTTCGATTCACATCGTCCTCCTGAGCCAGGTTGATGGTGGGGTTAAAACGTCCAAAGTCTGGAGCACGAATAACGCACCCCGTCTCGGCAGGCGATCTCTTGCAATCATTATGGCCCGTCTCCGGGCGACCTGCTGTCTTGGACGATACGCACGCGTGTTTAAACGCGTGTTCTCACTATGGAATCGCTTTCCCAGCCGATTCTCTAGACTGACTGCTCATCCAGCTTGACGCCAGGGCCCATGGTTGAGCTGACAGTAATCTTCTTGATGTACTTCCCTTTGACCGCAGAGGGCTTCATCTTCTTGAGCTGGTCAAGGAACTTCTGGGCGTTGGCGACCAGATGCTCTTCCGAGAAGGACGCTTTGCCAATCCCGGCGTGGATGATGCCAGCCTTCTCGACACGGAAGGTGACCTGACCCGCTTTGATCTCAGTGACCGTCTTGCCGACGTCGAAGGTGACCGTACCCAGCTTCGGGTTGGGCATCAGCCCGCGGGGGCCGAGCAGACGACCCAGACGACCCACGACACCCATCACGTCCGGCGTCGCAACGACACGATCAAACTCCATCCAGCCGCCCTGAATCTTCTCAGCCAGCTCTTCGGCTCCGACAAAGTCGGCACCCGCTTCGGTGGCTTCCGTCGCTTTGTCCCCTTTGGCGAAGACAAGCACACGCACCGTCTTGCCTGTGCCGTGCGGCAGTGAGACCGAGCCACGGATCATCTGATCGGCATGGCGCGGATCGACACTCAAGTTGACCGCCACATCAATGGTCTCGTCAAATTTCGCCGTGGCATTCTCCTTAACCTTGGAGATCCCCTCTACGAGGGTGTAGGCCGCTTTACGGTCAACGCTCTCGGCGATTTTCTGTTGGCGCTTACTCAATTTTCCCATTAGGCCTCTCCTACTCCACCACGTCCAGACCCATGGAACGGGCCGAGCCGGCGACGACGCGTTTGGCCGCCTCAATTTCCGTACAGTTGAGATCCACCATCTTCGCTTTAGCGATCTCCTCCACCTGCGCCCAGGTCACCGAGCCCACCGAGCCGCCACGGCCCGGAGTGCTGGATCCCTTGGGAAGACCGGCTGCCTTCTTCAAGAAGTAGGAGGCAGGCGCCGTCTTCATGACGAACGTGAAGGTGCGATCCTTAAAGACGGTAATGACCACCGGTATGGGAGAACCGGGATCCATGCTCTGCGTCTTGGCGTTGAACGCCTTGCAGAACTCCATGATATTGAGGCCGTGCTGACCAAGCGCGGGGCCAACCGGGGGACTGGGCTTTGCCTGTCCTGCCGGTACCTGCAGCTTGATGTACGCCGTGATGTTCTTCGCCATCGAACTCTTCCTACGC
>JADGBX010000287.1 GCA_015231265.1 Magnetococcales bacterium | reverse complement strand
AGGCTCTGCCTCAAACTCCGGCAGGGTCCCCGCACCCTGCACCCGACCAGTAAAGGATTTACCACCTAACGGCCACGTCAACAGAGGAACCACACCGAACAGTTTAAAGGCCACACATTGAACGGCCACACATTGAACGGCAGTGGCAAAATTGAGGACACCCCCTTAGAAAATATCAACCAGAGACGTTCACAACGTTCACAACGTTCACAACGCAGCACGGTGCATTTTCAGGCACAAATGCGATTTCGTTCTCATTGAGGACATGCCCTAATTGCAACGCACACTCTTTTCATGCCCCCATAAAATTCACCATGGGCACCATTCAGGATTGACCAGGAGGGTCGGGAGCGGCATGGTATCGAAGAATCGATGGCGCTGGTTGGTCCGTGACGAGGACCGAGCCGAGGTTGAGTGATACGGGGAGCACGGAATGCCGACACCGTCCGACACCATAGAGAACGGGAATCCTCCGACAGAGGGGGCGTTTGCACGACGTGTTGCCGAGAGCACCGGCGAGACACCTCTTCGGGCGCGTACGCTGGAGACGATCCAGGTTAACGTCGGGCTGCGCTGCAACCTCTCCTGCGAACACTGCCATGTGGGCGCCTCGCCGAAACGGGATGAGGAGATGGCCTGGCCGATCATGCTTTCGGTGGTTCAACTGGCGAAGCGGACCGGTGCTGCACGTGTGGATATCACGGGCGGTGCGCCGGAGATTCATCCCCATTTTCGGGCATTCATCGAAGAGCTGACCCGGCTGGGCGTCGCGGTACAGGTGCGCTCCAATCTGGCGATTTTCTCGGAAGCGGGCATGGAGGATCTGGCCGCCTTTCTCAGCCGCCGCACCGTCGCCATCACCGGCTCACTCCCCTGTTATCTTGAAGAGAATGTGGATCGGCAGCGGGGAAGCGGCGTCTTTCAGGCAGCCCTTGACGGGCTTCGGCGGCTGAACGCGGTGGGGTATGGTCGTGAGAAGCGGCTGCCTCTCTCGCTGGTCTACAATCCGGGCGGTGCCACGCTGCCCCCCAGCCAGACAACGCTGGAGGCGGACTACAAACGGGAGATGATCAACCGTTACGGCATCCACTTCACCCAGCTCTCCACCATCACCAACATGCCCATCGGTCGCTTTCGTGCCGATCTGCGGCGTCAGGGGACGGAGCAGCAGTATCTGACCTTGTTGCAGGACGCCTTCAACACCGCAACGCTCGCCAACATCATGTGCCGCAACCAGATAAGCATCGGCTGGGATGGACGCCTCTACGACTGCGACTTCAATCTGGCTCTGGGCTGGCCGGTCAGCGGCACCCCCTCTCTCACCGATCCCGGCCTGGATGTTCACACCCTGGAGCGACGCCCCATCCGCGTCGGTGACCACTGCTTCGGCTGTACCGCCGGCAGCGGCTCCTCCTGTGGCGGCGCCCTGGTCTGATCGTGATGGCGTGAGCCCTCTTCAATTGTGATGGCATGGGCCCTTTTGAAACGGGTCGACTCCCAACCTTACCGGCAATTCCCGCCGGGCAGTGTCACTGACCGGGCAGTGTCACTAAATATTCACACGAGATCACCTTTTTGCATGGCTCCGGGTGTTGTAGAGTCCCCTCATGGAGGCGTGTGTGCCGAAGAGACGGGCCGGGCGCGCCGATAACGACCGATCAGGACAGATGCGTGCAGCAACAGGAGCCGACATCCGAACAGTGGACCACCAGAACGCTGTTGAGCTGGGCCACCACCTGGTTGACGGAGCGGGGATGCGACGCCCCGCGCCTGGACAGCGAGCTGCTTCTGGCCGACGCCCTGGGGTTGCGGCGACTGGATCTCTTCCTCGATCCGCAGCGGCCACTGACCCCTGACGAACTGGCCACCTTCAAGCCGCTGTTGCAGCGCAGAGGTCGTCGGGAACCAGTGGCGCATATCCTGCAAAGACGTGAGTTCTGGAAGGGGAGTTTCCACCTGGAACCGGGTGTGCTGGTCCCCCGACCCGACACGGAGATCCTGGTCGAGACCGCTCTGGAGCGCTGGCCGGAGCCCATGACCGACACGCCGCCCTTTCGGCTTCTGGATCTTGGCGTCGGCAGTGGCGTACTGCTTCTCAGCGTGTTGCAGGAGCGACCGGACTGCGTGGGAACGGGTGTTGATCTCTCTGAGACCGCGCTGCGCTGCACGGCAGACAATGCGCAACGTCTGGATCTGGCGGAGCGGGTGACTCTTCTTGCCGGTGATTGGTTCCAACCCATCGGTAAAGCGGAGCGTTTTCACACCATTGTCGGCAATCCGCCCTACATCAGCGATGCCGACTACGCCACGCTGGAGCCGGAGGTGCGGGATTGGGAGGATGCTTTGGCCCTGCGCGGTGGCCCGGACGGACTCGAGCCGTACAGAGCCCTGATTCCCGAGGCGGTGGCCCGTCTCCATCCGGGAGGGCTTCTGGCTCTGGAGATCGGCGAGGCGCAGGGAGAGGAGGTCGCCGCACTGTTCACCAACAACGGCCTCAGCGGCGTCGAGATCCGCCGGGACTACGGAGATCACGACCGGGTGGTGGTTGGCACCCTGCCAAAATCGTGACTCTTTCGGGGAATACGGCAGACAGTGCCGACTGCATCATAAAAAAATACGCGGAGAGTGAAGATGGCAAGGAAGTTCAAGCTCAAAGTGAAAGGAACCGTCGTCCACATCAAGTTGAAGGGAGAGCCCGGCGAAGATTTCACCAAGGAGGATCTGGCAAAACTTCTGGCCAGCGAATCTCTGGTGCAGGAGCTGGAAGAGACCCGAAAAGAGCTTGAAAAGCGGATCGAGGAGCTGAAGGCCAAAGAGGAGCGCGTCGACCGTCTGGTCGAGAAGTTGGTGGCGATCCGCCGCGAACGGCTGGAGTCGCTGCTCAATCAGGACGAAGAGCCCAATTAAGGGGGAGCGCCCGGGAGTGCTTGGCCATCCCCCCCTATAGAGAGACAGCCCTGTTATTCTCATCCTCACCGGGGAAATTCTTTCCCCATCCCGCCCTTTTCATGCCATGATCACAGAGCCGGACATCGACCGACATGGCAGAGAGTGACTGAAACGACACCACTCTCTTCAGCCACGATTCCACCCGTCCCAGTTAGAGGCGCATCCATGACCGACCAACCGATTCACCGACCAGGACGCCTCCTCATCCTCACGGGTGATGGCAAAGGCAAATCCTCCAGTGCTTTCGGCATGGTGATGCGGGCAGCAGGATGGGAGATGCCCACCTGCGTGATCCAGTTCATCAAAGGGATCCGTCGCACCGGCGAGCAGAGAGCCGCCGAACGGTTGGGCGTCGCCTGGCATGCGCTGGGAGACGGCTTCACCTGGGATACGAACAACCCTGAAAAAGATAAAGAGACCTCTGAAAATATCTGGGAGTTCTCCAGAGAGACCATCCTCTCGGACAACTACCGGCTGGTGGTGTTGGACGAGATCCTCTATGCCATCGGCTACGGCTGGATCTCCGCCGAGGATGTGGCCGCCTTTCTCACCGAAGAGAAGCCGATCCGCACCCATGTGATTCTCACCGGACGCGGCGCGCCGCAGGCACTGCTCGACGTTGCCGATACGGTCACCAGCATGACTCCCGTCAAACACCCCTTCGAAGAGGGCATTCCCGCAGCCAAGGGGATCGAGCTTTAGCCCGGAGTGCATCGGAGAAGGCGTCTGGTGATGGGTGTGGTTTCTCTGTTGAAGTGGCCGTTAGGTGTTTAATCCGTGGCTGTTAGGTGGTTAATCCTTTACTACCTCGGGTGCAGGGGTCGGGGCCCCTGCCGGAGTTTGAGGCAGAGCCTCAAGGTGTTGCCTTTGTCGTTGCCGTGGCCATACTAT
>JADGBX010000286.1 GCA_015231265.1 Magnetococcales bacterium | reverse complement strand
GGTACAGATTCCCGACGCCTCGCACCTGTCCGCAACGATTCTCGACCTTCTGAATGACGAAGAGAGACGCACCACCATGGGGGAGCGGGCCCGCCGAGCCGTTCTCGCCAATACCGGCGCTCTGGAGAAGAGCCTGACGCTGTTGGAACCTCTGCTCCCCCCGCGTCATCATCACACCAGCGCCCCATCATGATGCGACGCCACCACCTGATTCGGCTGCTGGCAGGCAAGGAACCCCCAACAACGGCGGGGCAACGGTTACTGCTGCTCCTGCTGCGCCCTCTGGGAGCGCTCTACGGTGCCATTATGGTCCTGCGCCGTATCGCCTATCGCCATGGGATTGTGACCGTGCACCGGCCCGAACATGACGCCGCGCCCTCCAGCACCTCCCCCTCGTCTCCTGCTATCATCAGTATCGGCAATCTCACCACCGGCGGCACCGGCAAAACGCCGATGGTGCTGTTTCTGGCCCGCCATCTTGTGGAGAGCGGGGAGAAGCCGGTGATCGTCAGTCGAGGGTATGGTCAAACCTCTACGCAACCGGTCACCGTCATTTCCGATGGCGCGGGACGTATGCTCCAGCCTCCGGAAGCGGCTGATGAAGCGGTTCTCCTGGCCCGCAATCTACCCACTGTTCCGATTCTCACGGCCCCGAACCGGATTCTCGGTGCCGAAACCGCCATCAAACAGTTCTCTGCCACGGTGATCATTCTGGACGACGCATTTCAACATCGTCGCATCCATCGGGATCTTGAGATCGTTCTTCTGGATGCCCGCCAGCCGCTGGCCAATGGCCGGGTGGTGCCTGCGGGACTGCTCCGGGAGCCCCCTTCGGCGCTCATCGATGCCGATCTTCTCATTCTCACCCGTGCCGATGACACCACGCTACCCACCACTCTTGAACAGCTTCCGGCCATCCGCAACATACCGACTCTCCATGCAGAGCATCAGCCCGACGTCTGGGTGGCCGTGACAGGAGAACGCGAGCATGCACCTGCGGGCGCCCCCCCCTTTCGCACCCCCTTTCTCTTCTCCGGTCTCGCCGATCCCGATGTCTTTCCGGAAACGGTCCGCCGATTGGGCATCGAGCCGTGTGGACACCATACCTTCCCCGACCACCACAACTACAGCGATGATGACCTGAACGCTCTGGTACGGCAGGCTCGACGCTGCGGGGCCGACGCTCTGATCTGCACCGAAAAGGATGGGGTCAAACTCCCTGCCACCCCTCTCCCTCTGCCGCTGTTTCAGCTCACCATGGAGATCGAATTTCTGGCAGATAACCGCCGCACTCTCACCGATATTCTCGCACGAAAACTCGGCATCGGAGGGGCCTGAAACCACCCTGTGTCATCAATGTACCTACAGCTTTTTGTCTCTATGAAGAAAAATAGGCTATACTTGTCATCGATTGTTCATAAGAGTGACCACCCTCAATTCAGGATAAACTGACCAAGAAGGTTCATGTCACGACTCGTAACCGAACACTATCCGGAGACGCACCTGATCAAAGGAATTGCGTTTCCCACCTCCGTTTCCTTCCGTGAACTCGCCGTTACCGGGCCACCTGGTTCCGGTAAGAGCCGCGTCATCCGTCAACTCGGCGGCTGGAGTGAGGAGGGATACATCGATCTCACTGCCCCATGGTGGCGAAACGAGGCGCTCGCCTTTCGCCCACGAGAGGTGCATCTCGGCTTGCCGTTCACCGGCTTCGAACACGCCATGACCGTGTTCGCCCCGGAAGTGAAGGCGATGGACACTAAGCCGGATCTCGACCCGGCAAGGATCCTGTTTCCTCCGAAAAAGCGCTTCTTCCTGTCGGTAGACTGGCGGGCCAAGCTGGTTTTTGAATTCCTTCTGCCCTCACCGGACCGACTCCTTAGATTCCGTCTGGAGCGGGCCGAGCGGCACACCCATCCCGTTGACGAAAAGCTCACCAAGGAGTTGGTCGCCTATCAACTGGATATTCATGAACAGGTGGCCCTTCTGTTCAACAAGAACGGGCTGCGCGTCCATATCCGGCGCACGATGGATGCGCCGCCACTGCGCATCATTGACACATCTCCCTCCTCTGACGGGAGTGAGTCATGAGTTCCTGGCGCGCCTTCATTCGCAGTATTGGTCGACACCTTACCGGAGACGCGCCCCACCAGATTGTCGATCTGACCGAGGGAAGCCTGCTTATCCGGGGAGGCGAGAGCCGACTCAATCTCCACAATCTGCCTATAGAGGTCGTGCTCGGCAGTCCCGGCAAGCGGTTGCTGATCTATCCCGACCCTGTGGAGGTTCCGCCCCATCGGGCCGGTTTCGATGCTATCGGCAAGGACCATCCGGTCCAGACGCAGCTTCAGCTTCTTATCGTCGAACCCAATCGCTTCTTCAGCGATCTCGCCGGGTTCATTCGACTCATGCCGGGAGAGAAGATTACCCTGGGCGGCCACGACGATGACCAGATGGCCCGTTTCAACTACCCCCCCAGCGTCGAATCCCGCCATGCAGTGATCCATTTCGACGGCAACACGGTAGCAATCCGCGACCTGCACACCACCCATGGCACCAAGCTGGTCCGTATTCAGAATCAGGAACAGATCGACCAACTTGATCACTGGCGCCGGAAGAATCTCCAGCAAATGGATGAGATCTATCCGTCCGACGTGGGACCTCTGGAGCGCCATGATGCGTTCCAATTGATCTCACAGGTCAACGCCATCATGGCCGATGAGGCGCACCGCCCTCCGGACAGCCGTGGCAAACCCGGCGGCGTGGTGACTCTGCCAACCTCACTGACCCCGGTCTTTATCGGTGACCTCCACGCCCGTTTGGAGAATCTGCGCACCCTACTGACCCAGACCAACATTCTCGCCACCTTGGCCAGTGGTCGAACGGCGTTGGTGATTCTCGGCGATGCGGTGCATTCGGAACGGAAGCTGGAACTGGAGGATATGGACAGTTCGCTGGAGATGATGGATCTCATCTTCACACTGAAGACTCTCTTTCCCAAGCAGGTTTTCTACATCAAGGGCAACCACGACGCCTTCTCCCACGATGTGGTAAAAGGGGGCGTCTCACAGGGGGTACTCTGGGATAAACATGTTCGATTTCAGCGCGGAGCCGAGTATCGCAACGCCCTGGAGACCTTCTATGCCAGCCTGCCTTGTGTCGTCCTGGGTGAAAGTTATGTCGCCTGTCACGCCGCCCCCCCGAAACGGAGCGTCACCCTGGAGACGCTGATCAATCTGCACGACTACCCCGGTATCGAAAGGGAGGTGACCTGGAACCGCATGCGTCGCCCTACCTACCCCACCGGTTATGTCGCCAGCCATGTGCGCGCCTTCAGACAATCGCTGGATCTCCCTAAAACAGCGCCGTTCATCGTCGCCCACAACCCCCTGTCGCGCGGGGAGAAGAGCGTCTGGATCGATGCCGGAGAGATCTGCCACCACCACATCGTCTTCAGCGCTCTCCAGCACAATACTGCTATGATGGCACAAATCCGCAACGTCTTCATTCCACTCATCTTTCCGATTATGGAACCGCCTCCTTTCGCCAAAAGCAGGAAAAAGAAGACAGTGCCTGCATGAAAGAGTAGCGGATCAGTAAATCTCTCTCTTTCCACCCATTGGAATGACGACTGATTCCACACCATTGAAGACAAAAAAACCGACCCGAAGGTCGGTTTTTTTTAGGGCACGCCCAAATGTATGCTCTGCAATGCGGCATAACCGCACACTCACCAATTCTCTTCTATTCATCAGCCGGGCTGTCGGACTCGGCCAGATCCCAACTGCCATCGTCCTTGATGGCGGTATCCTGGAACAACACCCGTTTGATGCAGTGACTCAGATCGGTATCACCCTGGTCTCCA
>JADGBX010000285.1 GCA_015231265.1 Magnetococcales bacterium | reverse complement strand
GAAGTCGGTCACCTTGGCGATGCCGTCCGGGGTCAGCATGACGTTGGCCGGTTTGATGTCCTGATGGATCATGCGCTGATCATGCGCATACCCCAAACCCCAGGCGAACTGGATGGCGATGTCCAGGATGCGCACCATCACATCTTCACGGTTGCCCTGGTAGAGTTTCGGCAAACCTTCATCCTTGGAGCTGCCCTGAATCCACCCCTCCAGATCACCCCCGGTGACGAACTCGGCAAACAGCAGAGGCGCTTTGCCCAGTTCCCGCACGTAGTAACAGCTACAGATGTTGGGGTGGAGTCCCAGGTTCACCCAGGTCTCCGCTTCGGCGATGATGTTCTTGCTCATGCCGGGGACGTTGAGGATGTCGCTTTTGGGGACTTTGACCGCCAGATCCATGTTCCAGCCAAGATGGCGCACCTTGAACACCTTGCCCATACCGCCAATACCCAACACCGAGAGCACCGCGTAAAGGTCGAGCAGGATCTCACCCGGTTCCCAGTCGTCGATGCGCTGGTTGAAGGTGGGACCGCCGGACGCAGGGGCGGCCTGTCCGGCCAGACGGGTGCCGATCAGACGGGTGCCGGAAAGAATGGTGTGATTGCCTCCATCCATGGCGGAGGGTGCGGGTGCGGAGGTGCTGTGGGTATCACTCTTTTTGGGCGTGGCGGCGGCTTTGCCATCCTTGCCCCATGAACCGGTCATGCGAACGATGGTGAAACGGCGCCGGCAGCGACGACAGCGCATGCGGCGACCCAGCATGGCGTCGGGGACATCCCGCACCGCCAGTCCGCATCCTGGGCAGGCCGTCACCAAGCTCATGGCGTTCCGGGCGGCGGTACCAGACCGCTTTCACGGAAGAAGTTGGGAATCGGCCCCTGCGAGACGGGAGGAGAGGCGTTGCGGGCGCGGGGAAGAATGCCGTTGAACACGGTGACCGATTTGGGTACGCGGTCCGCAGAGATCAGGGTAGGACGCAGAAAGATGGCCAGTTCGGTCTTGGTGATCGTATCGCTGCGGTACTTGAACAGATCGCCCACCACCGGCACCGCCGACAGCAACGGCACCTTGTTGTTGGTGTGGGTGACGTTGTCATCGATCAAACCACCGAGAATGATGGTCTGGCCGTCGCTGACCCGGAGCAGAGACTCCATTTCGCGCACCTGGATCACCGGAATCTTGTTGGCGGCGTTGGTGGGATCGTCGGTTTGGGTCAGGTAGCGCGACAGGGAGGGACGAATGGTCAGAGTGATGGTTTCGTCATCACCCACCTGGGGGGTGACATTGAGAATCAAGCCGATTGGGACTGTCTTCACCGTAGCGGTGGTTTTGGCCGGTGTCACCACGTTGCCGTTGCCATCCAGAACCGCTTGAGTCTCCGCCATCTCGAAGTAGACTTTCTGCTCAAACACTTTGAGGATCGCCGGTTGATTGTTCAACGCCATGATCTTGGGGCTGGAGAGCACTTTGACGTCGGTCAACTGGGAGAGTGCCTTGATGGTGCCGGTGATGGTCATATCACCACGCGTGAAGGTCTCGGTAATGAAGAAGACAGGGTTGCTGGCGAGATTGCTGGCGACGGTGTTGGAGGAGATGCTGGTGCCCCCGGCGATTCGGGACCAGTCAACGCCGGTTGCCATGGCATCGCTGAGCGTGACTTCAACCACCGTTGCCTCGATAAGAACCTGACGCTGGGAGCTGGAGAGGATCGTATCCAGGAACCCCTGCACCTGGACATGTTGCCGGGTGGTAGCCAAAACGCTGATCACACCGCTGGCCTGATGTTCGATGACCGGATCGGATTCACCACTGGTGGTGGTAATCTCGGTTTTGACCGAGGCGGAGGCAGAGGCGGCTTTGCCGGTCTCTTTCGCTTCAGCTTCGGCACTGGCCAGTGTCTCTTTGGCTTTTTCGTCGGCCTTGGCTTGTGCGGCAGCGGCCTGGGCTTTGGCCTGCTGCTGCTTCACCGCATTGTTGTCCGCTTCGATAATCTGTCTGATACCCTCGACCAACGGTTCCCAGAAGCTGTTGTTCATCTCGTTGGTGATGGTCGTTGTGGAGGAGGCACCACCGCCGCCAGCGCCACCGCCCACGTCACCGACCTGGAGTTCTGCGCTCATGGTGCTGCTGACGCTGCGTTTCAGGTTGGGATAGTCCACCTTGTAGGTACGCCAGAAGGGGCTGTCGGGCAGAATCACGACGCTGGTGCCGTCGATGCGATAGCGCATCTCAATCTGAGTAGCCAGCCGCTCAAGAATGGTCGGCAGGGTCTGATCCACCGCATTCATGGTGATTCGGCCATCCACTGCCGGGTGGATGTCGACATTGAGCTTGGTGTCTCTTGCCAGAGCGAAGAGCAGTTCGCGCACCGGAACGTCGTGCACCACCACGGTGTAGCGTTCCCGGTTCTCCAGATTGGTATCACCCGGATCCGGGAGAATCGGTAGCTGTGTCACCACTTGCGGGATCTGCCCCTCTTTCGGGGCCGGTGGATCGGGGAGATGGTTGGATGAGACCGGCTTTTTGCCATACAGCACGCATCCCGCCAGGAGAACGGCAAGGAGTATCGACAGTGACAATCTGGTCAGTGCGTGATGCATGGTGGTGTCGCGGGTTCTGAACAGTTTGGCAAAAAGCGTGTTTATGAAACGAAAACACTAAAAAAAACAGCTTGATAAATGTGTGTTGTTTATGAGTGCGTAACGGTTTTGCTGTGAAAAATGCACGTTTTGCATACCGTTTTGTCTGACGCCTCCCCCAACGCTGAACACCATAGCACGGAAATTCCGGCTAGGCACCGAATCATAGCTGTTAACCGTTGCGTGTCCTCACCTTTACTCTCGGTCGCAGTTTACCCGGTTACGGCCACCATTCTTGGCGGCGTAGAGGGCAGCGTCGGCCTTTTTGAACAGAGTATTGGGATCAGCGGTGGCCTCGGTGCGAGCGGCAACACCGATGGAGGAGGTCACTGGCAGTGTTTGGCCCTCATAAACGAAGGGATGAGTGTCGATCAACGCCCGAACCGCTTCAGCCCGTTCGCACGCAGTGTCGATTTCGGTGTCGGGAAGAATGATGGTGAACTCCTCACCGCCATATCGGATGAAGAGTTCCTTGTTATTCTCAATCCCTTTCTCTTTGACGATACGCCCCAGTTCCCGCAGCACGTAGTCGCCGGCATCGTGTCCGTAGCCGTCGTTGAGTTTTTTAAAGTGGTCCAGATCGAAAACCAGGATGGAGAGTGCACTTTTCAGCGCTTCGGACTTGTGAAAGAGAATCGGGTAGCGGCGTTGCAGATACCCTTTGTTGAAGCAGTTCGTCAGGGCGTCGATGTTGGCCTGATCTTGGAGTTTGTCGTGGCTCAGGCGCGAGACGTCCCCCTTGGGAATATACTTGAACGCCTGACTGCCACCCACATTGATGATGTCCCCTTCGCCAAGCTCCGTGGGGGTGTTGGCGGCGATGCGGTTGTTGTTGATGAAGGTGCCATTGCTGGAGCCCAAATCTTCAACGGTGATGTTCTGCGTCCGTTCGTCGACCTGAAATCGGCAGTGATCGCGGGAGACGCCGGTGCTTTGCAGGATGATATCGTTGCTCCAACCGCGTCCCAGCGCGATGGTGCCAGCGGGCAGGTCAAAGACCGAGTCCCCGGCATCCCCTTTCAGCAGGACGATGGCAGCCGGTTTCCCGATCACCTCCTCTTCCAGGCGGATCAAAGTATCGGTGTCGGCAAGTACGGTCGTTTCCATACGGATTCCATGGGTCGGAGAACCGGCCACAACGGTGCGATGGCATATCGGGCCGGATGGGGTTCTTCAACGGTATTAGGGCGTGTCCTCAATGAGCTCGAAACCGCGCTGGCGTGCCGCCAGCCCTTCGGGTTTGGCCTGAAAATGCACC
>JADGBX010000284.1 GCA_015231265.1 Magnetococcales bacterium | reverse complement strand
TGGTCACTCGGAACAGGTTGCCGAATCCGTTGCCTGTCATGCTCCTACTCCTCTCGCCGAACCTCGGGAAACAGCCGTCATTACGACAAACGTCCGATCACCGTTACTCTATACCAAAGCAACGGTGCCGGACGCCTGAAGTGTCTCTATCGATCTCAATTGTCTCTGATACGGAATCTCGTCTCAATACCGAGCAGATGCAGCAGGTAGGAGACGCACTAAACGTCAGGGTCCACCGACTTCATGCCGGCAACGTGGTACCCCGAATCCACATGCAACACCTCCCCGGTGACGCCGGAGGCCATATCCGACAAGAGGTAGAGTGCCGATTCACCCACCTCTGTGGCTGTGACATTACGGCGCAGGGGAGAGTTGTCGCGATTCCAGTTGAGAATCACCTTAAACGCTCCGATACCCGATGCCGCCAAGGTCTTGATGGGCCCTGCGGAGATGGCGTTCACCCGGACACCGTACTGACCGAGATCCATGGCCAGATAGCGCACACTTGCCTCAAGTCCGGCTTTGGCAACACCCATGACGTTGTATCGAGGCATCACCTTCTCGGCACCATAATAGGAGAGCGTGACGATGCTTCCGCCCTCGGACATGCGCGGTTTGGCCCGTTGACTAAGGGCGATCAGGGAGTAGACGGAGGTTTCCATAGCGAGATTGAAACCCTCTCGGGAGGTCTCCACATACTGGCCGTTCAACTCCGATTTATTGGCAAAAGCAACGGAATGGATGAGGAAATCTAT
Source organism: Magnetococcales bacterium (assembly GCA_015231265.1). Classification (GTDB taxonomy): domain Bacteria; phylum Pseudomonadota; class Magnetococcia; order Magnetococcales; family JADGBX01; genus JADGBX01. The sequence continues at coordinate 3,154 of JADGBX010000284.1, read as the reverse complement.
CCCATCCCATCTCTGATCAATAGCATTGAAGAGAGCATCCAATTGCTCGTCACTGTTGACGTCGCAGGGTTCGACGAAATCAGCGTCAACCCGCTCCGAAAGAGGCCGCACCCTCTTCTCCAGGGCCTCCCCAAGATAGGTAAAGCCGAGCTTTGCCCCTTCACGGTGTGCTGCCTGAGCGATGGCCCAGGCGATACTGCGTTCATTGGCAACACCGACGACCAATCCCCGTTTTCCCTCAAGAAGGCCCATTATTCCCTCTCCCATCACCAGCCGATCCATGCCACGTTAAGCCGCTGGCAACACTTTGTCACAGCGGATACTCATGATTTTGCCATGTTCAGGGCGTTAAGGTCACGGCAACACGGGATTTATTCTCCCGACACCGCTTCACGCCAATACACAGAACACAACACTTCCAGAAACCACCAAACAGATAACAACAGAAAGAAGACATTAACACAAGCAACCGCTAGGCCACCCCTTCTACAAGCCCCACAAAACACAACACTTCAAACAGTTCCAAACAGACTTGGACGCTGATCATTAAGTCGAAAACCAGCAGGTATAAACCGCCCCATGCCCCGACTTTGCGCCAACACCTTGAAGCGATCGCCCATACCATCCGGCATGATCAAACGGGAGAGGGTGCGCTTGAGTCCATCAGCAGCGACCGGGTTTTCACTCATGGCCGCCAGCGCCATCTCTACCCGCTCCAGTATGCCCAACCCCATCAGAAACCACGCTTGCGTGGTATACCCCACGGTCTCCAAACCTGCGCGCTCGCCTGCTGTGGCCACTCCGGAAAAGTCCACATGGGCGGTCAGGTCCATCTCACCGGGATGGAGGAGAGGATCATCAACACGCTGATGGTTCAGATGCCCGACCAGCGTTCCCGAACCTCGAACAATACCGAAGAGTGCCGCCGCCACATCGCCATAATCGATTGCAAGCAGCAGCCCTTTGTGAACCAACGTGGCCGCCTTCGACCACCAGGCCTGGGCGTCAAGAGAGACCTCCGCCTGCGCACCGACCTCAAGCGTTATCCCGCGTCCGCTGAAGTGGTTGATCACCGCCGATTCCGGGCAATTAAGCGGACGAGCCAACCACCGCGCCGTTCCCTCGTCATCCATGCCCCAAAAGACACCCAGTTCAACCAAGCCATCCTGTCGCATCTCCACCCAGTGAACCGGCATGGCATCCAGTAGTTCGTTACTGAACAGCACCCCCCTAACGCCTCCCGACCTTTCAAGAGCATCCAGGTCATGATGCCAGTGCACCGGATGCACAGGGTGACACTCCTGACCGATGCGCGCACTCTGCCGCGTCTGGAAATCGGGGCTGATCTCTATGATGGCATAGTGTAGAGCCTGGCTGAAATCCTGAAATTTGGCAGCGGTGTTGAGAATATCCACGGCCAAACGACCACTCCCTGCTCCCGCCTCAACAACGTCAAAACGGTCAGGCTTACCCATGGTTTGCCACAACTCCACCCACTGCAGTGTCAGCAGTTCACCAAAAAGGGAGGTCATTTCCGGAGCCGTGACAAAATCCCCTGCGCGACCCACCCGTTCGGAAGGCACCATGTAGTAACCCAATGCCGGGTGGTAGAGAGCATGGTCCATGAAATCCCGAAACGACAACGCCCCGCCTACAGAGTCGGTTTCACTCCGCAGCAGGGCGTTGAGTTTTTTCAGGCGATCATCGGTGGTTTCCAGTCCAGGCATGGCGCAGTTCGCGGTCTGTCAGGTTGCGGATGATGATTCAACCGCCCACCGATCGTCTTGAGTGCTCAAAGAAAAGGAAGAACCGTTGCTTCTGCCCAACCCAACAGCGTGCCGGGGAAAAGCCCCCAGATCAGAACCAGCGCAGTACTGATCACCAGAACGGCACGACCATACCCTTCGATCGGGGCTTTGAACGTACGCTCAGGAGCATCAAAGTACATCAGCTTGACGATGCGCAGGTAGTAGAAGGCTCCCACTGCCGAGAAGAGCACACCCATGATTGCAACGGTGATTAATCCGGCATCCACAGCAGCAAAGAAGATGTTCAACTTGCCGACAAATCCGGCCAAAGGTGGAATGCCTGCCATGGAGAACATCAGCAGAGCCATCACAAAGGCCGCAAGGGGCCGCTCCTTTGAGAGTCCCTTGTAGTCGTCGATATTCTCACCAATACCGTCGGCGTTCAAAGAGAGGATCATGGCGAAAGCGCCAAGATTCATGAAGATGTAGATGGTCAGGTAGACCATGACACCTTGGATACCCTGAGCCGTCCCTGCTGCCAAACCGATCATGGCATACCCGACATGACCGATGGATGAGTAGGCCAACATGCGCTTGATATCAGTCTGTTGGATCGCTGCAAACGCGCCAACAGCCAACGACAGCACCGCAAGAAGCTGGAGCATGGGGCCCCAGACATGGTGCAGGGTCTGAAAAGAGTCGAAAAGGACACGATAGAGCACGGCAAAAGCTGCCAGCTTCGGCATCACTGCCATGAAGGAAGTGACCGACGTCGGTGCACCCTGATAGACATCAGGTGCCCACATGTGGAACGGGGCCGCAGCAACCTTAAAGCTCAACCCGACGATAATCATCACCACACCCACGGTGACCATGGGGCTCACGTGGTGCATCCCGGCCAGAACGGTGTGAATTCCGCTGATGTTGGTGGTGCCGGTGGTGCCATAGATCAGTGTGATGCCGTAGAGCAGGATGCCCGATGCCAAGGAGCCCAGAACAAAGTACTTGAGGCCCGCTTCACTGGAACGGATATCGTCGCGATTGAAGGCAGCCAGAACATAGATGGAGAGCGACATCATCTCAAGACCCAGATAGAGGACCATGAAATCACCCGCCGATGCCATGATGAATCCACCCAGCATGGCAAAGAGGGTCAGGACGTAGTACTCACCCTTCTCAAGGTTGTTTCTCTTGAGATAGTCCATGGACATGAGCAGAGGCAACGCCGTAGCCACGGCCATGAGAATCTTCATGGTGACCGAAAAAGAGTCGGTGACGAAAAGGCCTCCGAAGGTGTTATCCCACCCCAGTCGCGAGAGAATCACCACCAGAAGAGCAGAGACCCCGACACCTAGGACGGCAAATTGTCCGATCTTGCGGCGGCCCTCATCGGTGTCGCCCTGCCA
>JADGBX010000283.1 GCA_015231265.1 Magnetococcales bacterium | reverse complement strand
CTGGGCTCTGCCCAGCATGTTCTGGCCTTTGGCGGTGAGCGTCATGCCGGTGATGGATGCCGCCGTCGCGGGGGCGGCGAGCAGAAGAGTCAGAGCCAGCAGCAGCAGGGACGTGCCGGGGTGTCGCGCGCTCGTCCATCCGGTCCGGGGGCGGTTCCTGCCGGGGGGTGTCGGGCGTCGGTGCAACGGGTCGGGCATGGTGGCGTCTCTCTTTATCGATATCGATGGCCTGTCGGGGCGTTTCTCCGGTCGAGCAGGGTGGTGTGCGATCACCGCCGCTGCCATGAATAGCTCCGTGTCTATGAAAAGTACCAGGAAAGAGGCCGAGCGGCCAGGGCGTCTCCTCAATCAACCCGCTCCGGTGCGCGTCGCGTCGTCGTCGGATCGATGGGGGTCGAGTGCCTGCCGGATCGCTGCCAGCAGACTCTTTTTGCTGATCGGTTTGCTCAGGTGTTCGTCACACCCCGCCTCCAGGCTCTTGCGGCGGTCGCCGCTCAGGGTGTGGGCGGTGAGCGCGAGGATGGGGATCGCAGGTCGGTCGTTCTCCTCTTCCCAGGCGCGAATGGCGCGGGTGGCGGTGAGGCCGTCCATCACCGGCATCTGGATATCCATCAGCACCAGATCCACCGGCGCTCTCTGCACGCTCCTGACGCCCTCTTCGCCGTTGTGGGCGAAGCGGAGACGGTAGGGGGTGGTTTTGAGAAATGCCTCCACCAGCAGGCGGTTATCCTCCGAGTCCTCCACGATCAGTATGGTGGCCGAGGAGGCGGAAGAAGCCGTGGTGTCGACGGGGCGGCTGGTAGGGGAGGTGTGCCGCATGGGTGACGGGGTTTTTTGCGGGTCAGCGACGGGGTGAGCGGGAAACGTGACGGTGACGGTGGTGCCGGGGCCGGTGGTGCCGGGTGCGCTCTCAAGCGTCAGCGTGCCGCCCATTCTCTCGGCGAGCAGACGGCTCAGGATGAGGCCGATTCCGATGCCGTCGTGGTGGCGGACAGCGGTGCGCCCCTCGTGCGTGAAGGGGTGGAAGATCGCCTCGAACTGTGCCGCCGAGATGCCGATACCGGCGTCCTGCACAGTGATGCTCAGCGCGGTTTCGTCCCCCTGATCCCGGCTCTGCATGGTGACGGTGATGGTGCCATTTTCGCTGCCGGTGACGGCGTTGCCGATCACACTGTTGAGAATCCGATCCAGCCGCCGCCGATCTGCGCTCACCCTCTTCGGCACCGTCTCTTCACAGGTGCAGTGCAGGGTGATCCCCTCTTTTTCGGCGGCGTTCGCCTGCGTCTCCACCGCCTCCTCCAGCAGCGTTGCCGGGGAGAAGGGCGGCTGATGCGGCTCCGGAGCGTCGGTGGCGAGGCTGGCGAGATCGAGAATAGCGTCGATCTGTTCCAGCAGGGTTCCACCGGCGTTGTGCACGCTCTCCAGGAGGTGCCGTTGCGGGGCGTTCAAGGGGGTTTCCGCCAGCCGTTCCGCCATGGTGTTGATGCGGCTCATCGGCGTGCGGATTTCATGGCTCATGAGCATGAGAAGGAGATCCTTGGCCCGGCCCACCTGCTCCGCCTGCCGTTTCGCCAGCAGGAGTTCCTGCTCCTGGTGTCGCCGATCGGTGATGTCCAGCACCACGCCGGAGAGTTTCGCGACGGTGCCGCGGGTGTCCAGGTGCGTTTCCGCCCGTTCGTGTACGGTTCTGATCTCGCCGTCGGTTCGGATCAGACGGTAGTCGATATCCAAGGAGGTTTTCCCGTCCACCATGTTCCGCCGTGCCGTTGTCAGGCGCCGGCGGTCGTCCGGATGCACCAGAGAGAAGAAACGGTCGTGGTCGATAGGTTCCCGAGCACCGAGGCCGAAGATGCGCCGCGTCTCATGGGACAGGAGCAGGTGGTCGGTGACCATATCGTGCTGCCAACTGCCGACGTGGGCGAGGCGCTGGGCGGCAATGAGATGTTTGCGATTATCGTCGATCTCCTTCTGAAAGGCGCGCACCTCGGTGAGATCGACGCAGAGCATCAGGGTGGTGTCGGCGATGTGGGCGGCGTGGAGTCGAAAGATGCGCCTGTTGCCACCCTTGCACACCAGCGTGATCTCCATGGGTGCGATGGAGGTTTGGTCCCGACGCGCGGCGTCACGGCGCGCCTGCCAGAGCCGTTGCAGCCGGGTTCGTTCATCGGCGTCGGGCTGGGTGAGCAGCCACCAGGCGTCGAGATCGGCGATCTCCTCCATGCCGTAGCCCATCACCTCCGTGAAGGCGTCGTTGATAAAGACCAGCGTCGAGGTGTTGCCGTCAACCACCAGCATGGGGATGGGAGAGTGGGCCACCATCTGCCGAAACGCCTCCAGCACCGAGGTGCGTTCGCGCTCCAGATGCAGTGCCCGCTCCGACCTCTCCTGCAACGCCTGCTGCGCCTGTTTGAGTGCACCGGTGCGTTCCTGCACCTTCTCTTCGAGATTGGCGTGCAGTTTCCGCAGTTGCGATTCGGCGTGGCGTTGCCGCATCAGCGCCTCTTCGGCACGGGCCAGCGCCCCGGTGCGCTCCCCCACCGAGACCGCCAGAGCCAGAGCGGAGATAGAGAGGGTGCCGAGGAAGCCGTAGAGGTGGAGCAGGGAGGTGTGGAGATCGCCCGAGAAGTGGAACGGTCCTGCACCGCTGCTGACGGCAATCACCGACACGGCAGCAACGGCGAGTACGGGAGTTGTGGCACCGCGTGGACCGTAGCGCCAAGCGCTGTAGCCGATGCCCACCACCGGGGCAAACAGCAGCGCCGACGACACCACCGCCGGGGTGCCCACGCCCAGGATCAGCATGGTGATCAGCGTGATGATGCCGGTGAAGGCCAGGATCGTCGGGGTCGAGGTGGCCGAGGCGAAGGGGGGGCTTGATTGTGTGTCGTTGGCGGCAAACCAGGCGAGTAGAAAAGCGCCCACCGTCACCGCGCCCATGGCATCCCCCAGCCACCAGCCCCACCAGATGGTCGGAGAGTCGCGCCACGCTGCCAGATCCCCCAGACAGAGGGCGCTCACCCCGACGGTGGCACTCACCATGGTGGCGAGAAAGGCGCCGTTGACGAGAAAGCGACCGAGATCCTGCATGGTGGCCAGAGCGGGGTTGAATCGCGTCACGCCACGCTTGATCAGGATGCAGCCGATCACCGCTTCCAGGGTGTTGCCAACGGCGATGGCGGCGGCGATGGCGGGCGGTAGGTCGATGATGTTGACCAGCAGCGCTCCCAGCAGGACGCCGGGCCAGTATCGCCACCCCAGGAGCAGAAGCGCCGCCAGCGAGATGCCGGTGGGGGGCCACACCAGCGTTACGGTGTCGCCGAAGAAGGAGAAGGCGAGCCCAAGCCGCCCGCTGAGCACGTAGGCGAGGGCGATCACCGCCATCACGGCGAACGCATGCAGCGTGGAACGCGTTGTGTGTGCTTGTGAATCCACGTCAGGCTCCCGTTGGTGTGTTCGGCGCGACAAAACGGGTGATTCGGTGCGGCAAACCGGCAAATACTGACCAGCACTGCGATGTATCTTTGTTCCAACTCAAATCCGTGCACTGGCGATCTTCTTTTCTCAAAGAGATCTGGAACGCTCACGTCATAGGATGACATCTTGGAACCAAAGGTTCCACAACTCCTTTAGGGAAATGGTATGGCCACGGCTTTGGTTCTCTGATGGTGTTCATAGCCTACCTGTTCCACCTGTTCCAGTGGCGTGGTCCCGATTTGGAACGGGGGTGGTTGGATTTTTCTTCAATTATATCAATGTTATCGGAGTTCTATTCCAGTTGTTCCAGTTGTTCCAGTTGCTTACTGCTAAGTTGAACCAGATGTTTGGTGTGTGGCCGTTCAGGTGTTTGTCCGTGGCCGTTAGGTGGTAAATCCTTTACTACCTCGGGTCCAGGGGTCGGGGCCCCTGGTGGAGTTTGAGGCAGAGCCTCAAGG
>JADGBX010000282.1 GCA_015231265.1 Magnetococcales bacterium | reverse complement strand
TCAACTTTAATGAACAAGGGACTGGAGGTCATTGAGGCGCATTGGCTCTTTGGAGTACCCTTGGAACAGATTGAGGTGGTGATTCACCCGGAGAGCATTATACACTCCATGGTGGCCTATCGGGATGGATCAGTTCTCGCTCAACTGGGCAGTCCCGACATGCGGACACCGATTGCCGTCGCCTTGGCCTGGCCGGAACGTGTGACCACCTCCGTGGATCGACTGAATTTGGCAGAGCTTGGGAAGCTCACTTTTCAAGAAGCACCAGGACCGGAACGATTTCCCTGTCTTCACCTTGCCTACAGGGCACTGAAAAAGGGCGGTACTGCCCCTGCCATTCTGAATGCAGCAAATGAAGTCGCCGTCGCAGCATTTCTTGAAGAACGCATCGGGTATGTGGATATTGCCAGGATGATCAAGTATGTCATGGGGGCGATCACCGCCAGCGACATAGACAGGATTGAGACGGTGTTTCGAGCCGATTCCGATGCCCGGGAGAGCGCTGAGTCCTGGATTGCATCACATCGGAAAGAGAAATAATTCCTGGTTTATCATGAAAGCAGACTCGCACTTATGATCAGTGTTGATTTCTGATCGTTGACTGTTACGGAAGTGTAGAATCATGGGCACTGTTTTTTGGGCATTGGTTGTGTTGAGCGTGCTGATTTTCGTCCACGAGTTGGGCCATTTTCTTGTGGCACGTTGGGCTGGTGTTCGGGTGCTTACATTCTCTCTTGGTTTCGGCCCACGGATTCTGTCATGGCAAGGAGGCGCAGGCGGAACGGAATATCAGGTTTCCGCCATTCCTCTTGGTGGTTACGTTAAAATGCTTGGCGAAGCCACCGATGATGATGAAGAGGAAGTCCCTGAAGATCAGCGCCACTTCATGTTCAGCGAGAAGAGTGTCTGGTCGAGAATCGCCATCGTCTTTGCCGGTCCTTTGTTCAACTTCCTGTTCGCCATGGTTGCGCTCTCCTTCATCTTCATGATCGGAGTCAATGAGCTGTTGCCCGTCGTCGGCGAGGTTTCTCCCAACATGCCTGCTGCTGAAGCGGGCATGAAATCCGGCGATCGAGTTGTCCGTATCAACGATACACCCATCGACCGCTGGCACCATCTGAGTCGTATGGTGCGCAACTCAGAAGGGGAGACTCTCGATTTTGAGATAGAGCGCGACGGGACACTGCTTCAGATTCCCATCACACCGAAGATTTCCGAAACATCCAACGCCTATGGCGAGAGTGTCAAAACCCTCCTGGTCGGTATCAAGGTAGGAAATGAGACCACCACCGTGCACTACGGTTTCAGTGAATCTCTGATCAAAGGCGTTGAAAAGACCTGGGATCTGACGGTGATGATGGTAACCGGCATCTGGAAGTTGATTACCGCCGTCGTCGGTCTAGATCAAGTTGGAGGTCCTCTTCTCATCGCTGAAATGGCTGGGAAAACTGCCTCTCAAGGGGCAAGCTCCTTCCTCTATTTCATGGCGCTGATCTCCATCAATCTGGGAATTTTGAACCTCTTACCCGTTCCGGTTCTCGACGGGGGACATCTGATGTTCTATTGTATTGAGGCAATCAAGGGGAATCCTGTAAGCGAAAATATGCAGATGATTGCCAATCGAATCGGCATGACCCTGTTGGCAGGACTGATGATTCTTGCGTTTTTTAACGACATAGTGCGCCTCTTTTCATAGAGAATTCTCGCTCTAATCAACGTGGACTAGCTTGTCCAACGCACGGTCATCGGCCAATAATAACGATTTAGTCACTCTTTTTAACGTTCCCGGTCATTGAAGTGGTGTCACTTATGAAAGCCCGATCCGTTACCCCACGCCTCATTGTCCTTCTGTCAGTGTGCCTGCTGCTTCTGAGTACGTCCGTTCCGTCGTTACACGCAGAAGAGACCATCAGGGATATTCGGGTCGAAGGCATCAAACGCATTGAATCGGAGACAATACGCAGTTACCTGACGGTTGATGTGGGAAGTGCTTTCAACAAGACCTCCATCCAACAGAGTATTCAAGCACTCTTCAAAACCGGTTTCTTCAAGGATGTCGCTATTGACCGTGAGGGAAGTGCCCTCATCGTTAAAGTAGTTGAGAACCCCACCGTCGATAATGTGAAGTACGAAGGGCACGAAACCTTCACCAATGAGGAACTGGAGAAGCTGATCAAGATCAAGCCCCACTCCATCTACAATCGTGCTCGTTCGGAACGTGATCTGTCAGCCCTGCGCCAAGCGTATCGCATCAAAGGGATGTTCCTGGCCGACATTCAGTTGAAAGTGGAACAGAAGGATCAGAACCTCGTTGATCTTATTTATGAAATCGACGAAGGTCAGAAATCGAAAGTACGTGTTGTGCGGTTTATCGGTAACAAGAAGCTGTCAGATGGAGATTTGCAGAAGAAACTCCTGATCCAGCCCAGTGACTGGCTCTCCTGGTTCACCGAGAAGGATACCTACGACCGTAACAAGCTGCTTTACGACCAAAACCAAGTGCGCAACACATATCTGGATAACGGTTATATTCGGGTTCAGGTCAACTCTTCAGTAGCCGAACTGACGCCTGATCGGGAAGCATTCATCATCACCCATTCCGTGACCGAAGGAGAAAGATATCGCGTTGGGTCGATACGTTTTCAGAGCAATTTTGATGAACTGCCGGAAGAAGAGCTTCGTAAACAACTCGCTTTTGAACCCGGTGAATGGTACTCACGGCTACTGGTCAGAGATACCAAAGAGGCCCTCAATGATGTGATTGGTGATTTTGGCTACGCCTTCCTTGCAATTCAAGCCGCGAAACTGATTGACGATGAAAAGCGAGTGGTGGATATCGTTTTCAACATTGATAAAGGGCGGCGAGTCTATGTGAATCGGATCAACATCAGCGGCAACGACCGTACACGAGATGAAGTAATTAGACGGGAAGTACAGCTCGTCGAGGGTGATCGTTTTTCACCGACAAAGATCCGCACAACAGAGAAGAGACTGAAGGGGCTTCAGTACTTTGAAAAGGTGGATCTCATTACGCCTGAACGTCCCGACAAGAACGATCGCATCAACATCGATATCGATGTTGCGGAAAAACCCACTGGTTCGTTCACCATGGGTCTTGGCTATTCATCAGTGGATAACCTTATCGGTTCTGCAAGCATCAGTCAGAATAACTTTCTCGGTAAAGGGCAGCGCCTCAGCCTCTCAGTTAATAGCTCATCCAGCTCAACCCAATATGATCTCTCGTTCACCGAGCCCTATTTTCTCGACAAAAACATCATGGCCGGTTTCGACATTTACAACAAAGAACTGGAGCGGGAGTCAACGGCATTCAAGCAAAACACCTGGGGCGGAAATCTGAGACTTGGCTTTCCGATTTCAGAATTTTTCCGTAACGACATGATGTTCAGCATGTCGCACATTAAAGTCGAAAACAAAGGCAACTCCAACTCAGCCATCATTCTGGATCAGGCGGCTCGCAGCCCCTTCATCCAATCCATGGTGCGAAATGTGCTCTACTGGAATGATCTGGATAACATGAAACTTCCTAGATCAGGCCGCACGCATAACGTTACCACCGATTTTTCGGGTATTGGCGGTGACGTTAAATTCTTCCGCCTGATCAATGATAATAATCTTTACCATACGCTTTCCAGAAAACATGATCTGATCCTTCGCTTACGCGGTAAATTAGGCGTCATTGAAGGGTGGGGCGGTGAAGACACACCGATTTTCGAGCGTTTCTATCTGGGCGGCCCCAAAAGCATGCGCGGATTCAAATCGAGTGGTGTCGGACCACGAACGCAAGAAGGGGATGCATTCGGCGGTACATATCTGGCGCACGGTTCAGCGGAGTTCTGGGTCCCATTCTACGGCTTGGGAGACAAAGGCGTTCGCTGGATTACCTACACGGATACCGGTGTAATCGGTGACTGGGA
>JADGBX010000281.1 GCA_015231265.1 Magnetococcales bacterium | reverse complement strand
CGTCGCCAAAAAAAACACCGTGAGGCTCTGCCTCACACTCCGGCAGGGGCCCCGACCCCTGCACCCGAGGTAGTAAAGGATAACCACCTAACGGCCACGGATTGAAAACCTGACACCGTTCTCTATCGACCACCGGCCACCGGCAGCACAACGCCCGTGATATAGGAGGAGTGCGCGGAGAGAAGCCAGAGGATCGCTTCGGCCACCTCCTCACGTCTTCCCAGGCGCCCCAGTGCAACGCTCTGTTCTACGCGCTTCCGATCTTCCTCAGTGAGGGCGGTGTTGGGGCCGCTGTCGATCACGCCAGGACTGACACAGTTAACACGCACCCCTTCAGGTCCGGCTTCGCGAGCCAGGCCGAGGGTGAGGGTGTTGATGCCGGCTTTGGCGGCAGCATACGGTGTGAGTCGATTGCCGCCGAAGGTTGCCGCCTGGGAGGAGAGCGTGACAATGCCGCCGCCCTGACCACCGCGTGAACGCGCCATGCGTCGTAGGGCGTGCCGGCAGCAGAGGAGTGTGGAGGTGAGCGTGATATCCACGGTGGTGCGGAGCTCTGCGGGATTCTGATCAAGAAGGGGGGTGCGTTCCGGGGTGGCGGCGGCGCCATTCACGAGAGCGGTCAAGGGGGCCGACCTGTCGTCGATGGTCGCGAACAGGGCGGCGATGCTCTCGTCATTCGTCACGTCAACGGGGTGGCAGAGGGCGTCACCACCCTCCTGTCGTATCGTCTCAACGACGGCTGCGGCCCGTTCCTGGTTGTGACCGTAACCGACACAGACGCCGTAGCCCCGTCGTGCGGCCAGTGTTGCCGTGGCAGCGCCGATGCCGCTGCTGCCGCCGGTTATGACCATCCACCCCTGTTGCGTCATGATCGTGACTCTCCCGAGCGGGTTCGAAAGGGATGGATCAGAATGGTCCTTTGAACTTATTCTCGTAACTGAAGAAGTTCTCTCCGGAGAGGTCGGATTGATCCAGGCCCAGCTTCTCTTCAACGCAGCGAATGATCTCGGTGGCGCCGGTATAGAAGGCGTTCTCCAGAGGCCGGGTGCAGGGGCAGGGGGCCGGGACGAAACCGAGACGGGTGACGGGAGACTTCAGTGAGCCGTAACAGTGGTCGTAAACCTGTGCCGCCACTTCGGCGCCGAACCCACAGTGTACCCAGTCGTTGTCAACGACGATGCAGTGGCCGCTCTTCTGCACCGAAGTGACCACTTCTGAGACGTCGAACGGGGCGATGGTGCGGGCGTCGATCACCTCGGCGGTGATGCCGCGACGGGCCAGAACATCCGCCGCCTGCAACGCCTCGACGGTCATCCAGGAGGTGGCGACGATGGTGATATCCTTGCCCGGGCGCAGAACACGGCAGCCGTTGAGCGGTTCGGCGCCATCCCCTTCCGGAACCTCCCCCACCGCGTCGTAGAACCAGCGGTGTTCGATGAAGATCACCGGGTTGTCGTCGCGAATGGCGGAGACCAGCATGCCTTTGGCATCCCTGGGAGTGGAGGGGGTGACCACCTTCAAACCGGGAATGTGCGCCAGCCAGGAGTGGAGTGTTTTATTGTGCTGGAAGGACTGCCCCCAACCGCGCCCCACTACGGCACGGATCACCATGGGGACCGGCGTGGTCCCACCGCTGCCGTAGTAGTGGCTGGAGAGCATGTTGACGATCTGGTTCATCGCCAGCAGCATGAAGTCCACCCGCATGTGCACGTGCACCGGTCGCATGCCGGTGAGCGCCGCGCCCAGACCGAAGCCGGTCATGGCGTCCTCGGAGAGGGGGGTTGAAAAACAGCGCTGGTCGCCGAACTCCTCCACCAGGCCGTTGCTGCTGCCGAAGATGCGTTTGTGGTCCGCCACGTCGATGCCGTAGACGAACACCGAGGGGTCCCGGCGCATCTCCTGGGCCATCGCTTCGCTGAGGGCTTCTCGATAGGTGATCTGTCGTGTCGTCGTCATGCCAGAACATCCTCCACCACTGCTGAACGGGCCGGAAACGGGCTCTGTTTCGCAAACTCCAGACTCTTGGCCACCTGTTGGTCGATCTCCGCCTCCAGAGCGGCCACCGCCTCTTCGCCGAGCAGTCCCACCACCTTTTCACGCTGCACCTTCACCGGATCCCGCTCCAGCCACGGTTCGAAGGCGTCACGGGGGCGATAGCCCGCCTTGAAATCCTCGAACACGCCCACATGCTCCAGATAGCGGTAGTATTTCAGATGCAGAAACTGTGGCCGTCCCGTGGCGCTCATATCGGCCAGCGCGTCGCGGGTGAGGGTGTAGATCACTTCGGCGTCGGTGCTTTCGCTGCGGTGGACACCACAGTCGAAGCGAGAGACCACCTCGGCGATGTCCGAATAGCCGTGGCGCTGCTCTGCCGGAATGTGCACCGCGTAGCCGTTGTCTTCACAGACGAACAGCACCGGCAGTTTCATCAGGCTGGCGCTGTTGAGGCTCTCCCAGAACACCCCCTCGTCGATGGCGCCATCGCCGAAGAAGACGGCGGTCACTCGCCCGGTGTTGCGCTGTTTGTGGGAGAAGGCCGCCCCCAGAGCCACCGGAATGTTGGAGGCGACGATGGCGGAGGTGCCGATCAATCCCTCTTCCGGGGCGCTCAGGTGCATGGAGCCTGCTTTGCCCTGGGCCATGCCGGTATCCCTGCCGTACATCTCGGCAAAGAAGCGGTCGCTCTCGCCGGTTTTGGCCAGATAGAGGCCGTGGCTGCGGTAGGTGCCCAGGACCGGATCGTGTCGATCCAGTGCCTGACACACACCGGCGGCGATCGCCTCCGCGCCCATGGACATGTGCATGGGGGTTTTCATCTCATCGTCGAGATAGTTCTCTTTGATCGCCTCTTCGGCACGGCGAATCAGATAGACCGTGCGGTAGAGGTCGCGGTTCAGAGCCTGTGCGCTCATCACTCTCTCCCTGTTCCCTCTCGCTGCACCTGTAGTGGAAGTGTGCAGGAAGAGGCTATTCCCCCAATAGATGTCGGCCGATCAACGCCACGATGGCGGAGACGTAGATCTCTCCGCGCAACAGGCGCTGCCGAACCTCCTGCCGCCCCATGCGACAGACTGCGGTTACTTCATCGTCGTGCGGTTGCCGTTCAGCATACTCCGCTTCGGTCAGTTCCGCCCGGAAGGTGTAGACCAGGCGTGGATTGCGGCCCGGCTCATTGGCCAGAGGTGCGATGGGCACCAGCCGTGTCGGGTCTTGCAGGCGGCAACCGCTCTCTTCGGCCAGCTCGCGCAGGGCGGCGGCCTGCACGCTTGCGTCCTCGGCGTCCACCCCGCCCGACGGCAGCTCCAGGGTGGTATCCGAGAGCACGGGCCGTTTCACCCGTAACAGGAGCAGATCGCCGTTGGGCAGGACGGGCAGAATCAGCACCTGGGCGCTGCTGTGCTCGATGGTGTAGTAGCCGCCCCGTTCCCGCACCGTAAACCATGGGGTACGACACCGTTCCCGTACCGGGTGCAGCTCCGGGCAGGGCAGGGGAGTCGTGAGGCGCTGATCCCACGGGTCGTCGGGAGGGTAGCCGGGAGTCCGTCCCCTGCGGCACCCCTCTTCCGTCTGTTTCCCGGAGGGGCTTTGCCCGGCGTCGCCGCTCTCTCCGGAGTGATCGGGTACCCGCTCTCCCATCCACCATTTCCTTTTGAAGACGCTTTGAGTCACCAGGTGGATCGGCGTCCTTTGCCGTTGTCCTGCTCTCGACGCAGCAAACCACCGCCCTGCATTGTGCCTCCTCCTCCACTTCGAGGTCAAACAGCGCCGCATTTTTCATGGAGATGTGTAGGGTGTGAATATCACTTCAAAAAATGCATAGAAATCTAAAAATTCTACAAATATAAAAAAAATTCATGTGAAATCGAAAATGAACGCTGTTAAGGTATGGAGCATTATATGTGATGAACTGCCCTTTATTCATAAGGGGAACATACACTTCGACAACATCGATATCGA
>JADGBX010000280.1 GCA_015231265.1 Magnetococcales bacterium | reverse complement strand
GTAGTATTTTGCATCTTTTTCGATCACGGTCACTTCAATTCCGGGATCAGCCATGCGCACATACTTTGCCGCAACAGCACCGGCATAACCACCACCGATCACTACGACATGTCCTTTTCCACCAGCACGTACAATACCAGGGGCAGCCACACCCACCATACTAAGCGCGCCCAACATACCCATATATTTCTTTTAGAAATATATACTCCCCACCCCTCGACGACGTTGACTTTGAAGACGGCAAACGGATAAAGGCAACGGCACGGAAAACCGGGTATCATTACTGAAGTGAGTGATTGGAGCTGAACTATAAAATTGCACCCCCTTGGAGAGCGTATGGCATCCTCAAAGGTTATGGAGAAGAGTAACGGCCACCCCGATCTCACCCCGCCGATCACGGTGCAGGGGGTAACCATGGCGTATGGAAAACGGGTGATTCAGCGAGATCTTGACTTCTCGGTTACCCAGGGCGAGATCTTTATTATCATGGGAGGGAGCGGATGCGGAAAAAGCACCCTTCTGCGCCATCTGATCGGACTGCAACAACCGACAACCGGAACGATCTCCCTGTTCGGGCACGATCTTTGGGCCATGGAAGAGGAGGAACGGACGCAGCTCATGCGCCGTTTCGGGGTACTCTATCAGAATGGAGCGCTCTGGAGTTCCATGACGCTGGCGGAAAATATCGCTCTGCCGCTGGAACGTTTCACCACGCTGGCTACACCAAGGATTCAGGAGCGGGTAAACTATCTTCTGGCACTGGTGGGTCTGGAGGGGTTCGGCGACCATGGTCCGGCGGAGATCTCCGGCGGTATGCGCAAACGGGCCGGACTGGCACGGGCTTTGGCCCTGGATCCGGAGATTCTCTTTTTTGACGAACCCTCCGCAGGGCTCGATCCGGTCAGCGCCCGCAGGCTGGATGATCTGATTCTGGAGCTGCGGCAGAGCCTGGGAGCGACCATTGTGGTGGTCACCCATGAGTTGGCCAGCCTGATGGCCATCGGCAGTGACGGCATCATGCTGGATGCCGACGCGAAAACAGCAATCGCCCACGGCGCTCCCGCCCGGCTTCTGCAAGAGAGTCGGGATCCGAGAGTGCGTCTGTTCCTCAGTCGAGGCGAGGGCGATTCGATCTCCGAGGAGAGTGCGCATGCACACAGATAGACGATCACTACTGGCCGGACTCTTCGTTCTAATGACCGGCGCGCTGCTGGTGGTGGGGATCGGGTTCTTCGGACGCGGGTCTCTGACGGGAACGCCTCTGGAGTACGTGATCTACTTCTCCGAGTCGGTCGATGGACTGCGCGCCGGGGCGCCGGTTCTGTTGCGCGGGGTTCCGGTGGGGGAGGTGCGCCGCATTCAGGTGCATGTGGATACCAATCGCGGTGTGGTTCGCACGCCGGTGATCGTGCGCTTCGAGACCGATCGCATTATGGAGATGGGGGAGGATCTTCCCCAGGGTGCGCGCGGTGAAGAGGATGTGATGGATCGTCTGATCACCCAGGGACTGCGTGCCCGCCTGGAGATGCAGAGCTTCGTCACCGGCCAGTTGCGCGTCGGGCTGGATCTCTTTCCGAAGAGTCCCGTGGTGCTGGTGGGTGTGCATCCCAGCCTGCCGGAGTTTCCCGCCCATCCCTCGAAACTGGAGGAGCTGTCGCAGCGGCTGGAACGGCTGGAGCTGGACACCCTGGTGAAAAAAACCACCGAAACCGTCGAAGGCATCAACGAAACCGTCAACTCCGAAGAGATGAAAGAGGCGATTCGCAGCGTGACCGAAGCGATGCGGGCGATCAAGGAGTTCGTCAGTGGGCTCAATGGCGTCATGTCGCCATTCTCCTCCCTGACGGGGCAGGGGGCGCAGTCGTTGATGCACCTATCGCTGGCGCATGGTGTGCCGGTTGGCTATCCTCCCGAAGGGGAGGGTTCATCACACGGTCCATCGGTGGTTGATCGATGTGCGACCGGATCGGAAATGACAGGAGAAGAGCAATGCTGAAACGTCTGCTGGCGGGTGTATTGAGTGTGGGGTTGCTGTTCCCGGTCATCGCTTGGGCCGGAGAGAATGAGGAGAGGGTGTTCAGCGCCTTCAAGATGATCTGCCTCGATGCCGGTGATCATGTCCAGACCATGTCCGACAATCTCTTTCGAACCGGGCATACCATCGTCCAATCACCGATCGTAGAGAAATCCATGGGGGCGGGTGAGGGGCTTGTCTGGAACGATCTCCGCTCACCGGTGGGTTATTATATCAAGATCGACCGCAACCACGTCTGCACCCTCGGCAGCCAGGAGGTGGATGGACAGGAGCTTGAAGCGCTCTTCGTGTTCAGAACCAAGAACCGACAGATCGGCAATTGGGTCTATGGAGATAACCTGGAACGCACCTACGCCACCACACTGGAAAATCCCACCACCAAGGAGACACGCAAGACCGTCGTCATCGTGACCATGCCGGTCAAAGAGGGTGTCAATGGTATCTTCATCAGCGCCATGCCGATCGAGATGGCACGCAGTATCGGAAAAGACATCAAGGGTGGTGACTGGCGGTAGAAGCGAGGGCGAGAGAGTGGATTCGGAGCTGTTTGAGGCGATGCTTTCCGACACTCATTCGGTGGCATTGACGTGTGAGAAATCCCGGTGTATCAATCCTTTAATCGTTGGTAGTTGATCGGAAAATGGTTCACTGCTGTTCTCAAGTGCATGGTTCATTGACGCCGGGAATCGTGAAGAGACTGCTCCACCCCAACAAGGAATCCACAATCGTAATGAACGATCAAAAAGAGTTGGACGATACCCGCAGGCCTCTTTCACGTGCTTCGAGAAGGATCGCAGGTGTCGTTGTCGGACTCGTGGTGTTGAGTGGTTGCGTGAGCTGGTCGCCGTGGAGTACTTTTCGAACCGCGCCAGGATTTGTCCACAAGCAGGAGTCGGCGTTTCTCAAAACGTTGCGAGACCCCATTCTCTGTTATGAGTTCTCCCGTGAAGAGTGGCACTCCGACGCGCTGTTGGAGGAGCTGTTTCGTCGCTACCGTAGCAACAAGAATCTCTGTAGTGATTACCGCTATACCATAGGTGGTGGCCGTTCCAAGATGTTGGAGTTGGACCATAATGCCGAACTGCGCACTCTGTTCGAGAGTCGTTCTCCATCCGGTTCCTGACGCGGTGTTCACCAGGGGAAGAGCTTGAACAGCTTCATCTTCTGCCGTCGCTCCTCCTCCATCGCCTTGTAGAGCATCGCCACGTCGATCCCTTCCAGATGTTCCGCCTGCATTTTGTCCAGCGTTTCGGTCAGCTCCTGCTGTCGGCGACGCTCGGCGGCGTGGGCGGCACGGTAGTAGAGAAAGGCGCTGATGGCGGTGATGGCGAAAATAATCAACATCGCCGTCAGTGACAGACCGAAATCGGGACCGAAATTGAGCAATCCCCAGAGACAGAACCCGTAGACCACAACGAAGCGGTGCGGTATCCAGATCTTGAATCGGCGGTTCTCCGGTGGACGGTGTTGGCGGCGAAACGCAGCGTTTTTTGCGGCGTTTTCCACGTTGCTCTTCGCCTTGGTATAGATGACGCCACAGCGGGGACACTCGTAGTCCGGGGCGGTATCTTCCGGAGTGCGGTCGTAGTGGCAGCGGGGGCAGTGGGTGATTGGGCGGGGCATGGTTCAGGTGTTCCCGGGGAATCGGGGTGGGCGCTATTTACGGTGTTCGGTTACGGTTTCAACCATAATATATGCCGACGTGTGATTGTAGATGTAAACGGTTCGGGGCTGTGGAGGCGGTCTTTCAGGTGGTAAATCCGTGGCCGTTCACTGTGTGGCCGTTTAGGTGTTTGTCCGTGGCTGTTCAGGTGGTAAATCTTTTACTACCTCGGGTGCAGGGGTCGGGGCCCCTGCCGGAGTTTGAGGCAGCGCCTCAAGGTGTTGACGTTGCCTTTGCCTTTGTCGTTGCCGTGGCCATACTCCCTCCCTA
>JADGBX010000027.1 GCA_015231265.1 Magnetococcales bacterium | reverse complement strand
TTGCACGCCTCTCCTCACATTACTTCTCGTGAAGAGAATGTCCCAGATGTCACCATTGACACTTCCCTGATGCACTCTCCCCATCCCTCCCAGCGCGTGATCGTTCAATGGAGGGGGTATCGTAAGCGGACGACTCCTGGCCCAACATCCCGTGTCGCCATTTTGCGACAGCTTTTTCGAGCTTTTGCGACAGAGTTTCTGACGCTCTTACGACAGACATCCGACTACCGTTCCGCTAGAGTTTCTCGGTTGTAGCGTTGGGGCGGGTGCGGGTGCGGGTGCGGCCTGTGGCTCAGGTAAGGGGGAGTGCGGGCCGCGCCTTGTGTCCCATGGAGTGGGATATATTTTCCAATTGTATTCTCTGAATAGGAATTTCCTTCATGAAACCGTTTAGAATCACTAAGAAACAGGCGGGCTTCTCCCTGCTGGAACTCGCCATCTCCATCGTCATCATCGGCATGGTGGTCTCGGCGGTCGCCGTGGGTCGCAACACCATGCGCAGCGGCGAGGCGTTCAAGGCGTATCAGCAATTCATCAACCCCTGGACACAATCGGCGATTCAGCGCTTCCAGAACACAGGGCTGTCCGGTTTCGGTACTACCGGAGGACTGAACAGCGATCCCTACAACTTCGGCGGCGGCACGATCTCCCGTCAGAGCGCTACGTATGCCGAGGGTATGGTGACGGTTGTTTTCGCACTGTCGGAGTCGATGCGGGTGGATGCGCTGGAGGAGCTGCAAGGGGTGGTGGAGAATGGCTTCGAATCAGCGCGGAGGATGGACTTCACCCAATCATCCATCTCCGTCGCCTTTGAGTTGGCAGGGGTGAATCAAACCACCGGTAGTGAGGTGGGAGAGGAACCCATCATCCAGGAGGAAGAGGAGACCGGACCTTTTCTGATTTCTGATATGCTTGATGAGTTAATGGATCCGAACTGGGTATTGACGCTGGGTCGAGCGGGATATACACCAGACACGTATTTCCAAACTGTCCAAGATGCCGTCGTCATAAGAAATGAAGTCTTAACAACAAAGGTGCCAAAAATTGGCGGTGGACTGATGTCTTTCAAGTTTGATGTTGACGGTAGTATGGAGTTTGACCCGGACTATTATGGTCCTGAGACGGGGATCCTTTATGAGGCGGGTGAGTTCACCTTCTGAGACAAGGACCAGCCAGCGAAGATCTACGAGTTAGGTCGGGAAAAGCACCCACCCCACCTTGACGTCTCATGACGAGCGTTCGGGGTGGGTGTTCTTGTTAAGTCATTGCGGAACCACTTTCCGTAAATGATCTTTTCATATGCAGTTTTCTTTAGAGGGGTATTTCACGATGAGACAGACACCACGTCACCTGCTCGGGCTCACACTTCTGGTGTGCGCGCTTGTGCTTCTGGTTCCGGCTGCAGCTCAGGCCGCCACCACCGTTTGGGGCGAGTCCTGGTCAGGGTGCCAAGAGAGTTATGAACGCGCCGTTCGCAATGCCCAGTCACCCTCCCATCAGGAGAAAAAGGATGCGCTCGGTTGCCGACGCATCCGCTGGGAAAAAACCGATGATGTGGATTGCAAAAGCTGCTGGGATGGCGATGGCTACTCCTGCCGCAGAGCTGCCATGGTTTGGTGTAAGTAGGGCGCTTCATCACACGTCACACGCGCCCATGACACCACTTTGGGCACGTGTGACTTCCAGCCATTTCGGAATACTGATTCTCTTTTCAACGGAAGGTTACCCCCTCCCCTCACAGTGTGTCGCACGCCTGCGGTGGCCGGGGAGAGTGTATCGAGGCGGAGGCGTTCAAAAAGCGCTATACTGAATAGTCGACGGGGGATGGTAGCCAGCCGGAAGATCAGGTCGCCGTCACCCACCGATACACGCGGTAATGGCGTAGGATCACCCGCAGAACAGACCGGAGAAGGCGCGTGCGCAGGTTCGAAATAGCGAGTATCGCACCGACAGAGTCATGTTGCACACCAACCGATGCTGAAGAGGGGTGTGGATGTGGTAGTACTGCACAGCGATCCGTCGTTGCGTGCCCCGCCTGTGGCTGCCACGGCACAACGGTCAACACAACAACACCCAGCTCGACACTCCGCGCAATCCACCGCTCCTCGGTACGGGAAGAGGGCGTCTATACCTTCTGCGAGTCTCCGAATTGCCCGGTCGTCTACTACCACAGCGATCAACAACAGAACCCTGGCAATACGGGGATGCTCTTCACCGTCGAACAGCTCATCAATAGAGTAACCGTCAAGGACGACAGCCAGAAAACGCCTCTCTGCTACTGCTTCAAGGTGCTCAAGGGGGAGGCGCTGGACGAGATCGCCCGTACCGGCTCCGTGGACATCATCGCCCTCATGAACAGACGGCGGCGTCCAGGTCAGGAGTGCTTCTGCGAAATCTCCAACCCCCGAGGCGACTGCTGCACGGAAGACATCCGAAACTGGCTCACCGCTCAGGGGTTGGATGTGGACCGAAACGAGGATCTCTGTGGCTGCTGATAACCTTTTTTTGGCGACGGTGAGTGTGTACTTTTTAGGTCCGGTGCCGACCGCTCACTTCTGTGTGGTGCCCGATTTTCCGTTCCTGTTCGATGTGGTTCCTCTCTGAATGGGAACACCATCGAGGGATGGGGGATTATATATTTCTAAAAGAAATATATGGGTGTAATGGGCGCGCTTAGTATGAAGTGGGTGGAGAGTTGTGATGGTTTGGTCGGGGGACGCATTCTGTACACGCCGCTCCTAACACCGGGTCGGACATGGCCTCCAACGTCGGGGATGCACAGAACACGCCCCCCTCCCTCGAATTTCATCGCGCGCCGGGGGGGGTGGGAAGTGTGTTCGGGAAGGCGACCGGTGATGGGTGTGGTTTCTATCCAGAGAGACACGTCAACGTCATCCTCTCGTCGTGGCCGTGGCCATACCCCCTTCCTAAAAGGAGGTGTGGAACCATAGGTTCCACGGTGTTGACTCTTCCGTTTCTTTTCCCATCTTCAACGTCATCGTGGGTGGGGCCGTTGACATGAGCGTTCCAGATCTCTTTGAGAAAAGAAGATCGCCGTTGTACAGATTTGAGTTGGGACGTCTATTAATCACGCATATTCATCGCACTGAAACAAGAAAGCCCCCACGAGACGAAACGTCCCATGGGGGCTTTTTTACTGTCCAACCTTCAGCATCCGGACCTTAACCCGCACGGTCCAGAGTACACACTCTACCAGCGACCGAGGAAGATACTTCCCTGCGCCAGAATCTTCGGAGGCACACCGGTCTGACGGAAGGTTTTCAGAGCCAGAACACTGGCGGAGTAGCGGTCACCTTTACCCCCGGAGCAGGGAGCGCGATACCCGATCCCTTGCATGTCACCCCAGCGGTTGTGAATCTCAATCCAGACCGAGTCGGGCAGCGTATCGGTTCCCTCGGGGATCGCTACCGTGACGGCTGAGGTCTCCTCCATATCGACCTTGAAGCCGATCTCACCCAGACCACCATTCTCCAGTTTGCGATTGTCTTCATTATTATAGCGGACCAATATCGCATTGGTGCCCACGGGCAGGCGGGAAACCTTGAAGGAAGGACTGAGACCACGCCCACCGTCGGCACGGCACCGATTCTCCTGCGCGATGGCAATACCGTTCCAACCGGTTCCATCAAACTGCACGCGCAATCTGGGCAGATTCTGCGAAACCGGTTCCGGGGCGATACACGCCGTCAGAAAAATGGCAAGAAGGATGATAAGTAATCGTTGTGTGGCTTTCATCAAGCTCTCTCCCAAAGAGTGTCTGTTCATTTCGCATATTAGCGTTTTAATTTGGAAAAACCCATCATAGGTTCTTCCATCGCGGGTGGCTTCGTCCACTCGAAAAGTGTCCGAATCGATCCCCCTTCCGGAGGAGAAATGCAAACCCGATGCCAATTATGTTAAAACAGCCGCTCGGAAAGAGTGGTCAGCCCAGGGTACTCTTGTACTGTTTTCGACGCTCTTCCAACGCCTTACGCTGCTCAGGATTAGGATAGGGTATGATTCTGCCATCCTTATAGTAGACCTGCTTCACCTTACCTCCGGTGGTGTTATAGAAGTTGCCACCACCATCCATCATGTTATCCATGTACTCCTGTTCGCGTTTGATCCGTTTTTTGCCTTTGGCATTGGCACCGGCATAGAACCATTTACGAATACCCTCGATGCGGCTGTTGATATATTTGGCCTCTTCGTACTCACCATTCCAATAGTAGGTCATCCACTTGTCCGAACGCAGGCCATCGGTGTACGTCCCGGTCTGGTAGATACGCTTTTCACCATCCTCGTCAGGCGAAGGGTAGTACGACACCACGGGCCCGGTGTAGGGGTGGACGGGATGTCCTCTGAGAAACATGCGTCCCCCGCGCATCTCCAAGTCGCGCATGGTCACCTCGCCGCAGCCGGTGAGCACCATTGCCGTCAACAAAATCACCACGTATCTGACATATCTACGCATGATCACTCCTTTCATAACCTGACAGGACAGGAACGCAGGCCATCGCCCTGGCCGCTTCCGTTGCTTATCGGAAGAGCCGGGAAAGAGATGAAGGTGTTTCCTGGCATCCCGTGAGATCCTGATACAACACGCTGTTTCGTATCACAATAATCTCACAATCAACACTATTTTACAATAACCGACCCCTATGAATGTGACCACCTGGAGACGCTTCAGGTTCTCCAAAAAACCCGGGTACCGGAATTTCACTTCCCCCGGCACCTCTTTTCCGACACCATGAACAGCGTGGAAAAGAGCAAACAGAGCCACAAGACCATTTTTTAGATAACGGCAAAAGGGTGAGCCCGTGAGCACGGTGGACGACATCCCCCTGGACAATATCCTGGACCGGTACGACCAGCGCCAGAAACTCTATAACGACTTCATGAGCCGGCAGGTGACGCTGCTTCAGGAGTTCATCAAGGAGAACGGCCCCCCCGTCTACTCGATTCAGGGCAGGGTCAAAGAGCGTGACAGCGTTCGACGCAAGCTCCTGGCCATGGATCCCGCTCCCACGCGTCTCGATGATGTGGCCGATATCGTCGGCATCAGAATCGTCACTTATTTTGAATCGGAAGTGGACCGGATCGCCGACATTATTCAACGGGAGTTCAAGATCAACTCTACCCACATGGTGGACCGAGGAGAAGCACTGGATCCGGAGCGGTTCGGTTATCTCTCCCGCCACTACAGTGTCAGCATGTTGGATAACCGTCTGGAGCTGATCGAGTATAAACGGTTCAAGGGCATCCGGGCAGAAGTCCAGGTTCGCTCCCTGCTGCAACACGCGTGGGCGGAGATCCAGGTTCAGATGGGGTATGACAGCCAGGAGACCTTCCCCAAGGAGAGGCGACGGGAGTTCTCGCGCATCGCCGGCCTTCTTGAGCTGGCCGATGAGCAGTACAACGAGATCAAAACCTTCCTTAAACCGTTCGAAGAGACCACCCTCTCTCCAGCCTCCGACCTGCCACTCGACAGCGACACGCTGGGCGATGTGATCCGCTCCAACCGGATCGTCACCGAGCTGGATGACAAACTCTCCAATCTACTCAGTGTGCCCGTAGTGCCCAATGAGAACTTCCTCAACGAACTGGTTGAGAATCTCGCCTATCTCGGCATCGAAACCGTCGCGGCCCTTGAGAATGAATTGAAGAAAAGGAAAAAATCGATTCTCTCCATCGGCACCCAGATTCTTGATCGTGAATCGGAAACACACTACGCATCGCTTTGGGAGGGGATCTCCATTCTTTTCGTCTGTTACTCCCTGGCAGCGGTCTCCGGACGGGTTGATCAGATTCTCGAGTTCCTGCAGAAGACTCCCATGGGCAAAGAGATCAAGAAGGACGAGGAGTTTCCGGATATCGGTGATGAGATTGGTCACTGGTAGCATATACGGCTCACTTGAACGGTATCATCCATTGTATGCAAAGGAGCGTGGGATGCTCTTCAGAACTCTGATTTCAGTCGGATTTCTTTTTTTCATCTGTAGCGGATCCGCTCTGGCTGGTGGCGTGACATCGATCACTATCGTTGATTTTGGCATCTATTCCGGTAAGGTGGCTCCTGCCAACACATCAGATGTCTCGGATCAGCCGAAGAAAGAGCTGCTCTACGCGACACTGAAGCGCCGTACCGATGGGATTCCCGCCAAGCTCAAGACCGAGTTCGGTGTAGAGTATGTCGCCCTAGGTGAAGACTCCTCAGATGTGGGCACCCGGGCCACCATCGACCTGAAAATCACCCACCCCCCTATCAAGGATCCGGAAACCGGTGAGGTCAGCAGCGGCGGCTCCTGGAACAAGAAGATCATCCTGGGAGACCGCACCTACAGCGGTTACGGTCTGGACACACCGTGGGAGCTGGTTCCCGGTATCTGGACGCTGGAGATTTCCTACAAGGGCAAGCTCATGGCAACACAGCGTTTCATTCTGCACCGCCCCTGATAATACAGAACCACACCATGCCCCCACTCCGAAGGATTGACCGGGAAGATGATCCCGATCTCCTGCTTTACCAATCGCTCAGAGCGCATAGCCGCCGCCGTGGTGATGGCCGTTTTCTCTGTGAAGGGGCGCCGGTGGTGGAGCGTGCGTTGAGAGCTGGGATAACGGTGGAATCGGTACTGGTCATTGAGAAACGGCTGGATCGCATCCAACACCATATTCCGCCACAGGTTTCCCTGTTGGTGATTCCCGACCGCTGGCTCGATCGGGTGGCTGGTCGGGGGCACCAGACAGGCGTCTACGCCTGTGGCCGCCACCCCGGCTGGCAGAATGAACACGGAGCGGTCACGACGTTGATGACCCTGGCCGGTCGGCCGGATCCGATTCTCCTGGCTCTTCCCCGCGTCACCACACCTCGGAACCTTGGTGCGATTCTGCGTGTCGCGGCGGGATTGGGTGTGGAGGGTGTGTTGCTGGGAGAGCAGTGTACCGACCCTTTCCATCGTCAGGTGGTCAGAGCCTCCATGGGTACGCTCTTTACGATTCCCATGGTGCGCTCCACGGCGTATGCCGACGATCTTGAACAGTTGGCCCACGACCACGATACCCTGCACATCGCCGTGACCACTTCCGAAGATGCCCTCTCCCTCTATGATCTCGACCACCATCTGCCCGCCACTCCGAACCGGCCCGTCTGTCTGATTCTCGGCCATGAATCCGATGGTCTGGATCCCGCTATTGAATCCAGATGCCCCCTCCGGCTGACACTGCCCATGCAGCGGGGTGTGGACTCCCTGAATGTTGCGACGGCAACGGCAATCTTCGTCCACGAACTGATGCGCCGCAGACATCTCTCGACAAACCCATCTGCAAAATGATAATCCGGCTTAACAGAGCAGTGTGAACAGCGTATATTTGAGGGTTAAGCAGTTACAGGTCAACAGTCACCGGGTTGAACAATCACCCACAGCACGACACGGCGATCCATGTCCGAACACACCACTAACCACCCCGCTTTCTGTACACCGGAGACCTTCTCGGAGATCACGCTCTTCTCTGGTGTCGGTCACGAATCCATCGCCTCGATTCTTGAACGGTGTACCACCGAAACCATTGAACCGGGAGAAGTTCTGCTCTCACCTGGCCAGGACAACACAGCGGTATTTGTTCTTCTGGAGGGGCTGTTGAGTGTCCATCTTGAGGGTGAGGACGGCGAACCCTTTACCTGGATCGAGCGCGGCGGCTGTGTTGGAGAGATGTCCCTGATCGAGGGGAAACAGCCCTCCGCCAGCGTGATCGCAGAAACCCCCAGCCGCCTTCTGAAAATCGATCAGGAGAGCCTCTGGGCGTTGATCACCATGTCCCACGCCATCTGCCGCAATCTTCTATTCGTGCTCTCCCATCGCATGCGGGCCAGTAACCGTGTGATTCTGGAGGGGAGTATCAAACAGCGTCTTCTTGAGCAGACTGCCCGCACCGACCCACTCACCGGACTCTACAACCGTCGCTGGTTGGATGAGGTGCTGGAACGACAGCTCGGACGCTGTCGTCAGAGTGGCAAGCCATTGGGTTTCATGCTGTTGGACGTGGACCATTTCAAAGAGTACAACGATAACAACGGCCATCTCGCCGGTGATGCCGCCCTGATCGCACTCGGCAAGCTCCTTGATGAGCACATTCGTCCAGGGGACGTGGCGGCAAGATATGGTGGTGAGGAGTTTGGGGTCATCCTGCCCAATACACCGCTCTATCAGGCGGAACGCATCGCCGAGAGGCTACGCAAAGCGGTGGAGGTTGCGACTATTCGCGATGTGGACGGTAATCCTCTGCCACGCATTTCCATCTCCATCGGCCTCTCCATGCAGGAGCCGCGCGCCACGGTACAGGATCTGACCATGCGTGCCGATGCCGCTCTCTATGAAGCGAAGAAAGAGGGCAGAAACTGTCTTCGTACTGCACTGTAATCGCGTTACTGTAACGGACCGGACATGCCCCAGAAGATGATCTCACTGCGGGTCTCCAGCGCACTCCTGGAACGGGTGGAGCGGCTGATGGGCCAGCTTGAACGCACACCGGACTATGCTCTGCGTGGACGCATCAGCCGAGCAGAGGTGCTGCGTGATGCGATCCTCGAAGGGTGTGATGTGTTGGAAAAGCGTTACGTGGCGTCATCGTCACCCTCCCGGCACAGAGCGAGTGATCCTGCAGAAGAGGCAGAAGAGACGTTACACCCTGCCACACCTCCCCCTCCTGACAACAGCTCCGACACCCCATCAACAGCAGGATTGGAGGGAGTTGTCGATCAAGCAACGCCCCCTCACGCTGCCGATGATACACCGGAAACCGTGCCGGCGATTCTGCCCTGGTTTCCCGCTCACTCCATGGTGGTGCAACCGGATACGCCACCACCGGCCAACACCACGCCCGCCCCTCGGGATGAGAGGGATGAGGAGTTCGAGCCGTTCTGAATCGCAGCACAGACCGCTGTTTCATTAGGGCGTGTCCTCAATGAGCTCGAAACCGCGCTGGCGTGCCGCCAGCCCTTCGGGTTTGGCCTGAAAATGCACCATGCTGCGTTGTTCGTCGCTCATTTGGCCGTGCCAAACCGCGCTCCTCACGCCTTGCCTGCTGCTTTTTCAGTCACAAACGCGGAATCGTTCTAATTGAGGACACGCCCTAACAGAAGCGACTACTCTCCCTCTACAGTCTCTATAGTGGCTGAAAGCGTCCGCTCTTCTGATCCAGTGCGTGCAGACGCCCTTCCGCGATGTGGAAGTACCAGCCGTGCAGCTCCAGTTTTCCTGCCTCCTCCCGCTCGCGGACAAAATCGTATGTCCGCAGGTTCTTAAGGGAGAAAACCACCATCTGCTCCTCAAGGGCACGGTAGTCGCCATCGGTAAAACCGGCGTCAATCACCGCGCGAATATCGGCATCACGATGAGCGATGTTCAACCAGGGATTGATGAACCCCCCCTTGGTACTCTCTTCTCCAGCCCCATTGGCCAGCGCCTGCACACCGCCGCAACGGCTGTGGCCCAGCACGATCACCGCCTCCACTTCGAGCACCGTGACGGCATACTCCAGGGCGGCACTGGTGCCGTGGAACCCTTTGCCATCATCGTGATCGGGGGGCATCATGTTGGCGACGTTGCGGACGATGAAGAGATCGCCGGGTCCGGTTCGGGTGAGCAGGTTGGGGTGGATCCGGCTGTCGGAGCAGGCGATCACCAGCGCCCGGGGATCCTGTCCCTCACGACTGAGACGCTGAAACAGCCCCCGATGCAGGGGGAGATCGTGCTCCAGGAATTGATGGTGACCTTCGGTAAGGCGCTGGATAAAACTCTCTTTATGGTTGTCGCACACGGTTCTCTTCCTTGATAGTTCGCACGCACTATACGACGACGGTTATGACTCTTCGAATGATTCAATCTCCTTGCGGAGACGCGCTTCCATCGCCTCATCTCGCGCAGACGCGGGCCGCTCGGCGCGACGATCGGATGGGGAGGCAGGACTCTCTTCTCCGGTTGCAGCAACACCTTCGTCAATACGACCACGACGCCAACGGTTGATCGCCACCACCAGACCAAATCCGCCCAGAAGAAGACCGGCAAACGGTGCGATCCATAAGATCAAGTTGGCGCCACTCTTGGTCGGCTCCAGATAGATGTAGTCGCCATAGCGGTCATGAAAATAGGCGCGGATCGCTTCGTCGCTCTCACCGGATTGAATCTTCTCCCGGATAATCGACACCATATCTTTGGCCAGGTCGGAGTTGGACTCGTAGATGGGCTGGTTCTGACAGACGGCGCAGCGCAGCGTTGACGAGATCTCCCGAACACGCGCTTCGGTGGGATCCTCCACACGCTCGGCCGCCTCAACAGGGAGAGCTAACAAAGCGAGCAGCGTCAGCACCATCCACACAACCGACCCTCTGCCCTCACGCTCAAGACGACATTTCAACATCAGCCGGCTCCTCCGTCCACAACCGTTTCAACCGATTCCTTACCCTCAATGATCGGCAGCAACACCTTCTCGAACCAGCCTGGATAGATGGGACCGGTGTGCTTGTGCGCGATCTTGCCGTCGGGCGAGACGATGTAGGACTCCGGAGCCCCATAGACACCCCAGTCGATGGCGATCTTCTGTTTGGGATCGAAGGCGTGCGCATATCCGGGATTGCCGTGGCGTTTCAGAAAAGTCTCCGCCCCCTGTCGCGTATCGCGAAAATCGACACCGACGATGGCGAAATCACCCCGTTGACGGGAAATCGCCGCCAACTGCATAAGATCCCGGTGCTCACTGACACAACTGACACACCACGAACCCCAGAAGTTGACCACCAGCCACTGCCCCCGATAATCCTGCAACCGGACGCGCTGCTCCCCGACGAGAGGTTCGGCGTCGAAGGGTTGGGCCTTTTTACCCACCAGAGGCGACGGAATGGCTCGGGGATTGTTGCTCAAACCGAGATAGAAGATGACCAGGATAGCGGCAATCGCTCCCACAAGAACGATTTTCCAAAAGGCTTTGAACATCGTCGGCGGCAACTCCAGGCAGAAGAGAGACTCTGAGACCGGCATACTCCACTCCGGCACGGTTGCCGGAATCAGCGGTCAGCGACGTATCAGGAGTGGCGGTTGGATGCGTTGGATTGACGGTGCGCCAACACCCGGTACTTCTGATAGGCCTTGAGAACTTTCACAACGTAGTTGCGCGTCTCAGGATAGGGAGGCACCTTGTTACCGTACTTCTTCACCGCATACTCACCGGCATTATAGGCCGCCAACGAGAGGCGAACATCACCCTTGAAGCGGTTGAGCAGCATGCGAAAATGTCGGGAACCCGCATGAATGTTGGCAATGGGGTCGGTGAGATTGTAGACGCCGTACATACGGGCGGTGCTGGGCATAAGCTGCATCAGACCAACCGCACCCGCAGGAGAACGGGCGTTGGGATTGAAACGGGACTCCACATGGATGATCGCTTTCACCAGCGACTCATCCAACCCGTAACGCATGGAGACCACCTTGATGGCACGGTTGAGCTCTTTGCCGGTATACACCCGGCTGACACGCCCCCGGTTGAGCCCCGACTTGGTAGTGTTCCCAGCATTTTTGGTCAGAGAAGCGGTCTGTTTGGGTTTCTGTTCCTTGATGATGCGCCGATAGCGGCGATCCGCCTTCTTAGGGCTATTGGTCAGATGGACGGTGCCGCTCTTGTCGACATAGCTGTAGATATCGGCCTTCACCGGTGCATTTAGATTACCGCCGAAGAAGAGAACGGAACCCAAGATCAGGGCCATTGGCAGCCGGACAAGCGATAGAAAACCGCCATTCCGGATTCGCCGTCTCTTTTCCGGTTGAATCACAATGGTGTCCGTAGTCGAATAAAACATGCAGTCACCAAGACGCTGAAATCACACAGTGTGGCTTCGAAGCCGGTAGGCAGTGACACACTGCCCTTCCCGTCGAATCCAATAGTCGGCAACCTTTTCGAAACCCGCGACGCACACCAGGAGGAGACCATGTTCATCAGTGAATCGAATCGACGATCCCATCATCACTCTCCACGCCGACACGCACTGGTCGGAGTGGCTGTTGCGTTGCTGCTTCTGCCTTCGGTTGTCGTGGCGGATCCTTCCGCTCTCTCTTATCCGTCAACCCCATCCGGTTCCGGCACAGCCTCGCATGAAAACCTGGATGCGACCAGAATGGCGGTGCTGATGCGGCTGTTCCAAGATCCCACCTTGCGGGACAAGGCGCTTGCCCTGGGTGCGGACCCGGCCTTTCAAAAGGCGTTACGGGATCCGGCGATCATGCAGGCTCTGAAGAGCGGCAATCTGGATGCATTGAGCAAGCACCCGCTCTTCCGACAGCTGATGAATCACGGAGCCGTACAGGACATTAAGCGTAACATAATGTAAAATTCCAACGCAAACAAAGCAAGAGAGCGCGTTTTTTTCCGTTATGGGTCCGTGCAAGCGGAACAGAAGCATCAGGAATTCCGGTATGACAACGTCTGCCCCCCCCTCTGATACGAACACTCAATCGGAAGCCACGCCCTCCCGACAGGGTGGTGGTATGCGCGTTGTCTGGATGAGTCGCACCAACGCTCCCAACGTCATCCACCATTTGGAACCCCTCCTGCTCCATCCCACTGTGGCGCAGGTGACCCTGGTGCGGAATGAACCGATTCCTCTGGAGCACCCGAAACTGATTCAGCGCTGCTATGCCCTTCCTCTTCCGGGCAAGGGTGGGCGCATGAGACGAGCAGTGCGGTTTGTTTGGCATCTGTTTCGGTTCTTACTCAATGGCTGGCGGGCAATCCGGCGAGAAAACGCCGATCTTGTGGTCACCATCAATCCGGTCCCCTATGGCATTCTGGCCTGGTTGGCTGCCACGCTGACCGGCACGCCTCTGGTCTGCTTGGTGATCGGTGACGATATGGAGCACTTCAAGGGTGGGTGGAAACAGGCGCTGCTGTTACGTCTGATCCGAACCTCTCGGTTCTCCCTCACGGTTCCGGGAGAGGTGCAGAAGCGGCAGTTGATGGAGCACGGTGTACCAGAATCGGCCATCACCCCCCTTCCCCACACCATCAATCGGCAGCGGTTTCGCCCGACAGCGGCCAGGGGATTTCATGATCACGGAGAGCGCTTTGATGTGGTGTTTGTCGGCGCCCTGATTGCCGGCAAACGTCCTGATCGACTCCTTGCCGCCTGGAGCCGTGTCGCCGGAGCATTCCCATCGGCTCGGTTAGCCATGGTCGGTGACGGACCCCTGGAATCTTCCCTGGCAGGACAGGTGAAGGATCTGGGGCTGGAGACGTCGGTCAGCCTCACCGGTTCGCTGTCGATGGACGACCTGATCACACTCTATCAACGCAGCCGGATCTTCTGTCTGCCCAGCGCATCGGAGGGACTCCCCTTCGTGTTGGTGGAGTCCATCTGTTGCGGTCTCGTACCGGTGATCACCGATGTGGGGGCCATCGGTGAGGTGATTCGAGATCGGATGAATGGCCGTCTGCTGCGCGCCGATCCCAGTGTGGGAGAGATTGCCGATGCACTGATCGAACTGCTGGACAGTCGCGAAGAGCTGAATCGACTGCACATGGGGGCAGCCCTGACCATGGAGGCCTTCGATCATGGACGCGCCACTGCCGTGTGGGATGGCATTCTGCGAACAACGCGTTCCTGAGTAGGTATTTCACTCGACAACAGGGGTGGTTTCACTCGACGCTCACCGCGAACATGCGGTTTGCTGCTGCTCTTCACTCTGATGTATGCTTCCAACCTATCGGGGATGACTGAGAGAAAACATCTCAGTCAGTGTAAACACATAAAAAAAACTATAAAGAGCCATGATCAAGAAGATATCCGTATCGGATCTCCAACCGGGCATGCACATCCACAGCATCGTTGATGTCGTCTCCAGTGACCCGCTGCTGCGGGGTAACCGGCTGGTGCACTCCTCCAGTGAGGTGCGTCACATCCAATCTCACGGCGTCAAAGAGCTCTTCATCGATACCGACAAGGGGGATGATACCCGCTCCGGCCCATCCTTCGCCGAGATCTCCGCCACTCTGCAAGACCAAATCCGAGAACTGGCAGGCGGAGATGCCGTTGCTAAAGAGGCTCCACCTCCCCAAACAGAGACGGAACTCCACCGTATCGGTGCCGAGATCGAAGAGGCGTCACAACTGGTCCATGAAGCCTCTCTCATGGTTGGAGAGATCATGAAGGATGCCCGCATGGGGCGCAATATCGACGCCCGTCCCATAAGCGAACCCATCCGACAGATGAAAGAGATGATCGAACGCAGTCCAGACGCGATGATCGCTCTCGCCCTACTGCGAAAAAGCGATGATGAGACGCTTCGTCACTCTCTCAACGTCGGCATCCTTCTCATGCTGTTCACCCGCAGTCTCGGCATGAACAGCACGGTCGTGGAACAGGCCGGTACAGCAGGCTTTCTGCACGATATCGGCAAGATCCGCATTCCCGACTCTCTGCTCAATAAAAAGGGGAAGCTGAATCCGGGGGAACTCTCCGTCATCAGGCAGCACGTCAAGCACGCGCTGCAACTACTGGACGGTACTCCGGGACTCACTCCGCTGATGACCACCATCATCAAACAGCACCACGAACGCATCGACGGCAGTGGTTATCCTCACGGCCTCTCCGGATCGAATATCCATAAACTCGGACAGATGGTCGGAATCGTCGATGTCTACGACGCCATCACCTCCAAACGCTCCTACCGCGGACCCATCGAAAGTCACATCGCCCTGCGGGAGATCATGCGCTGGGCCGGGACACTCTTCACCCAAAGCCTGTGCGAACAGTTCATCCGCTGTATCGGCATCTACCCGGTCGGCTCTTTGCTGGAACTGCGCAACGGCACGTTTGCTCTGGTGATACAGAACAACCGCTCGGCACTTCTGCATCCTGTGATCAAAACCATTAAAACCCCGGCCGGTAATACGGCAGACGACACTCCTGGTCAGATGATCGATCTCAATATGTTTCGGGATCAACCCGGATACTCCATCGTCAACCACCGATTCGTGCATGACATTAACATCGATATCCTTGAAGAGATGCCCTCGGGCACACTTTTGAGTACTCCCTGAACCGAAGTGTCACGTGCTGTACCCCCACCTTGAAGTACCGTCAGAATGTGATGGAATTGTGTTCAGATTTCGTCTCCTGTGCTATTCTTAATTTCATCGATTCGACATGTGATCTACACGGGACCCACACCATGCTCAAAAAGATATCCATTGAGGCCCTACGGCCCGGAATGGTTATCCACAGCCATGTAGGACTCTGGCACAACGACCCCTCGCTGCCTGAACCCTTTCCCATCACCTCCAAGAAGGACATCACCATGCTCGAAGAGCGTGGCATCCAGGATGTCTATATCGACACCATGGAAGGAGACGATGCCCCGGAAGCACGATCTCAGGACGAGGTGACCGAGGAACTCAACGCCCAGCTCCGTGAACTGGTCGGTGCCAAGAGTGATCCTCTTGCGGAAGAGGTTACCGCTATCACGGCCGATCTGCAGGAAGCCAGCGCCATCACCGATCAGGCCAACCAGTTGGTCGGCAACATGCTCAACGATGCCCGTCTGGGAAAAATGGTCGATGCCCGCGCCTTCACCAAGGTGGCGGAGGACATGGTGACCATCATTCGCCGCAACATGGACGCCATGATCGTCATGGCGCTCCTGCGTTGTACCGACGAGGAGACCCTCTCCCACTCGGTCAATGTGGGCATCTTCCTGGCTGCGTTCTGCACCCATCTGGGGCTTGATCCCCGCATCTCGGAACAGGCCGGGGTCGCCGGTTTTCTCCATGATGTCGGCAAGGTGCGGGTTCCAAGGGGGATCCTGGAAAAAGAGGGCACGCTCACCGACAAGGAGTACATGGAAGCGAAACAGCACGTGAACTTCGGCAAGGAGCTGCTGGAAAACTCCAAGGGCATCACCAAGGTGATGCATATCATCCTCTCCCAGCACCATGAGCGCTACGATGGAACTGGGTACCCGAAACGGCTCTACCAGAATCAGATCCATCGTCTGGGCCAGATGGCCGGTATCGCCGATGTCTATGATGCCATCACCTCCAAACGGAGCTTTCGCGCCCCTCTGGAGAGCCATGTTGCTCTACGAAAAATGTTGGAGTGGGGAGAACGGCAGTTCAATCAGGAGCTGTTTCAGCACTTCGTGCGCTGTCTTGGAATCTATCCGGCCGGTTCGATGGTGGAGCTGAAGAATGGCATGATCGGTCTGATCCTCCGCAACCATCGGGAAGATCTACTCCGTCCGCTGATCAAGGTAGTCAAGGATACCCAATCCTGGTCGGGGCCCCCCCGGTATATCGATCTGAGAAGCATGCGCAATCAGCCCGAGTACGAGATCGTCGATCACGCATCACAACACGGCAGTGGCATCGATCCACTACACCATTTGAACATACCGTGAGGGACAAAGAGGGAATGCGCCGAAGAGAAATATCGGATTCAGAAGGTAGGAATGAATGGTGTCGCCCACGAACGGAAACGACACCCTGACTTCATGTTCATGCAGGACGGTACAATGAACGGCTGCGTATCGTGGTGCTGTCGCGACTACCGTCCGGTTTGCGGAGCCGCATAAATCCGGCCAAACTTGACGGCGACCTCTGAGAACTGAATCTGCACCGCTTCCTTGGAGAAGCCTTTGGCTTTCTCAGCCGTTTGAAAAGCGCCTTTGATGCTTCTGCTGCGGAAATGATCTGGTGTCTTCTTGGCCTGAGTGTGAATCGCCTCCAGCACATATTTCGGCGCTTTGGCGCTCTCGCCAGTCACATTACCAATTCCTATGGCTGCCATGATTTACACCCCTCTTCCTCAACGCGTCCGTACACCATGTAAAATGAAGATTGATCATCGGTCTGGAACCAGGTTGACACCCGATGCACCAGACCATCGTTCAGAAGAGTACGCCGCCCGAAGCGACAACGCAAGACGAAGCACTCCTATTCAGTACTATCGGTCACAGTAAGTCGCACCTTTAGAAAAAAAACACTCATAGACTGATTATTTCTGTTACTTGCTGATTTTATTGCTATAAAAAAAGGAGAGCCCACCATGTCCACCATCATTCCCCAGGGAGAATCGTTTCGCCGCGCCCTCAAATGGTTGGGGAGTCGTGCATCACGCACCGATGCCGATCTGGATGAGGCGGGCCGACGCTTCAATCTGACTCCGTTGGAGCAGGAGTTTCTGATCCGCCAGTTCAAGCAGTTCGACAAAGAGACAGCGCCGGATCGGCACCAATCATAGTGACCTGCAGCACACGCTCTACCAGCGAATGACATAGTTTGGAAAGCGCACCAGGAGGAAGACATAAAAGGCGTTGTAGGCCACCTGAAAGATGATGCAGACCACTGATGTCAGCGCTGCCCCCTCAATACCCATCAGTGGAATGAGCTGCAGGTTGAGCCAGTAGTTGACAAGCAGCAACGCCACGCCGAAGAGCGGTCCGCTACGAGGAATGTCGAACGAGCCGATGAACCCGGCCAACAGCCCGATGATACTGCGACCGAATACCGTCGCCAGAAGGATCAGAAACGCCGGAGCACTGGGCAGGAAGGCGTCGCCATAGAGTAGATTCAGCACCGGCTCCGCCAGCAGACCCGCAACGAGACACAGCCCGATCATCATCACCGAGAAGACCAGAAGAAGACGGCGGAGAATCCGCCACTTACTTATACGATCCGGCTTTGAAGTCACCTCGGGAAAGAAGAGCGTAATCATCACCGACGGCACCATGAAGAGCAGATCTCCCATGGCCACCGCAACGGCATAGAGTCCAGCCTGGGTGGTGTCCAGGAGCAGATTGATCATGAAGAGATCGATTCTGAGCAGCAGAAATCCCACCAGCGATCCCAACCAGGACTTGAGCCCATAAGGGAGCTGCCCCTTCAGCATGCCCAGATCGATGCGCGGCGCTCCTCCATAATGGTGGATCAGATGGCGGACGGCGGTGACGACGACCAGAACCGTCGCCAGAAGATTGAATGCCACCACCACTTCCACCGCCACCCTGCCCATCACTGCGGCAACAGCCACCAGAAAAAAAATGGAGCCGGAGAAGAGGCGTTCA
The DNA here is from genome assembly GCA_015231265.1 of Magnetococcales bacterium. GTDB lineage: Bacteria > Pseudomonadota > Magnetococcia > Magnetococcales > JADGBX01 > JADGBX01. The sequence continues at coordinate 4,696 of JADGBX010000027.1, read as the reverse complement.
TTACGGTTGTAGATGGAGACCGCATGCACGCCTAGCAGCAGATTCTGCAAGAGAAGATGCACCAACCCGAACGGAATCCAGATCATCACCGTCATCAACAGGGTGGGTGTCATGGGGGCCAGATCCGGCCACCAGGTGAGCGCCCCAAACACTCCCACCCCCATAACGGCGCCCATCCCCAACCCGACAAGCAGGGTGTTGCCCAGTAGAGAGGGAGTCTTTGCCGGATCTTTGGCGGCATAGAAAATATTGGCGGTGTGCAGCCCCAAATTGCCCAACTGCACCCCGACGGCACCGGTGGCCATGGCCAGAGCAAACGCCCCCCGCCCTTCCGGGCCGAGAATTCGGGTGACGATGATCGAGGTCACCATTCCGATGGCCATGACAAGCACACGGGTGGAGAAGGTTTGAAGAAACTTCCTTAGAAATTGTGATCCAGCCAGATGAGACCGCACCTGCTCAAAGCGTGCCCTCATGGCTGCGCCCTCTCCGGCCAGGGTGCGATGGGAAACCGGGATGGATCGTCCCACGCGGCAACGACGACGGTGCGTTCTTCAAAGGATTCGTCAGCGTGACCCCAGTCGAGTCCGTTGAACCAGGGAGGGTGCTCACCGGCGACAAGACGCTTCCAGATCATGACCAAATCGTAGAAGGCGGGTTGGGGCACACCACGAATCAGTACACGATTGCGTTCGGAAGGGTGATAACCGGTGGCCATGCGAAACAGCCGCATCACTACCCGCTCCATCAGAGAGGGCAGCGACTCCGCCAGCCGCTGAAACAGCCGTTTCTCCTCCTTGAACCCTCGGGTGCGTACCATATGAGAGTGGGTCGGTTTGTAAACGCAACAGGCATCGGGAAAGAGGGTCTCCTTCACTCCCAGGGCGTGGGCGGCATAGGAGAGATGGGCATCAACGGCATAGCTGATGACATCGGAGGTCTCCTTGTACCCGCGAAGAGCTGCCCAGTAATCCCGGTGCAGCAGCTGGAAATCGCCACTGGCATTGGTGTGCAGAATGGGCAGATCTCCGGCAACGTTCGGATCGATTGCCAAGCGCTCGTTGCGATAGATGACTGTGCGCTCGAGGATCGCCAACCGCTCGGCACTACTCTTCGCAGCCAGAACGCCATCAACAGCGTCGGCGTCGGTATCACACCGCTCCGCCCGATAGATCCGATCCTTCACCAGTGCCCCCTTTGACAACTCTTCCATCACCGCTTCCGAATAGAAAGTGTCACTGGCCTTGGTCATGATGAAGGCGCCCCGCGCCCGACGAATGCCCACATTGTTGGCAGCGCCGGACTGGGTTGGCCGAACGTGTGAATGATCAAAGCGGGCATGAACCTCCCCTGGCACCGTAATCAGTCGAATGGTGCAGCATCCCCCTGAGTCAGGCCACTGCAACGCCTCATGCAGAGCGGGACGATCCACGGGGGGGTTCCACTCCACTAAAATGATCTCCGACGGAATGGCATGCCGCTGCAACTGATCGAACAGCGTGTCGAGACTCGACTGCAAACGCGGCACGATACCACCAGCGTAGTCGTCGTTTCGAGAGAACAGAATAATGCTCAGATAGGGGTCCGCTGGACCGGGCGTGGAAATAGTCATGAAAGCTATGAACGATCCGACGGAAGAGCCGAGGAGGGTGGAGGCAAACAGCAGGCTTCCGGAACCGAAGAAGCCTGCCTCTACTCACCGCGCTATTTCTTCTTCTTTTTCTTCTTGCCCAATTTGCGCAGCTTGGAAGAGAGCTTGCCCATGAGCGAGGAGTCACTACGCTTCTCTTCTGCAGCCTTGGCCGCTTTTTCGGCTTTGGCCGCTTTTTCGGCTCTGGCAGCAGCCTTTTCAGCTTTGGCGGCAGCTTTGGCAGCAGCTTTGGCAGCTTTTGCGGCTTTGTTTCCGCCTTTTCCGCCCTTTCTACCTTTGCTGTTTTTTCCGCGCTTACCCCCTTTGCCGTTCTTGCCGCTATTCTTTTCGCGCTTACCGCCCTCTTTTCCACCTTTTTCGCTACCCTTATCGGAAGCAGCTTTTTCCTGTGCGACCGACTGTTTCTCCGCATCGGCACTCTGCTGCTCGGCAGGCATGGAGGCTTTCACCGCCTCTTTCAACGCTTTACCGGCACGGAACTTAGCCAGTTTGCCGGCAGGGATCTTCATGGTTGCACCGGTCTGGGGATTGCGACCGGTACGAGCAGCTCTCTCCGAAACATAGAAGGTGCCAAACCCAAGAATGGCAACGTCGTCACCACGTCCCAGCGCCTCCCGGATCTCATTCAGAACGGCTTGGACGGCTGGTCCGGCTTCCGTGCTCTTCAGACCGGTGGCGGCGGCCACCTTCTTTTTCAGTTCCGTGGAATTCATACCCATCATCCCCGACATTAAGAGGTGTTTGATATCACGTCCGTGCAAGGACTCGCACGTATACAGTGAGAGCTGGCGTCCTATAAGTACGCCGAACATGACTGATCATTATAGTGATTCAATCGCCAATCGTCACCCATCACAACGCGGCACTCAACACCCTTCTCCGATCACACCACATCTCGAAAGGATACCCTATGCCAACTCTGTTTTGCGACAGCATCGGCTAGAAATAATAATCATCCACTTATTTCAGTCACTTACAAACAATACACCATCACGTCCGCTTCAACATTGTCGTCATGGCCTGATTCATTATCATGAACAACACGACAACCAACCGGGATTATCAGCATGCACGGTTTCCTTTCTCCCCTGATAACTCTACGCTGTTTCACTCCAAGAGCTTCATACCAAGAGGAACCATTTGAAGGGGGAAACCTTCCATCATGCACAGTCCACTTCTTACACAAAACTCAGAGAGACTCTATGCTGCTGCATCATGGGGTATACTGTGTGTCGTGATGGCGGTCATCCTCCTGACCTACACAGATTATGGAATGAGTTGGGATGAATATGTGCAGATCCGCTACGGTGAGCACATTCTGAACTTCTATGCCTCCAACTATAGTGACCTCTCTGCCCTGGTATACAAGAACCTCTACCTTTACGGTGGGTTATTCGACACCGTGGTGCAGGGTATGGTGCGTCTCTTTCCCAATCAGGATCCCCTCTTGATTCGCCGACTGCTTTCCGGATTGGTCGGATGGCTCGGCATGGTTGGTGTTTGGCGTCTCGGGCATCTTGTTGGTGGTGCCCGCACCGGTTTTCTCTCGCTGTTGCTCATTGCCACCACACCCTCCTACTTCGGCCATATGTTTATAAACCCGAAGGATTTTCCCTTTGCTGTCGGATATATCTGGACACTGTTGATGTTAGTGCGCATTGGTCGCACCTATCCCGATGTGCCCTGGAAGGAGTGGATGGGATTTGGAATTGTACTCGGTATGACGTTGGCTGTGCGGATTGGTGGGGTTCTTCTTCTTGCCTATGCTCTGACAGGCCTTATTGTGGCAACTCTGCTCAGCACCCAGTGCCGTAAACGTGAATCTCTCTTACGAAACGGAGCGTTCTTGACACTGGCGCTCCTCTTCACATTTATCATTATGGTGATTCCCTGGCCCTCGGCTCTGGTGGATCCTGTAACCACCATACAGAAAGCTTTCAGTGCCACCACGCATTTTCCTTATCAATCTTGGCCCAATCTCTTTCAAGGAACCTATCACCTCAGCCATGCTCTGCCTTGGACATACTATCCAGTCTATTTTGGCGTCAAAATCCCGGAACTGTTCCTGCTGTCAACCGTGTTGGCTATCCCATTCGGGCTTGTTTCGCTGATTAGAAGCGGTTTTCGCCAGGACACATTGGCACTTTCAGGGTGGTTCTTTCTCGGGATTGCATTGGTTGTTCCACTGCTCTATCCCATCCTCTTCAATTCTATCCACTACGACGCTATCCGCCACTTCCTGTTCATTCTTCCTCCCATGGCGGTGCTTGCAGGCTGGACACTTCACTCTCTTCTTAACACAGTGCAAAACGTGAGCAGAGGTGCTGCTGTTGTCGTGTTAACCATATGCGTGATCACCCCTCTCTCCGTCATTGCTGATATGGTGCGCATTCATCCCTATCAGTACGCCTACTACAACCATCTGACAGGCGGAATTTCCGGTGCAGAGAACAGATTTGAGCTCGACTACTGGGGCACCTCATTCAAAGAAGCTGCAAGCATCATACGTACACACAGCAAGCAGCTCGCTCATTCTGAAAAACCTCAGCGTTATACAGTATATAGCTGTGGCCCCATTAGCACACTCATGCCCTTTCTCGGTACAGATTATCAACGAACGCGTGATCGACAAAACGCCGACTACATCGTTCTTCTGAACCGGAGCAGCTGCCACAGGTTGAAGCAGGGGAAACCGATTGGACCTGTCGAGAGAGAGGGTGTTCCCATGGCATGGGTTTTCTACCAAGACCCGGCTGACCGTCAAGAAACAGTTCAATAGATATATACGATGTGATAACAGTGTGAAGGTTCTACACTCCTAGAACGATCAATCCATAATTTAACTGTGTTTTATCGATTTTTTTCTTGAAAAGCCACAAGATTCAAAAAGTGGAACGGTGCATGCATTTGCTTGGAAGCAGACGTCGAAACTGGACGATACACAGCAGACCATCGCTGTGATTCACCTCGATATCATAAAGGAGGATACACCATGCACGACTCGACATTCCGGTCCGAAGAAGAGAACAAAAAGAAGAAGAATCA
>JADGBX010000279.1 GCA_015231265.1 Magnetococcales bacterium | reverse complement strand
TCAAAAGGCCACACCTTGGAACCCATGGTTCCGCACCTCCTTTTAGGGAGGGAGTATGGCCACGGCAAAGGCAACGGAAGAGTCAACACCTTGAGGCGCTGCCTCAAACTCCGGCAGGGGCCCCGACCCCTGCACCCGAGATGTTTAAAGGCCACACATTAAACACCCACCCCCTACCACACCCAACCTGTTATCCTGCCAGATCGATCACCTCACGATGCGCCGTCATCTCCGGCTGTTTGAAGATCTGCTCCTGAGAGTGCGCCAGATGCACCTCTACCTTGGAGGGACCAATGGCACGAATGAACAGACGCCGATTTCCCACCCCTTGATAGAAACGCAAACTCTTCTCCAACAGCTCACTGGAGCCGCGCTTCAAGGTGCCCAAACCCGATTGCGGCGAGGTAGAGAACACCATGTTGAACACCCCACGGGTGGGAATCCCCAACTCCCGCCACTCGTTGTAGGCACCGTTCTGATGAAGAACCGGTTGGAACGCCCCCTTCTTCAACTTGCCGACGAAGAAGCGGAACGGCGCCTCACCCACATCCACCTCATCGTTGGGACTGATGGCCAGAAGCGTCTCACCGGGGATCAGTTTCAACAGACCGATGGCAACACCGGTTTTGGCAGTGGGTTTATAGGGGTTGTTGGGATCGCCCGGGGGTGGACGATGCACCACATAGCGTGGGTAGCCGATGTGGCGGCGGATCGACGCCATGATCGGATTGTCGGCCATCTCCTGCACCGGCGGACGCCACCCCACCATCTGCTCCTGGAGAATGGCGGCAAAAAGCGACTGCACCAGCATGGAGCGGCTGGAGTTGCCTGCTTGGAGAATGTGCACCTCATCGGGGTCGTAACCGTGGCTCTCGAACGCCTGATTCATGGCGATGAAGAAGCGCAGCACACCGTTGCCCACTCGCCTGACCAGAAAATGGTTCAACTTGTTGTGGTCGATCTTGAATAGAACCGAGATCTTCTTGCGGTCACGGTTGAGCAGTTCAACACGGATGGAGTCCTTGCCGTTCTCCTCACTGCAACTCTGAACGGAGGAGTCGACGGTAAAGGTTTCATCGGTAATCACCGCGCTCAACGCATCACCGATCACATCGGAAAGACGGCGCTTGCGCTCTGAATCGTCGCTGCTGCCTGCATCCAGAATCGCCTGATCGATCTCCCAGTTGAACGCCTCCCAGATGGGGCGCACCTTGCCGGTGAGCAGGGCGCTGTTGGTCTGGGCGACATGGGAGTTGTCGATGAACATCTCGTGGCCGGGAAAGTGTTCCGCATCCGTCGGACAGGAGAAGGGAATGTGGTGCGTACGGCACACATCCAGGTTCTGCTGAAACACCTGATAGGCGAGATGGGCAACCAGATTCTCACCCCCCAGGAACATATCGCCACTGGCACCGAAGTGTTTGATAACCTTTTCGTAACCCTGATCCTCTTCATCCTCCGAAGGGAGACGATAGATTCCAAAATCGAAGTCGGTCGTGCCACCACCGAAGTCGAACACCGCATAGGCGGCGCCATCCTCAGTGGCTTCGATCTCCAGTTCACCCAGGGCGCAGGCGGCGTAGGCGGCGGGTTCGGACGCCTCTTCACGTACCGCGAAGCGCTGCATCACGCTGCTGTCGATGATCGACGGCGGCAGGCTCCGTTGCAGACCCCGAGCAAACGACGCCAGAATCTGCTTCTTCACCTGTCGAGGATAGGTGATGGGGAAGGTCATGTGGTATTCGAGAAAGACGCCGTTGGCCCGGTGGTTGATGAACAGCCCCAGGTAGTAGGCGTACAGCTCGATGGGATCGAGGGGATCATCCTCGGAGACGGTGAGCGGCTCACCGGCAGTGGGCATGGGAGTGCGCACCGGCCGAATGTCCATCTCGGTGCCGGTCATCTGATCGGTGATGCGCAGCGCCTGATCATCGGAGGCGTTGAGCGGCCACTGCTTGATGGTGGTCAGAATCGAAGCGACGATGCGGCGGTCCGCTTCGTTCTCCCGATACTGCGCCAGCGCCTCGTGGGAGAAGTGGAAATCCTCCCAGCGGGTGAGAGGCCGATAGGGCTCACTGTTCCATGCCGCCATCAGGTTGGGCAGATTGACGAAGGTGAGCACCGTCGGATTCTGGTAGTCCTCGGGAATCGGAATCTGATAGAAGTCGTTCATACCCACCCGCAGCAGGGTGGTTTTACCGTGCTCCCGATAGGCGACGACCGTCGAACTGGTCCCGAAGTCGATGGCCACCACGCCGTCACGCACATCCGCCTCAGGGTTGCGCGCTTCCCACGGTTTGTCCAGCACCACTTCAACCCAGCCATTGCCTTTCGGCGGCTTGGGCTGATGCAGCTCCCAGAGACCCTTACCCATGTCGTAGAGATAGGCCGGTTCCAGCACGGGCAGACGCGCCCGCACATAATCCCCTTCCAACAGATGCTGTTGCAGAGCACGCAGGGAGACCTGGGGCGTGGTCGAAACTTCGCCGCTCGCCTGTTTCTCCTGAGACGGATCTTTGCTCAGTTGCGTCGTCAGGTGGTAGAGGCTCTTCAGTTTTTCTTCCACACCCTCCACATCGGGCACCAGGGAGTGGGCCAGAATAAAGGCGAAGATGTCCCGCTGTGCCACCGCATGCATGGGAATGATGGTGTGGCTGTTGTTGGAGACACCCGTTGCCCCATAACCCATGGTGACCGTGCGATAACCGGGCTCACTCGTCGACTCGGTGCCGGAGAGCACCGTGCTGCCCTGGAACTTGCGATTGGTGTTGAAGAGCTGCTCGAAGGTGATCGACTGCAACATCTCAACGGGAGGAATCTCCCAGTTCTTGAAGGCGTAGATGCGCAGACGCTTCACATTCTGAAACATCTCATCCGGCGACGACTTGAAGTCGTAGAAGAGCCAGAGACAGTTGAGCTGATTGTCAAAATAGAAGTGGGGCTGCTTCTTGAAAGAGACGAATCGCTCCCGCGTCAGCATCGCCATGATGTCACGGCGCAGCTCCCGCAGACGCTGTTTCGGCGAGCGGCCATCCTGGGCGCCAACTTCAGACTGTTGGGGAACCAGAAGATCCTTTTTGAACCAGAACCGATTGACTTTCATCGCTTTACCCAAAGTGTGCGCCGATGCGCATCGTGGTGGTGTCAATTTTACGTAATGTTATGACTGAGCAAGGAGCATGCCACGGCTCGGAAGTGAATGTTGCTGTTGCGTAGCGGTTCTTCTCCCCAGCGAGAAATTGGACGTTATGGGCGATTATGTGTCAAAAAACTGCTGCGCCCTCTCACGCGGGTACATTGGAAGAGATTAAAGAGGTGTTCGGCGTCATGGAAACGTCGCTGCCGGGAGAATCCGCACATTCTGGAGAGCGAGAACTGCGATTTCTTCAACGATAATGCGCGTTATGTCAAGAATGGTACGCTGATTGCAGATATCCACCACAGTGACGCTCGCCACACCGTAAGGGAGCGAAGCGTGACATAAAAACGATAACCAAAATCAGTCAAAAGCAAGAGATCCAACGACACTTGAGGAGAGCAGAGCATGTCCAGCTACGACCCCTTCACCGCCCCGAAAAAACCGGTCACCAAGAAGATGACCAAGCGTATCCGTAAAGCGCTGAAGAAACTGGGCGCGCTGTAAACTCTGCCCATCTGTTCCGAAGGAGAAAAGAGATGACCAATCCCCATATTCCCATGACCGCAGAAACGATCCACGTCAACGGCAAGCTCACCCGACACGTGCACAAAGCACTGAAAAAGCTGGGCGCACTGTAGAGTTCTTTTTGGACACGGTGGGTGGGTGCTGTTTTAGGTTCGGCGCCGAATACTCACCTCTGTGTGGTGCCCGACATTCGGTGCCATCTCCGTGCTCTACCTCTCTGGAGAAGCAACAGTTCGGGTAAAGTGGCTGTTGACGTGGCCGTTGACGTACTTCTCAGGAACAGAAGCCACGCCCAAATCCGGTCGCC